>MGSI01000050.1:3097-10147 GCA_001798455.1 Deltaproteobacteria bacterium RIFCSPLOWO2_02_FULL_57_26 | reverse complement strand
CCGTTGAGAACGACGTAGTGGGGTTGCTCGGAAGTTTCTGCGGTAAAAGCCCACTTTTGCCCCGTGGGAAAACCCGCTCCGCCCCTACCCCGCAGACCTGAATCGGCGACCTCCCGTAGCACCTGATTGGGGGAAAGCTCGCGCAGAGCCTTTTCCAAGGCGCCGTAACCGCCCCGGGCACGGTACTCATTCAGGCTCTCTCTCTCCTCCACCACTCCTCGTGGGAAAAGGACGCCCTCCAGCACCTAGAAAACCCCCGAATCCAAAAGTTGATAGATGAGATCTTTAAGAGAGGAATCAATGGTGTCAAGTCTCTTCACCTCAGGCCCCCCCGCCACATGGGCCAGGATTTCATCCAAGTCCTCCTTCTTGACGCCGGCATACCAGCTCTTTTCCGGGTAAAGGACAATGTTGGGACCTTCCTGGCAAGCCCCGAAGCACATGTAAGGTCGGACCTCCAGATCGTTGAGACCTTTCTCCGAAACCCGTTGTTGCAGCTCCCTTATGATCTCCTCGGAGCCGCGGTTTTTGCAGTCGACGTTCTGACAGACCAGGCAGATCCGCTTCACAAGCCTCTCCTTGCCGCAAACAAGCTTCGCATCCTGTCGGGATGCATCAATTCATCTGCACCACCCAGTCTTTTTCTCTGAAGATCTCGCCCAAGATCCTTTCGTCTTCGGGGCCAGGCAGGACTTCGGCCAAATACTTTGCGTGTTCTTCTTCTGCAAGCAATTTGCCCTCGACGCTGTAAGGCTTCCCGGCGTAATCCCCGATGGCGCGGCGGAACTTGAGGTCAGGGATCCCTAGCTTCGGCTGATCCTTCGGGATGAGTTTGTTCAACTCATCTACCAACCGCTGGCATTCGTTGAAGTACTGAACCCGCGAAAGCTCATTCAGCCGGCCCTTGTCTGCGTCGTCCTTCGCCTCGTGCTCGTCGTAACGCCCCTTCAAGCCCCAGACATAGGCCCATTGAGCTGAGGAGGAGTGGTCCGTGCCGAAAAGGTCATACGCGGTCGAAAGCCATTTGTTGAAATACTTCTGGATAATCGGTGTCGGAATCTTGCCCGACTTAAGAATCCGGGTCAGCCCCGTGTTGCCGGTAAACATGTGGAAGAACTCTTCCTTGAGCATGGCGGCAACGCTTTGCGCCAACGGAGCAAAGGAGGAATGAGTCAGCATGGTGAGCTGGAACTTTCCGTCTCGATCCACGAACTGGGTATAGGTGAAAAAGTCGAGCCAATTGTTGACCGGCTGATTGAAAGACCCCAAAAGCCGGCTTCCTTGATTGGCCCGGCGTTCCAGAAGCTTCTGCGCCTCTAGTTTGCCCGAATCGCCGAAATACTGCACGAGGAGATAACACATCTGCCAACCGTGGCGCATCTCATCGCTGTTGACTCGGATTAACGCTTTGTGATCGTATTCCGTCGGGGCTGTGTCCAGCAGGTTCTTTTGCTGCTCCACTGAGGCAAATTCCGTATCCCCTTGATAAACGATCAAGTTGAGCAGGGCGTCGCGGATGGACTGATTGGGGATCTGCTCCACGCGCTCCCATTTGGCCCGCCCGCGGAAGTCTCCGAACTCGATCTCCGAGGAGTGGAGCTCGCCGTGCTTGGCTTCGAACTTATAGTCCCCGAGAAGGGCAGGATCGTAACCGATGTCCTTCTGCCACTCGTGGAAACAATCAATCCAGTCATCAAATGTGGATATTTTCTTCATCTCGCCCCCTGTTTCAACTTGACTTGACTTGTTCGAACGATCGTTAGAACGATAGCCCCAAAATGGCCAAAAATCAATACGGGCGCCAAACCTCCGGGCCGCACTCCACCTTAGTGGTAAAGCTCCATAAGCTCTACCATGCCGAGGACGCGCATCTGTTCGAATAAGTATTTCTTGATTTCTCCTACCGTGTCCATCTGGAGGACGATCTGGGCCGAGGTTTTGGCTGCCTGATAAGTCACGGAGCGGATAATTTTCTTGATGACGGGGATGAAGAGGGATTCCATGCTGAACTCATCCAGCCCCATGCCCAGGAGGAGCAGCGTACAAAGAGGATCCCCCGCCATCTCCCCACACATGCCCACGCGCTTGCCTTGTCTCTTCGCCACCTCGATAACATGTGTCAGCGCGGCTAGCACTGCTGGATGGAGAGGTTCGTAGAGCCCAGCCACCTTACGGTTGCTGCGGTCTACGGCCAAAATGTACTGGATGAGGTCGTTGGTGCCGATGCTCAAAAAATCCACCTCGCGAATCAGGCGAGACGCCATTTGGACCGCCGCGGGAACCTCCACCATGATTCCCAGCTCCATCTGGGAATCGAAGGGGACCTCTTCACGCTCCAGCTCACCTTTGACCTCTGCGAGAAGCTCTTTGACTCTTAGGATTTCTTCCAAGCTAGAGACCATAGGCAGCAGCAACCGGACCCGACCCAAGGTTCCCACCCGCAGAATCGCCCGCAGCTGGGCTTTAAAGATCTCGGCCAGTTCGAGTGAAATCCTGATCGAGCGCCAACCCAAAACGGGGTTGGGTTCCACCCTTGCCCGGCGCACATAGGCCGGATACTTGTCGGCTCCGATGTCCAGAGTCCGAATAGTTACCGGCATGCCGCCCATCGCCTCCACGATGCGCCGGTACAACGTGTACTGCTCCTCCTCGCTGGGAAAATCTCGGTGCGCCAAAAAAGGAATTTCCGTGCGGTAAAGCCCGATTCCCTGGGAACCGTGAAGTTGAGCTAAGGTGAGGTCGCTCAAAAGCCCGATATTAGCATAGAGGGAGACTCGGTGTCCGTCCTGGGTCTCCGCGGGAAGCTCCCGCAGGGCATCCAATTCTCGATTAAAAGCTAGATATTCGCGCTCCAGCCGATCGTATTCCTTAATGACCTCCTCACTCGGGTTGGTATAGACCAGGCCGGAGTTTCCATCCACGATGAGAGAGTCCCCCTGCCGCACGGACTCGAGCAAACCGTCGACTGCAACCACGCTGGGTATCTCAAAGGACTTGGCGAGAATGGAAGCGTGCGAGGTCACGCCACCCGTGGCCAGGACAATGCCCCGGAAACGGTCCCTCTCGATCACGGCCAAATCGGCAGGCGAAAGATCATCGGCCACCAGAATCGCCTCCCGGGGAATTACCAGCGTTTCCTCTTTGATCCCGGAGAGGTTTTCTAAAAGCCTCTGCGCGACATCTCGGACGTCCGCGGCTCGCTCCTTCAAATATTCATCCTCGATCTGAGTGAAGGACTGGAGATGCTGTTCGAAGACGCTGCTAACCGCATATTCCGCAACGTAGCGCTCTTTGCGGATTTTCGTCTCGATCTGCTCAATAATGGTGGGATCCTCCAGGATCAGCCTGTGGACATCAAAAAGGGCCCCCTCTTCCTTCGAGATAAACCTGCTCATGCGCTGTTTGAGTTCTTCGATCTGGGCGATCCCCTTCTCTACGGCGGCCCTGAATCTCTCGATCTCTCGCGGAGAATTTCGGGTTAGCTCTGCCTTAACCGAGCGCAAATCCATGCGCAGCCTCAGGACAAAGGCTGTGCCGCGACCGAATCCCGGCGACGCTGCGAGCCCAGCTAAACGTCCCCTCCATTTATGGGGGACTCCGCGTATCCCTCCCTCACGCCGCTTCCCCTCGTAGGAGCGCAATCTTCTAAGGGCATCGACGAGCCGCTTATGGTACTCCTTGCCCTCCCGCTCTTTGTCCTTAAGGGAATCCAAGAGGCGCGCCTGAATGATGATGCTCGCCGCCTGATTCGAGATAGCCTTGACGAGCCGAATCTCGTCCCGATTGAATTCGCGGCGCCGCGAGGTCTGCACCACGAGGACCCCCAGAGGTTTCTTCCCTTCCATCAAGGGAATCCCCAAAAACGAATGAAAGCGCTCCTCACCGGTTTCAGGGAAATACTTATAACGCGGATGGGCAAGGGCATCGACCACCATCACCGCGCCCATCTTCTCGATCACCAGCCCGGTCAGCCCTTCATCGATTCCCATAGAAACCTTCCCCACCGACTCTTGATCCAATCCCATCGTCGCGCACAGGGTGAGGCGATTCCTCTGACGGTCGAGAAGATAGAGGGAGCAGACCTCGGTCTCCATCCGCTCGGCCACAATCGCGACGATGCTGCGGAGCGTCTGCTGAAGATCCTGGGAGCGGCTGATGACCGTGCTGATGTCCTCCAGGATGGACAGATGGGGAATCGTTTTCGGGGAGGGCTTGCGTGCTTTGGCCATACGAGAAAATTATTCTACGCGGCTTTCGCGATAAATTACAAACTCGCTTTCGGCTTGCCCGCTGGCGAACCGGTTATTGGAAATGAAGGGATGCGCGGCGTCGACGAACGAGGGCAGGCCTTTCGGGGGAGACAAAGAAACCGGGGATCCTCTGACCACAGGGACAGCGATCTCCGACAAGATCATACTGAAGGAGATCATGCCAGGACCGCCGAATCAAGGCACGGCGGCAGCTTGGACAGTAGGTGGTCTGCCCCTCATCATCGAAGACGTTTCCCAGGTAGCAAAATTTGACGCCGGCGGTCAGGGCAATTTGACGCGCCCGTCTCAGCGTCGATGCCGGCGTGGGCGGCTTGTCCATCATTTTGAAATCCGGGTGGAAGGCAGTGAAGTGAAGAGGAACACTGTCGCCGAGGTTCTCGAGGATCCACTCGCACATCCGTTGGGTCTCCTCCGGGTCGTCATTCTCGCCCGGGATGATCAGGTTGGTGATCTCAAACCAGATGTCGGTTTCGTCCTTAAGCCACTTGAGCGTATCCAGGACGGGAGCGAGATGGGAGAAGGTAAGCTTATGATAAAATCGCTCGGTGAAGCCCTTTAGGTCCACGTTGGCCGCGTCAACGTAGCGAAAGACCTGCGGGCGTGCCTCCGCAGTGATGTAACCGGCAGTGACCATGACACTGTGGAGACCGGCCTCGCGGGCGAGCCGGGATATGTCGATGACAAACTCACCCCAGATGACCGGATCATTATAGGTGAAAGCAATGCTCGGAACCTTGTGCCTCAGCGCAAACTTCACGATCTCATCCGGACCGGCCACGAGGCTCTGGGCCTCATCCCACTTCGCCTTGCTGATGCTCCAGTTCTGGCAGAAGCGACAGCCCAGGTTGCACCCCGCCGTGCCGAAGCTCAGAATCCCGCTTCCCGGCAGAAAGTGGTTGAGCGGCTTTTTTTCGATAGGGTCGATGGCGAATCCGGTCGATTTACCGTACCCGAGCGAATAGAGCTTGCCGCCGATATTCTTACGGATGTAGCAGAAACCTGCCTGGCCCTCTCCGATTTTACAGTACCGTGGGCAGAGGGTGCAGAGGATGCGACCGTCTTCCTGGGTTTCCCACCACAGCGCCTCTTTCATACACAAAAACTATCTCTCTTTTCCCATTCTCCCGCAAGAGGAGAGGAAGCAATAGGCACAAGGCAACAGGCACTAGACTGTTAATGTCCCTTCTTCTTTCTATTGCCTACCGCCTCACGCCTCGCGCCTGAAATGCTGATGGCTGAGGGCTATAAGCTATGGTATAAAGTGTTTCTTATGGCAGCTATCAGAGGCCTTAAGGGCATGCGCCACATCGCCCTGAAGGTTAAGGATATCAGGCGCTCGAAAACCTTTTACCAAGAGCTGCTCGGCATGGAAGTGGTGTGGGAGCCGGACCCGCAAAATGTCTATCTCTCTTCGGGTTGCGACAATCTTGCCCTCCACGAGACGGCTCCGAACTTCGCTCCCTCGCCTGCCGGACAACAGTTGGACCATCTGGGTTTCGTGGTTGAGAGCGTAGAGCGAATCAGGGAACTAGAAGAGGAATTTCGCGCGCGCGGTGTCAAGATCGTCCACCCCTTTAAAATCCACCGGGACGGTAGCGCCTCCTTCTACTGCGCTGATCCTGATGGAATCATTATCCAGATGCTTTACGAGCCACATCTAAGTCCACAGGAGATTAGATAGCTTTCCCGAAGGTATTCCTAGCCCTGGGGCGCGGTGGAATTTTTGGGGCGCTTCGCTAGCGGGCGCCAGTGGTACCCAAAAGCCCGTCGGTGAAGCCGCTCTCATCCAGCTTGCGCAGGAAACGTGTATCCACGACGTCCTCGACCTGGAGTGCCGCCACCTTTGGATTCTGGCGCGCGAGGAGCCTCTGCACATTGCGCAGCCCCTCGAGCGACGGGTACGGCTTGCGCTCGATCATCTGCAGCATATCCCGGTACCCATCCTCGGCGCGCCGCGGGTCCTCGATTCGGAGGCGGCGGGCCAGGATCTGGATGACCGCCTCGCGATTGCCCGGCTGTTGGATGAAGGCCACGGCGCGCACGAGCGCCCTAAGCACGCGCTCCACGACCTGAGGGTTCTGCTCCACAGTGCTCTTCAGGGCGACCACCCCTTCACCGACGAAGGGGATGTTGGCCGTAGGGAGCTCCGCCAGGATGGCATACCCCTGGGCCTTCAGAGGCCGGCTGAAGATGCCGTCCACCACTGTGGCGTCGATCGCCCCGGCCTGAAGCGCCTGGACGAGCTGGGGCTGGGCCCCAACAACCTGGATGTGGATCTTGTCCCGGACTGGCTCCAGGCCCAGGTACTCCAGGCCCAGCATCGCTCCCATCCAAAGCGGGCCGCCGATGCTCTGCACTCCCACGCGTTTCCCGCGCAGCTCTTCGGGCCGCGTTATCCCCGGGCGGGCCACGAAGTCGAACGACACCTTGTTGGTGAAAGCGGCGAGCATTTTGACGGGCAACCCGCCCGCGAATGCCGCCAGGACGGTCGATCCCCCGGTGTACCCGAACTGGAGCTCCCGCGCGGTGAGCGAGGCCAGCAGCGTGGGGGCACCGTTGATGAGAACGATCGTCACCTCCACGCCTTCCTGTGCGAACAGCCCCCGATCAGCCGCCACCCACAGCGGGGCCACCCGCGGCTGCATGGCCGCGTGACCGATAGAGACACGCTCCGCAGCCCCGACACTTGACACCACCGCCACGAGCAGAGCTACCAGGCTCAACACCCGCAGAGCGCGCCACAGGCGCGCTCCAGCCGCCCGCCCCTTCATGGCTTTTC
>MGSI01000050.1:398-3087 GCA_001798455.1 Deltaproteobacteria bacterium RIFCSPLOWO2_02_FULL_57_26 | reverse complement strand
GCCGCCCGCCCCTTCATGGCTTTTCCCCTTGCTTTCATAGAAGTGTCTCCTCCTCCTATTTATTTTATCGTTAACCGTTCCAAAAGCCTCTCGGCAGCTTCCTCTCCGCTGTGGATACAATCCGAGATCCCCACCCCCCGGTAGGCATTACCCGCGAGTGCAAGACTGGGGTGTTTGCGTAGGCACTGTTCCACGCGTTGGACGAGTTCTAGATGGCCGACTTGATACTGGGGAAGCGAGCGCGGATGGCGTTGGATGCGGCAGAATAGCGGCGCAGCCTTCACGCCCAAGAGGCTGGAAAGTTCCTCGCGCACGCTGTCTTCCATCGCCCGGTCATCCCGTTTAAAAAGCTCAGGCTGCAACGCCCCACCGACAAAGGCCCTGAGCAACACATATCCAATCGGCGCCCTGCCCGTATATTTCACGCTGCTGAAAGAGCAGGCGATGATCTTTCGCCCCTCGATCGCGGGCACGACGAAACCAAAGCCGTTGAGGGAACGGGGAATCTGGTCTTCACGATATGCCACGTTCACCGTAGCCGTGGAACAATACGGGATAGCCTCGAGATCTCGGGCGAGCTCAGAGGCAAAAGGAGAGAGAAGAGAAGCGGAGTGATAGGAGGGCAGCGCGAGAATGACGCCGTCAGCCACAAACTTCCCCTGGCTCGTGGTAACGAGCCACGCCTTCCCCGCTCCATCCCAGCTCATCTCTGTGGTTTTAGCCCGAAGGCGCGCCACACCCTCCGGGAGGCGGCTCGAGACGGCATCTACCAGCTCCTGCATGCCGCCACGGGGTGCGACAAAGAGGCTCCAGCGCGCCCCGCTTTCAGACCGCCGGGCGCGAGAACGGCGCTGTTCGGACCATAGCGCTAGGATCACGCTCTTCCGGCTCTGCTCCATCGTTAGGAAGCGAGGCATGGTAGCCCCCAGGCTAAGTTTTTCCGGATCGGCCGCGTAGATCCCACCGATGAGAGGCTGGGCCACCCGCTCCAACACTTCCCGACCAAAGCGGCGCCGGACAAACGACGCCAGGCTTTCGTCCCCGTCCACGTTCTGCCGCATGCGAAAAGGCTCCGTGGTCATGCGCAGTTTGCCGCGCCAGGAAAAGAGCGGGGTTCGAATCAAGGGCCACAGGCGCGTCGGAGCGAGCAGGATGAATCCCTCGGGGAGCGGTTGCAGCAAGCCCTTATGGACGACATAAACGTTTCGCTGGCCCGGGTTAGTCGAGATCAGACGCGAGCTCAGGCCCAGGCGATCGCAGAGCCGAAGCGCCCAGGGCTTTTCGGTAATGAAGGAATCCGGCCCCGCCTCGAGAAGAAACCCATCTCTTTGCTCCGTCAAAATGGAGCCGCCCAAGCGCTCACCAGCTTCGAGCAGCGTGACCTGGACGGCAAGACCTCGCTCCCGCCCGAGCTCAATCAAGCGATGGGCAGCCGCCAGGCCCGAAATGCCTCCGCCCACGACGACGATGCGGTGTGTCACCGTTCTACAGCCCCTTCGAGCCGCGACAAAAGAGAACCGGGCCAACTTGAATCACTCTTCTGAGGGGAGGGTATCCGATAAGAGGCTGTTAGGTCAAACTACGACCTACGCAGAACCTTCCTCTCCGGCTTATTGACAGAGTACACCAATTAGTAGTACCGTGATTCATGATCCACCAGGTCGATATCCGCGCAGCAGAGAAAGACCTGATGAGGACACCCAAGGCTTTGGTCATTAAGTTTCAAAAGTGGGTTGATGATATTGAGAAGTATGGGCTGGAAGAAGTCCGAAAAGTGCGGGGTTGGCATGACCATGCGCTGAAGGGTGACCGCGCCGGACAAAGGGCGATTTACATAAACAAACAATGGCGTGCAGTCTATGTGATTGAAGGAGGCGAAGTAAAAATCGTGAAGGTTATCGAGGTGCATCCCCATGAGTACTAAGAAAAAAAGTGATGCGATGAAGTTCTTAGAAAGCCTGGTCGGGAAGCTAACGTTTGGCGGACTGATCGAAGCGATGCGCCAAGCCGAGGAGATGTCTCAGGTTGAGTTCGCCAAGAAGCTCGGCATCTCAAAGCAGCACCTGTGTGACATCGAGAAAGGCCGTAAGTTTGTGAGTCCGGAGCGCGCCGCGAGGTTCGCCAGGATACTAGGGCATTCGGAACAGAGCTTTGTAGCTCTCGCTCTGCAGGACATCGTCAATCAGGGGGGGCTAAAGCTAAAAGTCAGCGTAGAGGCTGCATGAAATCTCCCAATGCCTTTGCCTCCTCAGCCTGATTTCTTACCTCTGGTCAATCCGCTCTCGGCATTGTATCCTATGAACAGCGAGCGAAAGCGACTCCTTGAGGCTTTGCTCTCGGCGGTGCCAAGATAGTATCTGGAGGGAAGCGCCAATATGGTGGATCAAGAACTCCTGAAAAGGATCACTGCCGATCCGGAAATCTTCGGTGGCAAGCCAATCATTCGAGGGATGCGGATATCTGTGGAGCTTATCCTGAGCTTGCTAGCGCAGGGTGAGACCGCCGAGTCCATCCTATCGGACTATCCTGACCTTGAACCTGAAGACATTCGAGCCTGTCTGGCCTACGCACATGCCGTGGTCGCCCACGACCGACTTGATGACATTCAGATCACCAGCAGGTGAAATTTCTCGTTGGGTCAAGAAAAAGGTTTGCGTCCCCTTTTGTGTCCCTAAAGGGTCAGAGTCAT
>MGSI01000050.1:0-359 GCA_001798455.1 Deltaproteobacteria bacterium RIFCSPLOWO2_02_FULL_57_26 | reverse complement strand
CTCTGACTCCGTTTCTGCACTGCTACATCAGAAGGGCCTATCGAACAGACCCGCTTTCATTTTTACCGGTATTGGCTGGGAAGGATGGACTTGAGTTCGGTGACACCCAGCAGGTGCGGGTCCGTGGTGATGATGAGGCCGGCATGTTCGGCTAGTCCGGAGGCCAGGTAGAGGCCATCATTGTAAGAAAAAACATTTTTCTTTGAGTAGTAGCGTCTCCTGATCTCGGCCGCATGAATGGCAAGCGGCACGGTGATGGGCAATATCCGCAGGTTTGCTTCTGCCTCGATAGCGGCCCGAGCAATTTCGAAGCCCAATTTGTTCTCCCGCAGATAGACATACCGGATTTCTCCAAGGAG
>MGSI01000049.1 GCA_001798455.1 Deltaproteobacteria bacterium RIFCSPLOWO2_02_FULL_57_26 | reverse complement strand
GACATCGGCTTTCTCGCGAAGGAGCGCTTGGAGACAGCGCCGACTCAGAGCGGCGCTGGCCCGAGGGCTGTCAGCGAGGACGAAACAAGCTTCGTAGTAGTCGCTCGCGTATGGCTCGACCACCTCCGGAGGAAGAAGTGGGCGGTTCACCTCTTTAGGCCACGCCTGTATCTCCATGTAGGGGCTGTCTTTTTCTTTCTTCTCCGTCGTCAAAAGGATCATAGCCTTCTTACAGGAAGCGCATACTGCGGAGTAGATTTCCCAAACTCCGGCCCTGTCCTGTATGTGGCGATGTGTCCGCAGGTCGGCCTGCAAGACTGCCGCGCAATAGGGGCATCTCATAGAGGGATCCCTTTCTATGACTTGCTGCCCCTCCAATGTCTCCATAAATTCAATTTTAGGACTTAACGGGTGCCAAGTCCATCTGTGTGAGGATAGCCCGAGCGAGAGGGCTATCGGGGTCTGCTAGATGCGATGAGAGCGAGAAATGGTGGGCGTCCGGAATCTCAAGGTACTCGCACTCTACGCCCCGCTCCCTGCAAAGCCTGAAGAAATCCTCCGACATCTGTTTCCAGCCCCTCGGCTCGCCGCCACCAACGGCGACAACTAACGGCGTGTAAGGAAGAGGTGGGTGCAGGAAGGGGCTGTTCTCCCGCGCGCTCTCCGCGTCCAGTCGGATCTCCTCATTGACGCTGACGTGGAGCACGGCATCGAGATCGTAGACTCCGGAGATGGCGACCGCGCCCTTGATCATGTGGCGCGGAAGGCCTTGCTTTTCCCAGTCATGGGCGAGCGCCATGGCCACGAGATGCCCGCCAGCGGACGAACCGGAAAGATAAAGCCTCGACGGGTCACCTCCGTAAGCCGAAATATGTCCGTAGACCCAGGCGACGGCCGAGCGCGCCTGCCGGACAATCTCTGTAACCGTCACGCTCGGGCAGAGGTCATGTTCCAAAACCACCACAGTCACCCCGCGCCGCACAAAAACTTCCGCGAACTGGCAATTGTCGTCCTTGCTTCCGCCGCGCCAGTAGCCTCCATGGATGTAGACGAGCACCGGAGTGCCCGCCTTATCGCCTGGAAAAATATCCATCACCTGCCGCGGCGAGTTCCCGTACGGGACGTTGAGCCACGATTTTACGGTTCCGCGCACCCGTAGACTTGCCTTCCTTCTCTCCTCCGCCCACCGCGGATGATCCGGCACAGCCACCTGGGGATTAAAGTGAAACTCGATCTCCTCTTTTCGGAATCCCTTGTAGACCACTGCACTCATGAGATTCTCCCTTTCGCGGGTGCTGTTGAAAGCTTCTGCAACCGTTTGATAGCGTTCTCTTTTTCTCCTTGCCCGACTTTCGTCCGCTCAAGGCAGCGGCGCAGGATCTCGATTGACTGGTCATACCCCTGCCGGTTCACCGGATACGGATGGCCGTCTTTGCCGCCGTGGGCGAAACTGAACTTAGCCGGGTCCTTCCAGGAGGCCGGTGTTCCGTATGCGATCTCTGATAGGAGGGCTAGGGCGCGGAGCGTCTTGGCGCCAACGCCGGGCAGGCCGAGCAGCTTCTCGAAATCCTTTGCCTGGGCTTGGTAGGTTCTGAGCAGAACCTTCTCAATCGATTCCGGGTGCAGATCGCTGAGAGAGACCTCATGGTGAGCCGGAAGGGAAAGGGTTCTGAGCTTTTCCAGTTCGCCGCTGATCTTCTCGGGTCTTTCTCTTGCCAGCTCCGTGATGACCTCCTGCGCCCTGGCGCTTTCCGCGGCTACCAGGTTCAAAGCCCGCTCCCTCAGCAGGTTGGTCGAGATGGCGGAGTGCGGTTCCAAAGTAAGAGACGAGACTGTTCCCGAGTACCAGTGATAGCGCCGCGCAAAGCGCTCGCTCATGCCCTGCTGCACCACCGCCCAGGAACCG
Source organism: Deltaproteobacteria bacterium RIFCSPLOWO2_02_FULL_57_26 (assembly GCA_001798455.1). GTDB lineage: Bacteria > Desulfobacterota > Binatia > UBA9968 > UBA9968 > 2-12-FULL-57-22. Next base: position 5,192 of record MGSI01000049.1, on the reverse strand, counting down.
TCGAGGGTGAAGAAGAAGTTGTGATGATAGAGCTGAAAGCCGTCCTGAATGGCATTGTTATCGATCTTAGCTGTGAGCCGGCTCAGATAGACCAGCTCGTCCGCATCGCGCTTTAAGGTGAATCGTTCGCCTGCGGCGAGGATTTCCGATGGGGTCTTGCGCGAGGTCGCCCCCTTTCCTCCGGCGATGACGATCCCGAGATCCTTGACCGTTCCTCTAAGCCCTTCCTTGAGGGCGCCGCAAACGGTGGTCGTGACTCCGGAGGAATGCCAATCGAAGCCAAGGACACAACCGAGGGATTGAAACCAGTGGGGGTCGGAGATCCGGGCTAAGAACTCTTCCGGGCCAGAGTCTTCAACGATGAGGCGAACGATTTCCCGCCCCAACCGGACCATCCTCTGGAACAGCCACGAGGGTGCCTTGCCTCCATGGAGCGGGAGATGCGCAATGCCGGTCTGGCGCATATTTCCTCTTATTCATCCGGTTCCCCAAAATAGTCGCGCAGGATGCTCTCCTTGATGTACTCGAGGGCGCCTAGGTCCTGAATGATGTCGCCCCCGGTATCGTAAAAGAAAATATCGCCCGAGCGATTGCGGCCGATGGCCACCAACCATTCCAGCTCATCCCGATCTTCCAGGAGATAGTTGATCGCCTGGTTAGCTCCTTTGCTGGCTATGATGGTTACTTTGGGCGTGGCAGTCTTCTTGAGTTGCGCCATCCGGGTACCTCCTCAAATCAAATGGTAGTGTATATCACACGGACCTCTCTCTACAACCCGCTCCGACCGGGTCCGGGCTCAAGACTCCAACGATGACTGCTCCACGGCCCTGTTTCAAATCGCTATCGTCCTTGAGTGGGACGGTGAGGACACGCTAACGGCGCACCATCTCGGCCACCGCTTCCACGTGATAGGTGTGAGGAAAAAGGTCAACGGGCCGGACCCGCACGAGCTTGTATCCCTTGCGGTCGAGCGCGGCGAGGTCGCGCGCGAGCGTTGGAGGCTCGCACGAGACATAGAGGATCTTTTCCGCTCCCAGCGAGGCAAGGTCGTCCTCTAATCCTTTAGCCCCGGAGCGTGGCGGGTTCAGCAGGATTTTGGTAAAGCTCTCCCCCTTTCCGCGAAGCGTCCTGACCGCCTGGTCTGCGGGTGAGCAAATCCAGCGGATGTTGCTCAGGCGGTTGAGTTGGCTGTTGGTCCTGCCGTTCTGGATGGATCGAGGATGGCTTTCCACGGCGACGATTTCACGGGCGTGCTTGGCTATGGGCAGGGTGAAGTTTCCCGCTCCGCAGTAAAGCTCCAGGACGCGGTCGCCGGGATGAAATCCTCCCCACGCGAGGAGTTCGCGTGCGAGCTGGAGATTGCCTTCGGAATTGACCTGGCTGAAGAGCTCCGCATCGATCTGGAGCGCGAGATCCTCTGCCAATCGGATCAGAACCTTCCCCTGGCCCCAGGATCGACGCCAGCCGCGGCCAAAAAGGATGAGCCCGCCGATTTCCCGGTGCGCTTTCAGAAAGTGAGAGCTCGTGGAATCATCGTCGCGCGCGAATTTGCCACCGGCCTTTCCGGCAAACACGACCGGGTCCTCCTGGTCGCCGACGACCAGCTCGAGCTGCTCGACGGGGGTCTTGAGGCTTCGCAGCCAATTTCGGGCCTGGCCCAGCCTGAGGTTTGCCTGTGTATCCGCGACGAGGCAGGAATCAACCTCGATCAGGTCGTGCGAAAAGGCGCGGTAGTAGCCAAGCCTTTTCTGCCCGTCGGCGTGGAGGCGTACGCGGCGCCGGTAATGGTAAGCGCTTGGCGACGGCAAGATGGGGAAAAGCTCAAACCCGCTCAGTTTCCCGATCCGCCTCAATGCGTCTTCGACGTTTTTTTGCTTGGCGGCAAGCTGGGCGTCATACTGTACCGCTTGCCACGGGCACCCCCCGCACCCGTCGAAATACGGGCATGGGGGTTCCTGGCGTACAGGGGAGGGCGTCACGAGACTGACGATTTCGCCAATCGCATAATTCGCCCTCCTTGCCACGATACGCGCTTTCACCTCGTCTCCGGGTGCCGTGCGAGGGATCAGGACGACATGCCCCTGCGGGCGCGCGACTCCATAGGGCCCGTAGGCCAGGGCCTCGACTTTTGCCTGGATCATCTCCTCTCCCGGTGTCTCTCTGTCCCCCACAGCTAGCCCCATGCTATAAGAACTATGGAATAATTAAAGCAGATTAGTGTAAAGGATTAAGGGGCGGAGAAAAACCTCGCACCCGCACGAGCCACGCGTCTATGGAAGACCGTTTCGATCCGCGATTTCTCAAAGGCATCGAACAGTTCAACCGCGGGGAATTCTTTGAGTGCCACGAAACCCTGGAGGAGATCTGGCTGGAGGAGCATGGCGAGGACCGGCAACTGTATCAAGGCATAATCCAGATTGCCGCAGGATACTTCAAATGGGAGCAGGGGGTTCTCATCGGGGCGATCAAGCTCTGGCGCGCGGGCCTCGCCAAGATCGAGGTTTATCCTCCCGATCACCTGGGAATTGGGCTGGCTGCGTTCGTCGAGGGCGTCAGAAAAAACTTGGCGGAGATTGAAGCGACCTACCAAGCAAGAGGCGATTCGCCGCCGCTCGAGGTCCCGGTCCTCAGGCTTACCCACGGAGCTGTCTCCGGATGATCCGGGCGATCAATCTCCATAAGATTTATCAGCAGGGGAGGAGTGAGATCGCCGCGCTGGCCGGAGTGTCGCTTGATATCCAGAAGGGCGAATTCGTCGTCATCATGGGGCCAAGCGGATCGGGAAAAAGCACACTTCTTCACTTGATCGGAGGGTTGGATCGCCCGACGCGCGGGGAGGTGATGATTGATGGGAGGATTGTCTCACAAATCTCGGATAACGAGATGACTCTTTTGAGACGGCGCCATATCGGCTTCGTGTTTCAATTCTTCAACCTTCTTCCCACCTTGACCGCTGTGGAGAACGTCATGCTGCCTTTAATCCTGGACGGGCAATCCACGGGGCCAGCTAGGTCACGGGCGAAGCTGTTGTTGGAACGGGTGGGCCTTACGGCCCGCAGCGACCACCTCCCGGAAGAGTTGTCGGGAGGGGAGATTCAGCGCATCGCCATCGCCCGGGCTCTGGCGTTTCACCCGCCGATCTTGCTCGCCGACGAACCTACGGGCAACCTCGATTCGAAGACCGGCGAGGGGATTTTGCAGCTTATTCGCCGCGTCAATCATGAGGCGGGCTGCACGGTGGTCATGGTGACGCACAACCGCGAGGCGGCTGAGTACGGCGATCGGGTCATCCACCTCCGGGACGGCGCGATCGAAGAGGAGCCATCATAGTGCTCCGGCTGCTGCGCTTTCTCTCCTTACGCCATTGTGGCCGTCACCGGTTGCGCACCGCGCTGACCTTTTTCGGCATCGTCCTCGGAGTCGCGGTCATCGTAGCGGTCGCCGTAGTGAACCGCAGCCTCATCCGTTCGTTCGAGCACACGATCGATCTGCTTGCGGGCAAAGCGGTGTTGCAGGTGACTAACGCGGAGAGCGGGGTGAGCGAATCCCTCTTTCCAGTTATCCGGGAGACCGCGGGGGTCAAGGATGCGGTGGCAGTGGTCGAGAGCTTTTCGCCCGTCGTGGGCCTTAAGGCGGAGAGACTCTTCGTTTACGGCGTCGATTTTCTCAGCGATTTTACCATCCGCGAGCACGAGTTTATGGGCGCCCCGTTCGGTCTGGAGCGCGCGCTCGATTTTATCGCCCAGCCTGATTCCATAGCCTTGACCGAGTCGTTTGCCCGGCGCCATGGCTTTCCTGTGGGATCTGAGATCGTTCTGGCCACGAGCGAAGGGACTCGAAGATATGCGGTGCGCGCCCTTTTGCGCGATCAGGGGACGGCCCGGGCCTTCGGCGGGAATTTCGCCTTGATGGATTTGCCGGTAGCCCAGATCGCTTTTGGCAAAGCAGGAAAGCTCGACGGCGTGGACCTTACCGTCGAAAAGGGAGAAGACATTGAGACCGTAAAGCAAAGGCTCTCCGAGCGACTGCGAGGAGCCGCAGAGGTTTCCCGGCCTCAAGAGCGAGGGGAGCAGATCGATTTGCTCCTCCGCTCGTTTCGCCTCGGGCTTTTCTTCGTCAGCCTGATCGCCCTTTTTGTCGGCTTCTTTCTGATTTACAACACGGTTTCAGTCTCCGTGGTTCAGCGCAAGCGCGAGATCGGCCTCCTGCGCTGTCTGGGCATGCGGCGCGGCGAAGTCCTCATCCTGTTCCTCTTGGAGGCCTTATCCCTCGCCCTTCCGGGATCCCTGGTGGGAATTTTTGCCGGGGTGGTGCTGGCCCAAGGGGCATTGCTTTTTGTGGGGGAGACGGTACGCAATATTTTTCTCTGGCTTGATCTGGCCAGGAGTCCCCTGACCCAGTGGGAGTTTTGGATCGCTCTTGGAAGCGGCTTGGGAGTCTCGGTCGTGGCCGCCTTTCATCCCGCCTGGGAAGCCACGACGGTCACCGCTCAGGAGGGCGCTCGTCAAACCGCTTGGAGCCCTAGGTTTGCGGGCCTTTATTCCCGCGCCTCCATCGTCGGCTTTCTTTTCTTGATTTTATCCCCGCTCTTCATCTTCTTTTCCCCCGCCTCTTTGGGCGCGGTGGAGAGGTTCAGCCTGGGGGTGGTCGCGATGCTGATCTTTTTGCTCGGGCTCTCCTTTCTTGCCCCGCTCCTCGTGCTCGGTTGGGCGAAGGTAGTGAGAAGGGGTCTGGCGCATTCCTCATGGATTGAAGCCAGGATCGCTTCCGACACCCTCGGCCGCAGCCCCGTGCGCTCCGGGATCACTGTAGCCACGCTGATGATCAGCCTGGCGGCAATTTTTACGGTTGCGGCATTCGTCCACAGCGTGCGGGGTTCGCTTCTCACCTGGATCGATCAGATGGTGACGGCGGACCTGGTTGTGCACTCGGGGGCACGAACGGCGGGGCCGAAGAACGTGCCTCTCAGGGAAGATCTCGCCGATCGATTGGAGGCCATGCCGGGGGTCGAGGTCGTCGACCTGTACCGCCTGATTCGCTCCACCTACGAGGGGAAGCCGATTTTCATCGAGTCTTTTTCTGCCCGGGTGTCACGCAAAGTGCGTAGGCTTCCGATGGCTGAAGGGGATGCCGGGAGCGCCTTGGAACGGGCGGCGGCGGGTGAGGGTGTGATCGTGAGCGAGAGCTTTCAA
>MGSI01000048.1 GCA_001798455.1 Deltaproteobacteria bacterium RIFCSPLOWO2_02_FULL_57_26 | reverse complement strand
AATTCATTCAGATTCCCCTTCCCCGCGGGAGCGGCGTTTTCTTGACCTTTAGCCGGATGCTGTACTGACGGGCAATTATGCTTGAGCACTACCTGACCGCACTCATGACCGTGCTCCAGCCGGTCAATCTCCTGGCTATCTTCTTGGGCAGCCTGTGGGGGGTCGTGGCGGGCGCGCTTCCAGGAATCAGCGCCTCTATGGCTGTGGTCCTGGGTATTCCCTTTACCTTTGGCATGCATCCGGTCACGGCCTTCAGCATGTTGGTTTCAATCTACTGCGGCGCTATCACCGGTGGTTCTATCACTGCGATCCTTTTCGGGATACCCGGCGAGCCCTCGGCGGTATGCACGGTCGTGGAAGGGCACGCGATGGCTAAGCAGGGACATGCAGCCAAGGCCATGTGGATCGCCATTATTGCCTCGGCTGTGGGAGGCCTTTTCAGTGTATTAGTCATGATGTTCGCCACCCCCTTGATTGCCAGCTTTGCCCTCGCCTTCGGTCCGGCCGAATACTTTGCGCTCATGGTGCTGGGGTTGAGCGTGGTGTCGAGCCTTTCAGGCCGATCTTTGACCAAGGGATTTCTTTCCTGTCTCTTCGGTCTTTTTTTGGCCACCGTTGGGACGGATGGAATTACGGGGGCGGAGCGCTTCACTTTTGGAACCTCTGTCCTGTTAGGTGGAATCGGTTTTGTCACAGCCATGGTGGGCCTGTTGGCGGCCTCCGAGATCTTTGCCGAGGCCGAGCAGCCCTTTAAGGAAAAGACTGAATCAGCGGAGTACCGTGGGCTGCGCGTCGAAGTTCCCCGTTGGGCTGAGTGGCGCGGACATCTGGGGCTTTTGGGTTGGTCTTCCGCTCTGGGGACTCTTGTCGGGGCCCTTCCCGGGGCAGGCGCCACCATCGCGTCATTTTTGGCTTACGGCGAGGCCTCTCGTTGGTCGAAGAGGCCGGAGAAGTTCGGACATGGGGCTGAGGATGGTCTCATCGCCGCCGAGGCGTCCAACAATGCTTCCACAGGAGGCTCCCTGACAGTCCTCCTTGCCCTGGGAATTCCGGGATCTAATACCACAGCCATGCTTCTCGGCGCGTTTATGATTCACGGACTCCAGGCCGGTCCCCTCCTCCTGGTTCAGCGACCCGACGTGGTTTATGGGATCTTCATCGCTGCCCTGCTGACCAATCTGGTCATGGTTCTCACCACTATATGGGGCGTTCGACTTTTTCTTCAACTCAATCGCCTTCCTTATTCTGTCTTTGCATCGATCATCATGCTGCTCTGCGTGATCGGCGCCTTTGGCATCAATAACAGCGTGGATGATCTCTACGTCATGTTTATCTTCGGTGTCATCGGCTACCTCATGGCCAAGTTTGGATACCCGACGGCCCCTGCGGTTCTCGGTCTCGTGCTCGGGGACCTGGCTGAGCTCTCCTTTCGCCGGGGGCTGGTCCTCTCCCAGGGCGATGCCACGATTTTTTTCACACGCCCGGTCAGCGCCGTGCTCCTCCTTTTAGCCCTGGTTGCGCTCTCCTACCCTCTTTTCCAAAAGAAAATGGGAATCCCATCAGAGATCTGATGCGGCGGGATCTCGTTGACAAGACTCGCTGGGGCGGGTTAAAGCTCTGCTGAGGTTATCCTATGGGATCTATCGGCGTTGTCGGGTGCGGCGCGATCGGCAAGGCTCTGCTGAAGGCCTTCGATGCGGGAAAGCTCGCCGTGAGCGTCGCCGGAGTCACGAGCCGGACGGAGGCCAGCGCTCGTGCTTTTCTATCTACGCTCGGGAAATCCGTCCCTTACCTCGATCGCGCCTCGCTGATCGCTCGCTCCGATCTTGTCGTCGAAGCGGCAGGGCAAGGTGTGGTTGCCGAATTGGCGCGGGAGGTTTTCGCCGCGCGGAAAGAGTTGATGGTCATCAGCGTAGGCGCGCTTCTCGACCACCCGGAGATCATCGGACAGGCGAGGGAGACCGGTTGCAAGCTTTATGTGCCGTCGGGGGCGATCGCCGGGCTCGATGGCATCAAGTCTGCCTGTGTCGGTCAAATTACGCATGTCACCATTACGACTCGCAAACCGCCCGAGGGGCTTGAGGGAGCGCCATATCTCGTCGACCGCGGTATATCGCTCAAGGGTTTGAGCGAAGAGCGCGAGGTGTTCTCGGGCAGCGCGAGGGAAGCTTGCCGGGGTTTTCCGGCGAACGTCAACGTCTCGGCGGCGGTGAGCCTTGCCGGTATCGGTCCCGATCGGACCAGGATACGAATCCTGGCGGTCCCTGGTCTTAAGCGCAACTGCCATGACGTCGAGGTGGAAGGGGAGTTCGGCCGCCTCCTCGTGCACGTGGAGAACGTTCCGAGCGAGAATCCGCGCACCGGGCGACTCACCGCGCTATCGATTATCCGCTCGGTCCAGGATACCGCCGATTCGGTGCGTATCGGGACGTAATAAAAGAAGTTTCGGGGGTCAAGGGTTAAAGGCTTAAGGGTTTTGCCCCGAGAGCTGTCTTTGTGCCTAAGAAGTAAATGAATAACGCCGGGCTTATAGTGCGGCTGCTTGAAGAGGCTGGTGTCCGTTGGGTGTTCGGGATCCCCAGCGGTCCCGTTTTGCCTTTGATCGAGGCACTGCGCCAAAGCTCCATTGTCTTCGTCCTCACTGCCAGCGAGACCTCCGCTGGATTCATGGCTCAGACCGTCGGGAGCTTGACCGGAGTCCCGGGCGTCTGCGTTGCGACGCTGGGTCCGGGAGCAACCAATCTGGCCACCGGAGTCGGCGCCGCTTGGCTGGACCGCTCGGCCCTGCTGGCGATCACCTGCAATGTCGCCACGCCATGGCTCAACCGGCGCGTCCAGATGCGAATCGACCATCATGCACTTTTCAGGCCGCTGACCAAAGCGACGTTTGCCCTTGAGGCCGGTGGGGTGGGGACAACGTTGAAGCGGGCCCTGGCACTCGCGTGTGCTGAGCCTCCGGGTCCTGTGCATCTCGATCTGCCCGAAGATGTCGCCCTGGCCGACGCAGTGGAGTTTTCCACGAGCGGCGCGAGTCCCACACGCTTGCCCGATCTCTCTAGCGAGGTCGCCCAGGCGATTTCGGCGGCGCTTGAGCGGACCCGCCGGCCGCTGCTGGTAACCGGCCTTGGTTTTACGCGGTGTCGGTCGGCCCGCAAACTCTTGCGTTTTATCGAGAGCCAAAAGATTCCGTTCGTCTCGACCCTTCATGCCAAGGGTTTCCTGCCTGAGAGCCATCCCTATTGGGCGGGCGTTATCGGTCGTGCCCGAAGGACCGACGTGCAGGGTCTTGTCCGAAAAGCCGACTTGATCATCGCGGTGGGCTACGACCCGATTGAAATCAACTATGAAGAGTGGGTAGGGCGCACCCCTGTGATCCATGTGAGCACCGAGGCCGCGGAGGTCGGGATGGAGCTGTCGCTTCTGTTTAATAAGGCATGTGATCTGGATCGGGCGATCGAAAGCATCAATGATAATTTGTCCCCGCGGCCGAATGACTGGTCCCCCGCCGAGCTCGCGGCGCACCGCGAGGCCCTGGACCGATCTCTTCGCCCCGTTTGTCGCGGCCTGGCTCCGCATCGGGCGCTGGACATCCTGCGGGGCAAACTTCCCGCGGAAGGGATCCTCGTATACGATGTGGGCGCGCACACGCATCAAATCGCGACCCAATGGCGGACCGATTCTCCTCGGACCTGCCTCGCCACGAACGGTTGGTCCTCGATGGGCTACGGCATGCCCGCGGCGTACGCGGCAAAGCTCGTTTATCCCGACCGGCCCGTCGCGGCGGTCGTGGGCGACGGCTGTTTTCAGATGACGGTCGGCGAGTTGGCTATGGCCAGGCGGCTCGGAGTAGCCGTGCCTGTCGTCGTGTTGAATGATGGATGGTTGAGCCTCATGAAGATCAAACAAGAGCGCAAAGGGTACGGCCTCTCGGGGGTTTACTTGGGTGACCCGCCCGACTCCCCGGCGCATTACTTTGGGGTGCCCTGCCGCGCCGTCAGGAATGAGCGGGCGCTACGAGAGGCCATCGATTGGGGGTTGAACCTCAAGGGCCCGAGCGTTGTCGAAGCCTTTGTCGATGTCGAGCCCTACTCGCTCACGGTATTTGACTGATTGCTTGAGGAGCGAGGTCCCATTCGATGGCTGATCGCGACAGGTTTCGCTGGACCATCCTGGCTCTCATCAGCGTCTCGCATGTCATTGGCGGGGTGGGGCAGTACGGCATCAATACCCTGGCGCCGTTCTATCAGCAGGATCTCAATCTCTCTCGCGCCCAGATCGGCCTTTTCTTCTCCGCCTTCTATTCGGGTATGGCCGGGCTCTCCTTCGTCGCCGGATGGCTGGCGGACCGGCTGGGGGTTCGCGCGACTACGCTGAACGGCCACGTGGTTTTGGGGCTCTTCACGACTGCCGCTGCGTTGGCGCCTTCCTTTGGCTGGGCCTTTGGCTCGTTCTTTTTCGCAGGCCTGGGGTACAGCTTCCTCAACCCAGCGTCGACCAAAGGCGTGATGGCGTGGTTTTACCGCGATGAGCGTGCCACGGCGATGGGGATCAAGCAGACGGGTGTTCCCGCGGGAGGCGTGCTTGCGGCCTTACTCGGGCCTGCGTTGGTGCTCTGGGTGGGGTGGCGCGGCGCGCTGGCGGGGTTCGGGGCGATGAACTTTCTATTCGGATTTTTGTTCTGGGCCTTGTGGCGCGACCCGCGAGAGGAGCGGGACAATCCCGATGCTTCTCCTCGCGTCGCCGAAAAAGTTCGCGACCGTCTCAGCGTTCGGAGCCTGCTCAACGTAAGCCTCGGGACCGCTCTGATGCTCGTGGCTCAGATGTCGCTCATCACTTTTCTCCCCCTCTATCTCAAAGAAGCGATGGGGCTCTCGGCTTACTGGGCAAGCCGAGCCTTGGCCTTAACGCAGGCGGGAGCGATGATCGGCAGGGTGGGTTGGGGTGTCGTCAGCGATCGGTTGTTTAAAGGGCGGCGTAAAGTCGTCCTGATTCTGGTCGGGGCGCTGTCCGCCGTGATCACCCTGCTCCTAAGCGTCATGCCCGGTGGCACTGGCATCGCTATCATCGCGCCGCTAATCTTTGTCGCCGGCATCTGCATGGTGGGTTATCAGGGAGTTTCTTACGCATTGATCGGCGAGATCGCCGGCAAAGCGCGGACTGGCGCTGCGATGGGGCTCGTGATCTCGGTCAATTCGATCGGGGCCATCTTCGGCACTCCGCTGTTCGGCCATCTTGTCGATGCGACCGGTTCTTACTCGGTGGCGTGGCAGGCGCTGGCGGGCGCAATCCTAATAGGGATCGTGGGCCTTGGGGTGTTCCTCAAGGAGCCGCATGGAGAACGGCTCGCGGCGGTGCCGTAGATTCGCTACTCTGTCTCCGGCTGGCTCTTGCTGTGCCGACAGATGGTCTTGGGAAATGGCGTTTTTTGTCATTTTGCCAACTTCAACCCCTCTCGTCTCCTTTTCCCTCTTCTTAATTGCTTGTTTCGCCGTGAGTTTTTACCACTCGGATAGCGGTTCGTGAGTTTTGGCATATTTTTAGCACATGGCATCAATGGGTCCAGTCCGGTAAGCTGGAAAAACTGGCAGGTTTGGGCAAAAGCCCAACCGGGGGATTGAAATGGAAAATGTCAAGAACGGCAAAAAAACAATCCTGGTAGTCGACGACAGTACCGATTTCGTAGATGTGGTGAAAAAGATGCTGGAAGTCGATGGCTACGCGGTTGAGTGTGTATACAGTGGCGCGGAAGCTTTCAAGCGGCTGGAGGTGAAGAGGCCAGACCTTATCGTTCTCGATATCATGATGCCAGAGATGGATGGGCTGGAGGTTTTGGCTCGGCTCAAAGGCGCGAACGATACCTCCTCCATTCCCGTTATCTTAGTGACGGCGAAGGACCAACATCGCGATATCCTCGCGGGATACCAGATGGGCGGCGATTACTACATCACCAAACCCTTCAGCAGTGGCCAGTTGATAAGCGGTATCGATCTGCTCCTCAGCAGCGACCATTCTTAACCGGCAAGTCTCTATCATTTCATCGCCCGGCTTAGCCGGGCGTGACCAAGTGTCAATCGGGCGGCCGAGTCTCGGTCGAGGGTCCGGCCTATGGACCCATGTTCCGCCTGGTCTGTGGTGCCGGATAGAAACTCAGAAAAGCGAGGAATTACTTTTGACCCTTCCTTCACCGAACTAAAGCAGACCCTCCATACGTCGACGCGGAGGAAATGTCTATCCCTGCCTCGGAGACAGTCCCAAGCTCATCGCGTAGGCGGAACAGCTTTCTGATCGGGGAGTTCCTTGTAACTAACGCTTTGTCGCGGTCCAGCGGCCTTGCTGGCCGTTGTCAGCGCGAAACGAGCCTTCCATGCGGCCGCTGACAACCCGCCCACTGAGATCACGGCGCACGCCGTTGTTGTCGACGTAGCTGAAGGTGATCTGGAAGCCGCGCAGCCACGGCTCGCGCAGTCCCGCCCGCACCGGGCCGAGCACCACGGTGCCGCTGATTTTCTGGTAGCGTTGCTCGAATGTGACATCAAGCCTTTGCGGGTTGCCGGCGCCGGTCAGCTCCATCGACCAAGTACCCGTTACATTGGCGGGCACGATCCACAGGTAGGCGGTCCGGCCGTCAATGACAGACACCTCATCGGGTTCCCAGTCTTCCATGCTGAAGGAGTGCGAGACCACGCGCGTCGCCGGCCGCATAGTGAGGATCTGCGGCCGCAGTTTGAGGTTAAGCTCCGGCAGCAGGTACATCGTGAGCACAGTGGCCTGGCTGAAGTCGCTGACAAAGATGTCCCCCTCGATGACCCGCGCCTTGTCCGCGACTCCCGCCTTTTCCACATTGCCCTGCGCGTGCTTGACCATGTTCGAGTTGTACTCGATGCCGAGGGCCCGCGCGCCAATCTTCTTCGCCGCAGCGATGACGATCCTGCCGTCGCCGGCGCCGAGGTCGATGACGTAGTCGTTCGCCGTAGTCTGCGCCATGCGCAGCATCCTATCGACAACGTCCTCAGGCGTCGGCACCCAGATCACATCCTTTCCTGCCTGGCCGACCTGCGGCTCGTACTCCTTCTGCTGCGCATACGACGGCACCGCGACAAAGGCCGCGGCGACGAGCGCGGCAACGAGACCCCACGATAGTGCGCGCTTCATGTTGGTCCGATCCTTTCTAAGTTTTATTGACGGCTCCGAGGTAATCAAAATTCAGCACCCCAAATCATTTTGATCCACAATACCGCAAGATTGAGAACATTTCATTATCTTAAGGAATCAGCAGCACTTTCCCCGTTGTCTGGCGCGCCTCCAGCAGGCGGTGGGCTTCGGCGGCCTGGGAAAGCGGAAGGCTCTTGTCGATACACAGCTTCAATTTCCCCGCAATGATCCAGTCGAAAAGCTCCCGCGCCCGCGCGAGCAGCTCCTCACGTTCCGAAATATAGTGCGGCAGGCTCGGCCGGGTGAGGAAGAGAGATCCCTTCGCTGCCAACGTGCTTACGTTGAAGGGTGGCACGGGGCCGCTCGAGTTGCCACAAAGTGCCAGATATCCTCGCCGTCTCAAGCAGTCCAGACTCTTTTCGAAGGTGCTCTTGCCGACAGAATCATAGACCACGTGCACGCCCTGGTTATTCGTAATTCTCTTTACCGCCGCAACGAAGTCGGTTTCGGTATAGAGGATAATCTCATCCGCCCCGGCTTCTCTGGCGCGGCGCGCCTTTTCCTCCGTGGAAACCGTGCCAATCACCGTGGCGCCGATTTGCTTGGCGAACTGGATGAGGAGGAGTCCGAGCCCGCCGGCGGCAGCGTGCACAAGTACCGTTTCGCCTTTTTTCAGAGGGTAAGTGCTCCGGACGAGATATTGAGCGGTCATCCCTTGGAGCAGGGCGGCCGCCCCCGAGCGAGTGTCGATCCCAGCCGGAAGGGGGACGAGCCTGCGGGCAGGTACCACGGCATATTCCGCATAGGATCCGAGTTCCATGGCGTACGCCACGCGGTCTCCCGGCTTCACTTCCGAGACGCTCGGCCCGACGGCGTCGACCGCGCCTGCCCCCTCCATTCCGAGGGTGAAAGGGAGC
>MGSI01000047.1 GCA_001798455.1 Deltaproteobacteria bacterium RIFCSPLOWO2_02_FULL_57_26 | reverse complement strand
CGCGGATGATGTTCAGATCCTTAATGTGAGGATTCAAAGATCCGATCAAGACCAGATAACGGCCAAACCGCCTCTCGGGCAGGCCCTTCTCTTGCACGAGAAAGCGCCACAGAGAATCCCCCGGGCTGACGACTCGCTCCTCTCCCTCCACCGCTTTCCCCTGGTATTGGCCCGTTTTCAACGGGGTCTTGCGCAATTGCAGGTGCGCCGCCCCTTCAGCCTGTCCCGAGGGTTCCTGCTGGGCATAACTGAGAGGCAACGGGAGGACGATGGCCGAAAAAATCAGGCCTGACAGGATCACGCGCCCGATGCGGGCAGACTTCACTTGACCTTCCATATGGTCCCTCCAGGGGTATCTTCCAAAACTATCCCCCTTGCTCTGAGCTCTTCTCGAATCCGATCCCCCTCCTGATACCTCTTTTCCTTACGGACCCGATCGCGCTTGCGGATCAAATCTTCGATTTCCGCATGGGATAGCCCCTGTTTTTTGATCCAGCGCTCCCTCCGGTTCATTAGAAACATTTCCGGCGGGCGCTGCAAAAGTCCCAGGGTCTCGCCCACGGCCCGGAGCGCCAGCGAGCGCGCCGCGAGCCCCGCGGTTTTACCCTCATCCAGCAGGCGGTTGAGAGAGCGGACCTCGTCGAAGATCAAGGCGATCGCCCTCGGGGTGTTGAAATCGTCGTCCATCTCGCGGCGAAAACCTTCTAAGATCCCGGCATCCGGGCGGGACGGACCCGGTGTCGGAAGGCATCGCTGAATTCGATCCATGGTCTCGTAGATTCGCTCCACGGCCTTCTCAGCCTCCTCCAAGCCCTGCCGGGAAAAATCGATCGGGCTACGGTAGTGGCTCGAGAGAAAGTAATGGCGTAGCCCCTCAGGCTCGTAAAGATCGAGGATCTCCCGAACCGTGTAGATATTGCCGAGCGATTTCGACATCTTCTCATGGTTCACGTTGAGAAAGCCGTTGTGGATCCAATAGCGCGCCAGGGGAACATCAAAGGCAGCCTCGGATTGGGCGATCTCGTTCTCATGGTGGGGGAAAACGAGATCGAGACCGCCACCGTGGATGTCAAAGGGCTGTCCCAGATATCTTGTGCTCATCGCGGAACATTCGATGTGCCATCCCGGCCTTCCCGTACCCCAAGGGCTTTCCCAGGAGGGTTCTCCCTCTTTGCTTCTCTTCCACAGGGCGAAGTCCAATGGGGACCTCTTGCGCTCATCGACTTCGATCCTGGCGCCGGCCTCCAATTCCTCGGGCTTTCGGCGCGAGAGCTTCCCGTATTCGGGAAATCGCTCCACGGGAAAGAAGACGTCGCCGTCGACCTGATAAGCCATTCCCTTTTCCTCGAGGCGGCGGATCAGGGCAATGATCTCGGGGATGTGTTCGGTGGCTTTGGGCTCTTGGGCCGGCCGTAGGAGCCCAAGGGCATGACTATCCTGGTAGAACTCTTCGATGTATTTCGCGGCGATCGCCTCAGAGGTGGTCCCCTCCTCCTGCGCCCGACGGATGATCTTATCGTCCAGATCCGTAAAGTTCCGGACGAAAATTACCCGGTAGTCGAGAAATTTTAGATACCGGTAAATGACGTCAAAGGTCAGGAGGGCACGCGCATGGCCGATGTGGGAAGAGTCGTAGACCGTAACGCCGCAGACGTAAATCCGCACCTCTCCGCCTCTGAGTGGGACAAACTCCTCTTTCTTCCCGGACAGCGTGCTGTAAATTTGCAGACTCATGAAAAGACGGCTATTTTCTTCCATCTTACGGATCGCCTGGGAATTTGCAAGGAAAATTGCGGCCGCCTCTTGCGAAATACGGCGAAAAAGCATAGAGAACCCCCAAGGTAAAAGCATGAAATTTTCCAAACCCTATCGTGACTTGCGCGAGTTTATCACCGCGCTGGAGGATCACGGTAAGCTTTTGCACATCACGCGGGAAATCAACAAAGACACGGAGCTTCACCCTCTGGTCCGCTGGCAATTTAGGGGCCTGAAGGAGGAGGATCGGAAGGCCTTTCTTTTCGAGAACGTCACGGATGCCAAAAGGAGAAAGTACTCAAGTCCGGTGCTGGTTGGAGGGCTTGCAGGCTCCTCAGCCATCTATTGCCTGGGCTTGAAATGCCAGGCGGAAGAAGTTGCCGATCGCTGGCTCTATGCGATGGATCATCTTCTGGAGCCCGAGATCGTCAGCCACGGACCGGTGATGGAGGAGATCCACAAGGGGAACGATCTGCTCCAGCAGGGCGGCTTCAACGAGTTCCCCGTTCCCATTTCTACCCCGGGATTCGACAACGGGCCATACATCACAGCGGGCCACTGGATCACCAAAGATCCCGATACGGGCAAGCGAAATGTCGGCAACTACCGCGGCTTGATCAAAGGTCCGGGACGGAGCGGGATCATGTCGGGCACCCCGCAGGATCTCTCCCGCCACTGGGAAAAATGCCGGCAGAAAGGGATTCCCCTCGAAGTGGCGGTCGCCGTGGGCACCGTACCGGCTGTCTCCTATACGGCCACACAAAAGGTGCCTCCGACGATGGATGAGCTCGCCTTGGCCGGAGGTTTGGTGGGGGAGCCGATCAGCCTCGTCAAATGTCAGACTGTCGATATCGAGGTGCCGGCGACGGCCGAGATCGTCTTTGAGGGCATCATACCCACGGACTACCTCGAGGAAGAAGGGCCCTTCGGCGAATCCATGGGCTACGTTGACCCGAGGACCTTGAGCCCGGCCTTCGAGCTGACCTGCGTCATGCACAGGAAAAATCCCATCTGGGTATCGATCATCAGTCAGGTAACGCCCAGCGAGAGTTCCAAGATCAAGGCGATGGGAATGGCGACCCTCATCCACCGATCTCTCAGACAGAAGGGTTTCTCCAGCGTGCTAGAGGTCTCTCTTATGGAGCCGCTGGTGAACCTGCGCCCGTACGTCGTCCTGCGCATGAAAAAGCGGGACGATCAGGATCCATGGAAGGCGATGGACGCCCTTCTCGAATACGGCGATCGGGTGGGGAAGCTGGTGATCGCTGTGGATGAGGATATCAATCCGCACGATCCGATCGCAGTGACCTGGGCGATCACGCACCGCTCCCAGCCCCATAAAGACATCAAGGTCGTAAAGAACCGTCCCTTTGGGGCCACGCCGATCGGCATGGTGGCGACCCACCCTTCGAGCCGCTACGAAAACATGGAGTCGTCTCTATTAATCGATGCGACGCGCAAGGCGGACTTCCCGCCCGTCTCGTTACCCAAAAGGGAGTACATGGAGCGGGCGAAAGAGATCTGGGAGGAGCTGGGGCTTCCCAAGCTGGAGCCCCAAGAGCCTTGGCACGGCTACTTTCTCGGCCTGTGGCCGGAGGAGCTGGAGGAGGAGGCGCGGCTTGCGGCCCAGGGGGAGTACGATAAGATCGGAGAGCTGCTTAAATCCACGCGGGTGGCAGTGGAAAAGGGAGAAACGCTTAAGTCCATGAGAGAGAAATGGGGACGCACCCACACCGGAAGAGCGGAATGAGCGTATGAAAAAACACGTCGTCTTAAACGTCAACGGAGAAGAGCACGATATCGAGATCGAGCCGAACCGGCTATTGCTCCACGCGCTGCGCGACGATATCGGCCTTACCGGGACAAAAGAGGGTTGCAGCATCGGAGTGTGCGGGGCTTGCAGCGTGACCGTCGACGGAAGGCTCGTGAGCTCCTGCCTGACACTGGCGATTGCCTGCCAGGGCAAAGAGATCACCACGATCGAGGGATTAGCCAAAGACGGCCGGCTTCATCCCTTGCAGCAGGCTTTTCTTGAATACGGCGGTTTTCAGTGCGGCATCTGCACCCCGGGACAGATCATGGCCGCTAAGGCCCTGCTTGACGGCAACCCCAACCCTAGCGAGGAAGAAGTCAAAGAATGGATGTCGGGGAATCTGTGCCGTTGCACCGGCTATTACAAAATTCTCGAGTCCGTAATGGCAGTCGTGCAAAACAAGGTAAGAACAGAGGATCTGCTGCCCCGGGAGCGGATAGAGGCGAGGATACAAAGCCTCGACGTCTACAAGGCGGAAGCCAGAACGCACGGGAGCAAAAGCCATGGCTGAGGCGGAAAAGTTCTCCGTCGTCGGGCACAGAGTCACCAGGGTCGAAGGCTACGAGAAAGTGACCGGCGAGGCGAGGTACGTCGGCGATCTGCAGCTTCCGGGGATGCTGATCGGACGAATTCTGCGCAGTCCCTACCCCCACGCCCGCATTCTCAACATCGATACCAGCAAGGCAGAGAAACTTCGCGGGGTCAAAGCCGTCGTCACGGCGGAAGACACAGTCAAGCGGCCCTGGGGGGCCTTCTTCGCCGATCAATACCCGCTGTCTGTGGGGAAGGTCCGCTACGTAGGCGAAGAGGTCGCTGCGGTGGCGGCTCTCGATCCGGACGTAGCGGAAGAAGCGCTTAACCTGATTGAGGTAGAGTACGAAGAACTGCCGGCTGTCTTTGACGCCGAAGAAGCGATGCAGGAAGGGGCGCCGCTCGTCCACGAGGGCAAAGCCCGCAACATCGCCATGACCATCGACGTGGAGCGCGGCAGCGTCGAGCGGGCCTTCGCCGAGTCGGACGTGATCGTCGAGGACACCTTCGAGAGCATCCCCCAGTGGCACTGCGCAATCGAAACCATCGGTAGCGTCGCCGATTACGCCCCGAACGGCAAGTACACAATCCACATGAACACCCAAACCCTGTTTTCGGCACGCATGCGAGTCGCGGCGGCGCTGGGAGTCAGGGAAACCGATGTCCGCATCATCCAGGCGGCGGTCGGGGGCGGTTTCGGCGGGAAATCCTGCGACGATAACAACCCGATCGTCGCCGCCATCCTGGCGCGTAAAGCGCGTAAGCCGGTCAAGGTCATCAACAGCCGGGAAGAAGAATTCCTTGCCGGAAGCCGACCCCGCGTCAATATGAAGACCTGGATCAGGATGGGCTTCAAGAAAGACGGACAAATCCGCGCCAAGCACCTACGAATCATCGCCGATAACGGCGCCTATTCCGGGAAAGCCCCGGCCATCACCGGCGTGGCGGCTTTGCGACACGACACCTGCTACAAATACTCCGACGTCAAGACTCAGGCGTATCTCGTCTACACGAACAAGATCCCCACCGGCGCTTTCCGCGGTTTCGGCAATCCCTCGGCGGAATGGGCGGTGGAGCAGGCGATTGACGAGGCGGCCCACGAGCTGGGGATCGATCCTTTGGAGATCGCCCGCGTGAACGCGGTCGAGCCAGGTTATGTATCGCCCCACGGAAACCGCGTCACGAGCTGCGAGCTGAAGCAGTGCATCGATATGGCAGAGAAGATGATGGACTGGAAGCAAAAGCGGGCCGCGAAAAAACCCAAGACCGGACTCGGACTGGCCTGCACCGTGCATGTGAGCGGCAAGCGTCACTTCGGGGATTACGATGGCAGCTCGGCTACCATCAAAATCAACGAAGACGGCAAGGCGCTCATTCTCTCGGGCGAAGGAGAGGTCGGTCAGGGCGCGGCCACCGCGCTGTGCCAAATCGCCGCCGAGGAGTTGGGGATACCCATGGAGGACGTTGAGTTTTCCCAGGCCGACACCGATCTGACGACGTTCTGTCTCGGCGCCTTTGGCAGTCGCCTGACCTACGTTGCCGGCAACGCCGTAAAGGACGCGGCAGCGAAGGCAAAGCAGCAGATTCTGGAGATGGCCTCGGAGATGCTGGAGGCGAGCCCGGACGATCTCATGGTCGAGGGCGGAAAGGTTTACGTCAAAGGAGCGGAAGCCAAAGCCGTCACCGTAGCCGACGTGGCGCGGGCGCGCCTGTTTCGCCGCAGTGGCGCGCCCATTGTGGCCTCCGGAAGCTTCGATGCGGATTCGGTTTTGCCGGACGAAACTCGTTACGGCAATGA
Source organism: Deltaproteobacteria bacterium RIFCSPLOWO2_02_FULL_57_26 (assembly GCA_001798455.1). GTDB lineage: Bacteria > Desulfobacterota > Binatia > UBA9968 > UBA9968 > 2-12-FULL-57-22. The sequence goes on along the minus strand of MGSI01000047.1, from coordinate 1,246 downwards.
GTCCGGAGCCTACAACTTCGCCTGCCAGGCGGCCGAGGTTGAGGTGGACACCGAGACCGGCCAGGTCAAAGTGTTGAAGTACGTAGCGGCCTCCGACTGCGGCACCGTGATCAATCCGATCGGCGCCGAGGGCCAAGTGGAGGGGTCAGTGGCCCAGGGTCTCGGCTACGCGCTGATCGAAGGATTGAGAATGGAGGAAGGGCGGCCCATCAATCCGAACTTTTCCGACTATCGGCTCCCTTCGATGCGCGACATGCCGGCGCTGGCGCACGCCTTTGCCAAATCCTATGAGCCGACGGGACCGTTCGGCGCCAAGGGGCTGGGCGAGCTCGGTATGGATCCCACGGCTGCGGTTATCAGCAACGCGATCTTCGACGCCGTCGGCGTGCGCGTCCGAACTCTGCCGATCACTCCCGAAAAAGTTCTAAAAGCGTTGACGGAAAAGGGCAAGAGTTGAAGGGATTAAAGGTTACAGGGATCAAGGGATAGACATGGTCAATTTCGAATACTTCGAGCCGAAGACACTTGAGGAGGCCTGCGCCCTTCTCAAAGAACACGGCGATGAAGCCAGGGTGATCGCCGGCGGCACGGCTCTCATCATCATGATGCGTCAGCACTTGCTGAACCCCCGAGTAGTTATCAGCCTGGCCAATATCCCGGATTTCGATTCCGTACGTTTTGATGCCAGAGACGGCCTCAGAATCGGCGCGGGGGCGCGCCACCGGGATATCGAACTGGCCAAACCGGTGCGTGAGCACTACCCTCTCCTGCACGAGACCTTCAGCAAGGTCGCTCAGCCGAGGATCCGCAACATGGGAACTATCGGCGGTAACCTGTGCCAGGGCGACCCGTTGACCGATCCGGGCGCCAGTCTCATCACGCTGGACGCCGAGATTACCTTGCTCCATTCCGACGGAAAGCGGGTGCTGCCGCTGGAGCAATTCTTCCTCGACTATTATCAGACCGATCTGAGGCCCGGGGAAATCCTCACCGAGATCCACGCGCCTCCTCCGAGCCCAGAAATGACGTGGGCCCACATCAAGTTCCTGCCGCGCAGCCAGGAAGACTTCGCCACCGTGGGTGTTGCGCTCACCCTCCGCGTGAAGGGAGGCCTGTGCGAAGATATCCGCCTCGCTCTCAACTCGGTCGCGCCGACGATCGTCCGCGCCAGAAAGGCCGAGGGGATCCTGCGCGGGCGCCGCCCGGAAGAGCATTTAGTCCGTGAGATGGCCGAGGTCGCAGCGAC
>MGSI01000046.1 GCA_001798455.1 Deltaproteobacteria bacterium RIFCSPLOWO2_02_FULL_57_26 | reverse complement strand
GACGGGGCGGGCCATGCTCGATCTTGGCGCCCTCCTTGCGGCCGCTGGTATCATTGTTGGCGTGGCCGCTGTGACCGGACTCGGCTTCAAGCTCTCAGCGGCTCTGTTAGAGATTGGCAAGGAAAGCGCTTTTCTTCTTCTTCTCTCCACCGCGGTCGTCAGCATGATTCTCGGCATGGGCCTGCCGACTTCAGCGGTCTACGTTCTGCTGGCCATTTTGGTCGCCCCCGCTCTCGTCCAGTTCGGCATTGTGCCGATGGCGGCTCACTTCTTTATCTTCTACTTCGGCGTGATTGCGGTGATCACGCCTCCGATCGCCTTTGCCGCCTTCACGGCGGCCTCAATTGGCGGCGCCTCGCCGATGCGAACGGGATGGGCGGCGACCCGCTTGGCCGCCCTCGCGTATGTCGTGCCTTTCCTCTTTGTCTATTCTCCCGCCCTACTCATGAAAGGGCACCTTTGGGAGGTCGTTCTATCTCTAACCACAGCTATCGTCGGCACCTGGATCCTCGGCATGGCCCTGGTTGGCTATTGGGTGCGCTCGCTTCCCTGGCTTACTCGATTTCTCCTCGGCCTGTCGGCGCTCGGGCTACTCATTCCGCTGCGCGGTGAGGAGATGGTGGGATGGGTGGTAAATATCCTGGGCGCCGCCGTGGCGGCGCCGCTGCTTCTACGGGAGTGGCGGCACAACGCCTCCGGGACGTACACTTCCGTACCGACAGCGACAGATTAAGCGGTCAGCTTTTTGCGGGTTCGGGCAGGTCCGCGGTGAGGATTGGGCCCATTCAGCTTGACTGCCCCTGAGTTTGACAAGCGAATCGACATGGAATAGATTTCCGCCCGAGATTAAGACTTTTCGGTGCTATCGGGCATGAGCACTCAGAACCGCATCGGTCTCATCATTCCTTCCAGCAACCGTCTCACTGAGCCACAATTTCAGCGATACGCTCCGCCCGACATCGGGGTCCATGTCATGCGGCTGCGGATGACCGGCCGGTGGCATAAGCCGCTGAAGGAACTCAAAGAAGACATTGGTGAGGCGGCAGCCGTGCTCGCTGACACCAAGCCAGGAATTATCGTGTTCCACTGCACCGCGACTTCTATGGAAGAAGGGCTCGCCGGGGAGGCCGAAATCGTGGACGCGGTTCAAACCTCCAGTGGCTGCCAGGCCATCACCACCGGCGAAGCAATCAACCAGGCATTGAACCGCCTCGGGATCAGAAAACTCATCCTTATCAGCCCTTACGTCAAGGAGACCAACCAACATGAGGTCCGCTATTTGCGCGAGGCGGGCTTTCAAGTCCTGCAGGATTTTGGCTTGGGGCTTTCCGGCGGCGGGGATGAATACATCAATATCAGTCCCCAACGCTGGAGGGAGATCGTTCTGGAGAACGCCCGTTCGGAGGCGGATGGCTATCTCCTAAGCTGCACCAACACGACCATGATCGAAGTCATCGACGATTTGGAGCGCCGTCTCGGAAAGCCCGTTGTTACCAGCAACCAGGCTACGCTCTGGGCTTGTCTGGAAAAGCTCCGCGCGCTCAAGCCTATCCCTGGGCTTGGCCGGCTATTCCATCCCAATTAAATTCTGTCCAGACTCCGAATACAGCCTTTGCCTTTGCACTTTTAGAGTGGCTCCGGACCGCGGCGCTCCTGCCCATCGACAGTCGCGAAGTTCTCATGTTCGGTGTCGCGATCTCAGGTTGACTCTCTGTCGGCAAACCCTTATAAGAAACTCCGATTCTTCGCAGAATGGTAGTTTAGGGAATCTGAGTGACACAGGAGGTTAGCCTGTGATGAGGTCGCGACTTTCGCATTTGCTGAAGAAGAGAGCTCCTTGCCGAAAGAGCTTGAGGCCTCAGGCTTTGTCGACGCCCTTTACCGGAAGTGACGGGGAATGACGCGCTACCGCGTGGGAGTGGATGTTGGGGGCACGTTCACCGATGTCGTCTTCATGGACGAGGCCGGTGAGGTAACCATCAAAAAAGTCCTCTCGACTCCAAAGGATTACAGCGAAGGAATCCTGGATGCTATCGGCTTGTCCCTTAACGAGAAAGGTCTGGAAGGGCGCGAGATCGAGGTGGTCATCCACGGCACGACCATAGCCACAAACGCGATCCTGACACGCTCGGGAGCAAAAGTGGGCCTCATCACAACGCGGGGTTTCCGTGACGTTCTGGAGTTTGGGAGAATTCGAAGACCGCAGCTCTACGACATGGAATGGGAAAGGCCCACCCCTCTGGTTCCCAGGTATCTCCGGATGGAAGTCCAAGAACGAATCGCCTCTGACGGAGAGGTGCTCGTCCCCCTCGACATGGCCGGCGTGGCCAGGGCGGTTCGCTCCTTACTGGAGGAAAAGGTTGAGTCTGTAGCGGTATGTCTTATCAATTCGTATCGGAACCCGAGACACGAAGCGGAGATCGGTCGCTATCTTGCGAGCGAAGCTCCGGGCATCTTTGTCAATCTGTCGAGTGTCCTCCTCCCCGAAATCAAGGAGTTTGAACGCGCCAGCACCACGGTTGTGAATGCTTATGTCCAACCGGTTGTGAAGGGCTACGTGGAGAGCTTCGCTCAGAAGCTCGGAAGCATCGGAATGGTCTGTCCGCTTCTTGTCATGCAGTCGAACGGCGGCGTGACTCCTGCCCGCAGAGCCATCGATAAGCCAATCCACATCATCGAATCCGGTCCTGCCGCAGGGGTCATCGGCACGCTTTTCATGGCGCGGCGGACCGGAATGGAGAATCTTATCAGCTTTGACATGGGTGGCACGACAGCCAAGGCCTGCATCATCGAAAAGGGCGAAGTGACTAAAACCAACGAGTACGAGGTCGGAGCCGGCCTCAACATAGGCCATCGGATGCTGAAGGGCGGAGGCCATGTGGTGCGGGTCCCTATCCTGGACATTGCCGAAGTCGGGGCCGGAGGGGGAAGCATCGCCTGGATTGCCGTGGGAGGGATTCTAAAAGTGGGCCCTCAGAGCGCCGGAGCCAGCCCCGGACCCGTAGGCTACGACCTCGGGGGAAGCGACCCGACGGTCACTGACGCCAATGTGGTTCTGGGTTACCTGAACCCCGAATACCTGGCTGGAGGGGCCCTACGTATCAACGCGGACGCCGCACGCCGCTCCCTCCATGACCGGATTGCCCGGCCTTTGGGGCTTGAGCTGGTGCAAGCCGCGTACGGCATTCATCTTATCTCTAATGCGACCATGGTAAGAGCGGTCCGCGCGGTCTCCATCGAACGCGGGCGCGACCCGAGGAAGTTCGTACTCTGGGCCTTCGGAGGGAGCGGTCCGGTCCACGCGGCGCATCTCGCCCAGGAGATGGAGATGGTCCAAGTGGTCATCCCTCCTGCGCCAGGATTGTTTAGCTCCCTCGGGCTCCTCTTTTCGGACCTGGAGCACCATTACACGCAGACCTTCTGGAACAAGTTCGCCGATGCCAGGCTCGAAGACGTTAACGAGGCCTGGACCCAGCTCGTGAGGAAGGCGTACGACGATCTGGCGTGGGAAGGCTACGCTAACGAGAGAGCCCAGATACAGGCAATAGCTGACGTCCGATATGTGGGTCAAAACTCGGATCTAGCCATTCCTCTGCCCAACGGTTCCCTGAGACTCGAAAGCCTGGCTATTCTGCGCGAGGCCTTTGAGCAAGAGCACGAGCACACGTATGGGTATCGCGTCCCCGAGAGTCCTGTCCAGTTCGTCAATTTGAGGGTGATTGCTCGAGGGCTCAGAGAAAGGCCGCAAACATTCCAGGGCCTGACTCGCTCGTTGAATCCTTCCTCCGCAGCCTGCCTTCCGAGTCGCCAACGACGCGCTTACTTTGGCCCGGCTTTCGGCTGGATCGAGACTTCCGTCGTGAGCCGGGATCAGCTCGATCATAGCTTTCAGGAAGGACCGCTCATCGTCGAGGAATACGACTCGACCACAGTGGTTCCGCCGCGCTGTCGTGCCCGGAGGGACGAATGGGGGAACATCAATATGGAAGTCCGCAGGTCTTAGAGACATGGCCAAAGAATCTCGCCGCGACCCTATCACTTTCGAGCTCATGCAGCATGCCATCGCTGCGATCGCCGACCAGATGGCCGTCACCGTGGTGAGAACCGCCAGGTCGACCGTGGCCAAGGAGGTGATGGATTTCTCTACGGCTTTGTGCAACGCCGACGGCGAGCTTGTAGCTCTTGGACTGTGCTTGCCGCTGATGCTGGGGAGCATCCCTCCCGCCGTCCAGGCCGTTCTGAAACGGTTTCGCAATGATTGTCATCCCGGAGACGTCTATGTCCTGAACGATCCCTACGACGGCGGGGCCCACCTCCCGGATATCTACATGTTCAAGCCTGTCTTTATCGGCGACAGCGTCCTTGGCTTCTCCTGCACGGTCATGCACCACGCCGACATCGGGGGCATTGCCGCGGGAGGCATTTCCTCGGCCGCTACCGAGATCTACCAGGAAGGACTTTGCATCCCTCCGCTAAAACTCTTCGATCGAGGGAAACCCAATGAAACCCTCCTATCGATGATCCGACGAAACGTCCGCGTTCCCGAGACGGTCATGGCCGACATCTCGTCGCAAGTGGCCGCCTGCTCCGAGGGTGAAGAAGGGTTGACCGCGCTGGTCCAGGAGTATGGGTTAGAGACCACCCAATGGTATCTGCGAGACCTGCTAGACTACAGCGAGGAGCGCACTCGGGATGCGATTCGAAAACTGCCAGACGGCGAGTTCTCTTTCTCCGATTTCCTGGACGACGACGGCTTGACCACCGACCCTATCCCCATCCGCGTAACCTTGAAGAAGCAGGGTGACGAACTCACCGCTGATTTCACCGGGACGGCTCCCCAGGTGAAGGGCGCGATCAACATGACCCGGTCTTACGCCCTGTCGAGCTTTTATTTCGCCGTCCGCTGCATCCTCGACCCCGACATCCCGAACAACGAGGGATTTTTTCGTCCTCTGAAAGTGGTGACCGTCCCGGGTACGCTCGTGGATGCTTTGCCCCCGGCTCCTGTCGCCTCCAGGGTGCTCACGGCGATTCGGGCTTCCGACACCCTTCTCGGAGCCCTTGCCCAGATGTTGCCAGAAAGAATCCTGGCCTGCGGTGTCGCCACGGACTGCAACATCAGCGTGTCGGGCTATTATCCCGATCGGAGACCCTTTGTCCAGCTGGACTGGCTTCCCGGATCATGGGGCGGCCGCCCTGATAAGGATGGCATCGATCACCTGGCGGGCTTGTGCTCCAACTTTTCCAACACCCCTGTGGAAGTGATCGAGATCGAATCCCCCCTTCTAGTGGAAGAGTACGCGCTCGTGCCTGACACCGCTGGGGTCGGCAAGTTTCGGGGCGGCCTGTCGGTGACCCGCAAGTGGCGACTGCGCGGGGCTGAGGAGGCCAAGGTGCACATGCGGGCGGATCGGCTGAAGTTCCTCCCCTATGGCTTGCAGGGGGGCAAGCCAGGTCGTCCGGGGCAAACCCTCCTCTCCGCGAACGGCGCGATCCGACAGATGCCCTCCAAATTCCAGATCACGATCAAGCGAGGAGACTGGATCCAGCACCAGACTGCAGGGGCAGGCGGATGGGGGGATGTACTGGGACGAGATCCGGAGAGGGTCCTCAAGGACGTTCGCGACGGCAAGATCTCCGCGGAGCACGCACGGGACGAGTACGGCGTCGCCCTATCCCCGGATGGACGAAGCATCGACCGGGAGAGAACCGAAGCCTTGCGCGCCGCCCTGCGCAAACAGAACTCCAGAGCCTAGACTGCGCCTTTTTCTAGCCTACTCTCTCTGCACAAACTGGCCTTGACAAGATCCATCATTAAATCCTATTAGGGTACTTCATCTCATAAAGGAGGGCCTGCAAAATGATAGAGAAAATTAAGCCTAGGTCGATTCACAACCCGACTGGATCCTACACCCATGCCGTAAAAGTCACAGCCAAGCACCTGGTATTTGTGGCTGGCCAGATACCGATGGGCGAAAACGGGAAAATCGTCGGATATGACCTCAACTTCAAGGACCTGAACCATCAATCCATAGACCTGGCTGCCCAAATGCGCCAAACCTATGCCAATTTTAAAGCAGCGCTGGAGGCTGCGGGCGCGTCCCTTAAGGACGTCGTTCGGCTCGATTCATATGTGGTAATATCGGCTCTGAATGAGTATAGGACAGTCGGAAATAAAGTGAGAGAGGAAATGTTAGGTGAGCACCAGCCGCCAGGCGCAACAGTTTTCGTGGCTGGATTGATGCCCCCCCACGCCCTGATAGAAATTTCGGGAATAGCTGCTATTGATTGATTAGTTTTGCTTCCTCCACAAGGAGGTTTCGCGCCGTACATCACAACCATCGAAGATTCTGAGGCAAGCTGATGCTCTTGGTGTGGACCTTACGGAAGGATATAAAGATCTACAAATCACTTGAAGTATCCCTCCTTAATCAGCTGGTCCACTAAGCTCGTGTCGACGAACGAAGCGGGGTCTGCCGTGGCTGCTTTAGGGGTTGTCTTTTTAATGGCCTCCAAGAGATTCCGCACGGACTCCACCCTTGGCCTGGGCTGTCGCTCGACCCATTTCAAGTAAAATTCGTAAGCATACTCCGTATCTTCCCGATTGGTCCCTAGGAACTCAGAGAGATAGGCAAGTGTTTTTTCTCTTTCCTCAAAAAAAGTCTTCATGCTATCTGACACCACTCTGAGGAGGCGTAGAACAGCCTCCCTATTGCTCGTTAGATAAGATTTCAACACCCACTCCCCGTTTTGCGACCAAGGTATGTTCATGTCAGGCAAGGAAACTAAGACGCGGAATCCACGCTTTTCTGCCAGACGGTCATAAGGCGGGGGAAACGGCGCAAACTGGACGTCGCCTCGTTCCAGCTGCGTCAACACGCTTCCCCAATCAGCTCGCGGCATTTGAATCAATTTGACATCCTTTTCAGGGTCAAGTCCCAGTTTGGCCAAGCCAAATATGAGAGCTGCGTGCGGTGCAGTCCCAAAGGGAACTCCTATTTGCCCTGTCTTCCCTTTTAGTTCCTTAGGATTTGTAATCTCCCTGCGAGCTACAATCCTATAAGGAAAAACACTTACCCAGGAAGAGACCATCACAAAAGGTGGCGCGCCCTGTAATGTCGCGGTTGGCAAAGCAGGTCCGCCAAATGACATGAGTGCATGCATGGTCCCGCTCAGCATGGCCTGCACGGCGGCGGGGGTCGGAGTGTTGATGATCTTCACGTCAAGGCCATGCCTCGCAAACAGCTGTTCTTTTTCAGCGATGAATGGCAGACTGGTGCCTGGGTTAATGCCTCCCGTTCCGATGGTCATTTTAATAGTCTGTGCTGAAACCTCAGGAGGCCGAACCAACACACCCGTAAATAAGAATGCCAATACCGAGGCTAAAAACAGCTGCGATAGCTTCACCTAGTCCTCCCCCGCTCTTCGAATTTTTTCCCTAAAGACTTTTGTCAGCCCGATTTTTACTTACTTGACCGACGCCAAAAACTGGCTCATTATCCCACAAACGAGGTGTGAGTCAAACCCTTCGGAGGACAACTGGGCCACTCACTCCGACCCTATTTTCTGTTTCCAAGGAGGAATCACAGTGGGGCCTCAAATAACTTGCAAAGCTACGGGTGGTGTAGAATGATTTGAACGGTAGGAGTTTCTGACGATTGAGCCGGCGCGGGAGATTCATGCAACTCCCACGCTCGCCGACGTGTGCTCCTACGCCAAGGCGGCTTAACCAGGAATAAAATTATCACCGATTTGACGGCTGCCGCACGGAGTGGCGCCGTGACGTTGACATGCCCTCGCTGCCTGTAACATAATCCAACTTTCGAAAAATACAGGAGGGACGTTAGGACTGCTATGCAAATCGACCCAGTAAAGTACGAGATGTTCCTGCACCGCCTCTGGGCTATAGGCGAGGAAGGACGCATAACGCTTCAGCGGGTGACCGCATCGCCGATTGTTTCCCAGGGCGGCGAGTGCATGAGCTCCTTTTACGATTCCGGCGGAACCATGGTGCTCGCCTGCTCGGGGCACCTGCGTTTTGCCCACGCCACCTCGGACGCCATCAAGACCCTCATCAAGTGGTTTGGCGAGTCTCCAGGCTTTTACGACGGAGACCAGCTCTTCTTTAACGATCCCTACGTGGCGGGCTCTCACACCTACGACATGATGATCGTGAAGCCGATCTATTACGGCGGGGAGCTGGTTGCCTGGGTGGCCACAAGTACCCACACGGCCGACACGGGAGGAATCCTTCGAGGAGCGGCTACGGAAATATTTCATGAAGGGATCCGCATCTCCGGTCTTAAAGTAGTCGAACGAGGGGAGTTTCGCGAAGACGTTTTCCGGAGTCTTACCGAACAGTGCCGGGACCCGCAATACGTGGGCCTCGATCTCAAAGCGATGATCGCCGGAAACAACGTCTGCGCCCGCCGCTATCTGGAACTGGTGGAGAAGTTCGGCATTGCGTTTGTGCAGGAGGCTGGGGAGAAAACTATTCGGGACACGGAGGAGATGGCCAGAGCAAAGCTTCGCTCCCTTCCGGACGGGCGCTGGATATCGAGGACCTACCTCACCTCCCTGGACAGGAAGCAAGCCAAGGCGGTCCCTCTGCAAATAGTTTGCACGATGACCAAGCGCGGGGACGAGCTGGAAGTGGATTTTTCCGGCACCAGTCCTCAAATGGCCAACGACGTGAACTCAACGCTCCCCAGCACCAGGGCGCATCTGGGTGTCGCCCTCACCAACACCCTCTTCTGGGATGTTCCATGGAGCGACGGTAAATTCGTTCCCGTCAAGCTCTCGGTCCCGGAGGGCTCAGTGCTCAACTGCAAGTTTCCAGCCGCTTGCGCCGCGGCACCCGTGGTTGGAGGAATTTTGGTCGCTGCGGTCTGCGAAGCCGCGGCGAAGATGCTTTATGCCGCGGGTCGCTACGAAGACGTAACCGCAACCTGGTACGGCATGTGGTATGAGGGCGGGCCGGGCTATATTCCCGCGGGGCACAACCGCGAGGGGATCCGTACCGCTATGGGAATCTACGATATTCACGGGAGTGGCCTGGGAGCTACCCCTTACAGAGATGGGGTCAACACCGGCGGCCACATG
>MGSI01000045.1:7294-11541 GCA_001798455.1 Deltaproteobacteria bacterium RIFCSPLOWO2_02_FULL_57_26 | reverse complement strand
CTGTCGCAGTCTCGATGAGCGGGAATGGAGAAGTTATCCATGGGGAGGTCGGGGTTTTACCACTGGGGTATTCCGCAGTAGGGAGCCGCTGGTGGTCACGAATCTCCTGTTAGACCGGCGCACCTGGAATCCTGAGTGGTTCCGGCGCCACGGCCTGGTTTCCTTCCTGGGCCTCCCCTTGCTGGTTAAAGACGAGGTGCTGGGAGTGGTTTCCTTCTACACCAAAGTGGAGCATGAGTTCACCGGTGAGGAGGTCGAGTTTTTCTCCGCGCTGGCCGCCCAGGCCGCAATCGCGATTCACAATTCCCAGCTCTATGAGCAGACCAAGATGCAGGCGATCGCGCTAGAGAGATCCAACCGGGTCAAGGACAATTTCCTGAGCACCATGTCCCATGAGCTTAGGACGCCCCTCAATGTCATCGTGGGTTACGCTGGGATGATCAAGGATGGAATCCTGGGAGAAATCAACCCGGCGCAGGAGCAATCCTTGGAGAAGGTCACGGCCCGTTCTCAAGATTTGCTCATCATGATCAGCGGTATCCTGCAGGCCACGAGCCTTGAGGCGGGGACGGTCAAGGCGGAAAGCGAACCGGTCCGGCTGGCCGATTTACTGCATGAGTTACGAGAGACGTACGGGGCGCCGTTGAATAAAGAGGTGACGCTCGCCTGGGAATACCCCGGTGATTTGCCTGTCATCAAAACCGATCAAGACAAGCTCAAGCAGATCCTGCAGCGTCTGATCCATAACGCAATCAAGTTTACGCCCGGAGGTCGGGTGACCGTTTCGGCCCGCCATTTGCCCGAGGACAAGAGGGTTGAGTTCACAGTCAGCGATACCGGGATTGGCATTCCGCAAGAATACATGCCCGTCATCTTCGAGAAGTTTCGTCTGGCGAACAACTCCGAGACCAGGTCTCACAGCGGGATCGGACTTGGGCTCTATGTTGCTAAAAGGCTTACCGAGCTGCTCGGTGGGACGATTCAGGTTGAAAGCGAGCCGGGCAGAGGCTCGATCTTTACGGTCACGCTGCCGACCTGAGCTGGTCGGAGACCGGTGTCCCACGGCCAGACCTGCCTCAAGACCAAAAGTCGGCGAAAGCCCGGCGTCAGAGTTTGACGCGGCGGGTTTTCAATTTTTCGCCATTGCGCAGGTATTCCCCTTTCACCGCCAGCTTGGCCTCCTCCTCCAATTCCGTATCCCAATCGCCCAGCGAGTAGCCGTACCAAGGGGGCTTAGGCGAGAGCCGGGGCAACCCCAGCTCCTCCCATATCTCTCGCGCCTTTTCCATGTAGTCGCGCTTGGGCAGGGAAACCGGTGGAAATGGCTCGCGCAGAATCGCGTTGATGAGAAGCGCAGACTCGTCGGCCTGGCGTGTCTCCACCGGGCGGTCATCGCGGCCAAACGGTGGGCCGTGGCCGCGCTCTCTGCCGGTGAGGATTTGGACATCCTTGTGGGGCATTGCCCGATAGCTGATCGCCCACATGACCGTATCCATGTCCCAGGGGTCGATGTCCTCGTCGACCGCGACGAGAAACTTGCCCACACCAGGGTGGAAGCTGGCCGCTCCCATCAGGGCGCGCCAGGTTTCGGCCTCGCTCGGCTTCCTCATCTGGACGACGATCACCTTGCGCAGGTTGGTCAGGGGTTCATGCATCGCCACTCGCACCACGCTCTTGATGCCCAAGTCTTGTTGCAGGAATCGCAGAAAGAGCGGCTCGTAGCCCACCCGTTTGATGATGCTCGACTCACTTGGGGTTACCTGGCTCGTCCAAGAGACCAAGATGGGTTTCTTCTTCCGCGTGATGCAAGTCACCTGCATGAAGGGGCTCAGCGTGCGGGGATGCATATAGCCATGCGATTCGCCAAACGGGCCTTCGGGCTCGAGGTATTCCGTGGAGAGGATCCCCTCGATAACGATTTCTGCCTCCGCGGGAACCTCCAGATTCACGGTCTGGCACTTGACCAGGCGGATCGGCTCGCCCGCCAAACCCCCCGCAATCGCCAGCTCATCCACGCCGTAAGGGACCTTCTGGACGGCGGCGTAAGAAACTACCGGCGGGGGGCCCACAACGATCGCGGCCTCGAGCGGGATTTTACGCGCCTGGCACTTCTGCCAGTGGGCCAAGACATGCTGTCCCGGACCGGGAAAGATGCTGACGCGGTCCTGAGCCTTAAGGTGGCCGCGATAATTGCCGACGTTGCGGATTCCTGTCTCCGGATCCTTCGTCACCCAGTGACCGGCCGTAATGAAGGGAGCGCCATCAAAACCGGGCGTGGAGATGGGGACCGGAAACTGATCCAGCCCCCCCGCGCGTTTGAGCTCGTCTTTTCTTTGGATCATCTCCTGGACCGAGCCGTTAGAGACCAGGACCGGCGTGATGGGGCTGCGGAAGGCCTGCTGCCACTTGTCCCACATCTGTTCGGGTTTACAGCCGAGACCGACAGCGCAGATATATTTCGAGCCCGCCATGATGCCGACACCCACCGGGATGTCGTAGCGCCTGCCCTTGGCATCGGTGACCCTCTCAAAGAGAAAACCGCGCCAGTCCTCTTCCTTCAGCCCGCCGCGGTACTGCCAGCGGACCAGCGGATGCATCTCGGTGTCCTTGTTAATCTCGCGGCTGACGCGGACCAACAATCCCTCTCGCTCCAGCGCCTCCACGTGCTCGCGGAGATCCGCGTATCCTCGCCCGGCGCTTCGCGCCTTCGTTGCTGTCTTTGCCATTTGAGACCTCCTTGAGTGCTTCGATGTTTTTGGGCTGCGGATTCCTTGCCCTTGCTGCGATTCTTGGTCGGTCTTTCTCCGCAGCCAAAAGTGAAGACCTTCGACGGTGCATGGGGGCGGGCCGTTTGAAGATCCTGGCGCTAAGAAAACTCTGACCGGCAGAGACTCTTTGGTCTTGCCCCTCATTAGCGCACGAAGGCGGATTTGTCCAGGGGAGGCTAGCTTGCAGGCGGGCGTGCCGTCACCCGCTCGATGAAACTCCGCAGGGCGGCAAAGTAGTTTTCCCCGCCCGCCAGGAAGGTGTCGTTATGGTGTGCGCCGCGGATCGTGTAGAACTCCTTAGGCTCACGCGCCGCTTCGAAAACTCGTTTCCCTTGCTCGTAGGGAACCACTTCGTCCCTGTCGCCGTGTAAAACGAGCACCGGCACGTGGACTTTTTCGATTTTCTCGACGATGTCATAGCGGGTGCGGAGCAGCGGGCCGATGGGTAAAAATGGGAAAGCCGCCTTGGCCATCTCGCGGATGGAGACGAAAGGGGTCTCGAGGATGAGCGCCAAACACTCTTCGCGTGCGGCCAGATCAGCCGCGACAGCCGCGCCCAGGGAGCGGCCGAAAAAAACTATTCTTTTAGGGTCTATGTCGTTTCTGGAGCGCAGGTACCGAAGCGCTGCCGTTGCGTCTCTGTAGGTTCCCTCCTCGGAGACTTTTCCCTCGCTCCGACCATAGCCCCGGTAGTCGAAGATAAATACGTTGATCTTGACCTTCTCGTGCAAGAGCTTGATGTTCTCCACACGGTGGCTGATGTTGCCGGCGTTGCCGTGGGACCAGAGGAGGGTCAGGCGCGCGCCTGGCGAAGGGACAAACCAGCCGTTCAGGCGAATTCCATCGCTAGTGGTAAAATAGACGTCGTCGAAAGCGAGCCCAACGTCGCGCGGGGTCTGGTCAATCCGCGCTTCGGGAAAGAAAATGAAGCTCTCTTCCATCAGACATCCGGAAAGGAGCAAGGAAAGCAGGGTTACTAAAAGAGAGGGGTTAGTGATCCTGCGTCTGGGAACCAACGGGACCAAGAGGCCTAGTGCTTGTGCTCGCCCCTGAGTTTCCACTCTAACCCGTCGATGATGCACTCCACGCTTGCCCGGAGGATGTCCTCGGCTACCCCAACAGTTCCCCATCGCTCGTTCCCGTCAGAAAAAATGGCCAAGACTCGAACCGGGGCCTCAACCCCCTTCTCCTCCTCATCCGCGCCGGTCTCGCCGTGGTGCAGCAAGCGCACGTCGAACTCCTCAAGCCGCACCTCGGAGAGCTGGGGATAATGCCTCTCCAGGACCTTTCGCATGGCGTTGTCCACCGCATGGACCGGTCCGCGCCCACTCGCCGCTACCAGCTCTTCGTCCCCGAAAATCTCGATCAACACGGTAGCTTCGGTGGTGTTTTTATTCTCCGCGGCGGCCTGGAAGTCTACCTGATCGTCAATCTTGCACCTGAGCACGCGAAAAGGCTTCAAGTAGTCCTCGCGGTTGC
>MGSI01000045.1:4294-7277 GCA_001798455.1 Deltaproteobacteria bacterium RIFCSPLOWO2_02_FULL_57_26 | reverse complement strand
TGGGAAATGGCCAAGGACAGAAATGTGTTGTGGGGCAAAGATTTTTTAGCCTATAATATGTGGCGAAGGAGGATTGGCTATGGCTGCCCAAGCTACGGAAATTCCGATCGGACACATTACCCATTATTTTTCCCATCTGGGTGTGGGGATCATCGAGCTCACCGAGGGGGAACTGAAGCTCGGGGACACGATCCACGTCAAGGGCACGCACACCGATTTCACCCAAACCGTGGACTCGATGCAGGTCGAGCATCAAAACGTGACCCGCGCGGAAAAGGGGAAAGTCGTCGGTATCAAGGTGAAAGAGAAGGTGCGTGAGCACGATCGGGTCTTTCGGGTCTGACGCAGACCCTGAGCGAACAATCTTTAAAAACCCCTCCAAGTTTGGTATGATTTTGTCCTGGTGATGGAACGGAACCTTTCGCACAACCGTTTGCAGAGTTTCTTCCACGAGCTGACTCGTCAGAGTTTCTGGCAGTTGGGGATCTGCGATGCTACCGTGGCCGGGTACGTGGCGGACGTGCTGACTGATTTCGCCCGGAGCGATAACCTCTATCGGATTCGCTCCCGCGCCGGAAGGAAGCCGGGCAGCGTGGTGGAGATTCTGACGGAAAGCCAGCCCAAGGGAGCAGAGGAGGGCCGCTTGCTCAGGGAGAGGGCGCAGCGGAAATATCTGGGAGATTATACGCTCTTTATGAGCGGCATCTTTCGCTCCTATGTGGAGAACCGGGGATTTCTCGACTACTATCTTCAAGAGGGGAGGCGGTCCTACTGGACTGTCTCCGAGCTGGATCTCTCTCTTTACCGCACCGGCTTCATTCTCTTTCAGGAACTCTCCAAGAAGTTTGAATACTATTCGGGCGCCCTTGACTATATGCGCAAGGCCTACTTTGCTCCCCAGCCGGGCGAGGATCCCTTTGCCGGCTTCCTGAAGCAGATCGAAGGCTGGATGAAGGTGAACCTGACCGAGAACTAGCCCCAGCCAGCCGGGGGTTAGTCTAGCGATCCCGGCGTTTAAGCCCAAGGCTTGTCGACCGTGAAATATTCTCTCCTCACCGCTTGTTTTCTCGCCGTCTCTTCTCTCCTGGTGTTTGGGTTTTTTCTCTCGTTCCTCTGGCTTCCCTTTCCGGGGTGGCGGGAGGCAGTGGAGGTCAAGATCGAGCGAGGGGAACCGGTTGCTTCCATCGCGAACGAGCTTAAGGAAAAGGGCGTGATCCCCAACGAGAGGCTTTTCATCGTTTGGGCCCGCCTCTTGTCGGTGGAGAGGAAGATCCACTGGGGTCGATACCTGTTCGAGCTACCCCAGTCGCCCCGCGAAGTGCTGGATCAGATGCTGCTGGGGAAGGGCGCCTTTCGGCGCATCACCGTTCCCGAGGGGCTAACCGTGATGGAGATTGCCACGCTTCTGGAGGGTGCGGCAATCACGCGGAAAGATCGATTCCTCGCCGAGGCCCGAGATCCGCTGGTCCTCGCCCGCCTCGGTCTCGAGGACCAAGGCATCGAGGGTTATCTCTTCCCGGATACTTATTATTTCACCCCTCGCACGACGGCGCAGGAGATCCTGCTCGCCATGGCGGGTCAGTTCCGAGGCAATTTCAATCAGTCGATGCAGTACAAAAGCAGGGAAATGGGCTTGAGCCTACATCAGGCGGTCACCCTGGCTTCTTTGATCGAGAAAGAAACCGGGAACGAGGCCGAACGGCCGCTGATCTCAGCGGTCTTTCATAATCGATTAAAGCGCAAAATCCCTCTGCAAAGCGACCCTTCCGTGATTTATGGGCTCAAGCGGTACTCCGGCCACTTGACGCGACGGGACCTCCAGAGCCCCAGCCCTTACAACACCTACCGCGTCGCGGGTCTCCCTCCCGCTCCGATCTGCAATCCCGGCCTCGCCTCGCTCAGGGCCGCACTCTTTCCGGCCCGTGTTCCGTACCTTTACTTTGTTTCCAGAAACGACGGATCACATCTCTTCTCTGGAACTCTGGAAGAGCACAACCGAGCAGTTGAGAAATATCAGACCAAGGGTCACAATCACTCCCGGCCTTGAACGCTGCCGGGTTCGTTTTGGGACATAATGGCTGGAGATCCAGATCGAGAGAGGACGACGGGCTCACCGGCTCAGCGGGGAGCGGCTTTACCCGAAAAGCTCATGCAGCGTCTTCTCGGCCGCCTCAAGCGCCATGCGCTGTGGGATTCTCTCCTGATGCTTCTCCCCCCGCTCGGAGTCTTTGTCTACCTCGGGGCTTTCCTCTATTGGTCGGCCTTCCTGGCCCGAGGGACTGTGATCGGCGCGGGCGTGGCGGTCCTTGTGACCGCTTTGGCCCTGGGGGTTTTGCGGCACCGTAAGCGCTCCTTTTCCCTTCGTTTCGCCGCCCGCCTGATGGATATCAAAGCTCAAGCGCAAGATCGTTTTCTCACTTTGGCATCCGTGGATCGATTATCTTGCCGGTCTTTTCTCCTGGTCCGCTTGCAGGAAGAGGCCGTCGGGCTCCTTCACCGGATAGATTGGCGGAGGGATTTTCCTTACCGGCTCAAGCGCTCTTTTATGGGCTCCGCGATCGCCTCTTTAATCGTTTTCAATTTGTTTCAAATCCTCTTGGAACTCTGGTTCTTTTTCAATTCAGAAGCACGCACTGCCAATGAGCTGGCGATTTTAGCCCGAGAATTGGCTCGGCTGCCCGCTCTTTCGGAGCTCGCCCGTGACCTCAACGCGGTGGCGGTCGAAATCAAAAAAGAGAAGGGGACAGCCAACGCACAAAAGGAGTCGCAGATTCAAGAGCTACTGCGCCGGGTGGAGGAGCACCTAAGGACTGGATCGCAGCAGGGGGCCGGCGATGCGCTGTTGGCTCAGACGGCGAATGCGCTGCGGGAATTGGCCGGTGGTTCTGGTCAGCGTCAAGGCGAGAGTGGAGGGGAATTGAAGAGTGACGTGGCAAGGGGAGGTGAGGGGAAGGAGGAGAAATCTTCCGGCACGGGGGACGGT
>MGSI01000045.1:0-4285 GCA_001798455.1 Deltaproteobacteria bacterium RIFCSPLOWO2_02_FULL_57_26 | reverse complement strand
GGCCAAACGGCTGGGGTAAGCGAGCGGCTGACGGGGGGAAGGGCTGAGACGAAAGGGACAGAGATGGCGCGGCGAGAGAGCGATCAGGTTAAATCCGATAAGCCCCAGTTGCAGCCGGGAGGCGGGAGAGAGAGCGAGGGTGGGGGGCGGGGAGATCTAGGGCGGAGCGGGGGAAGGAGCACGCAGGAAGAAATTCCACGCGGAGCTCCGCCGGAGCGATTCTTCAAGCCGGGAGAGCAGGGAGACAGGTCGATCAAGGACGCGCGGTTTATCACGGTCCAGTTGCCTGAAGCGGAGGCGGAGGCCTCCGGCGGTGAAGGCGGGTCAGAGGCGAAGCGTGTGCTGCGTCCCAAGGTTTCCATCAGCAATGTGCCTTTGCGCCGCCCGCATGCGCCCGAGGCTTCTCCTGAGAAACAATCTTTGCCTGTGGAATACCGAGAGCTGATTCGTTAAAGGAAGGAAGCCGTGGAGCCGGAAAGATTTCGTGAACTATTGTACCGGGTCGAGCAGGAGGTGAAAAAGGTCATCGTCGGCCACGATGATATCATCCGCAAGGTCCTCGTTGCCTTTGTCTCCGGAGGTCATGTGCTCCTTGAGGGGGTGCCGGGATTAGGAAAAACCTTGCTCATCAAGTCCCTGAGCCGCGCCCTGGGCCTCTCCTTCAAGCGAATTCAATTCACGCCCGATCTGATGCCGTCGGATATCATCGGGACTCAGGTGCTGACCGAAAGCGATGGCCGCCGCGAATTCCAGTTTCGCAAGGGACCGATTTTTGCTCAAATAGTTTTGGCCGACGAGATCAACCGCGCCACGCCGAAGACCCAGTCTGCCGTATTGGAAGCGATGGAAGAGCGGCAAGTGACGGTTTTCGGCGAGACATATCCTCTGGAGTCTCCGTTTATGGTCCTGGCAACCCAGAATCCTATCGAGCTGGAGGGGACTTATCCTCTCCCCGAGGCTCAGCTGGACCGTTTCTTTTTCAAGCTCCTGGTCTCCTCTCCCGCTCCTGAGGAGCTCGCGGAAATCTTGCGGCGGACGACGGGCGAAAAGTTTCACGAAGCAGCGCCGGTTTTTTCTGCGGACGGGGCTGAGCTTGTCGCGGAGATGAAACTCCTGCTCCGGCAAGTGCTCGTTGCGCCGCCTATCGAGGAGTACGTGGTGCGCTTGGTTCATGGAACCCAACCGGCGGGTCAGAGAGGAGAGTCCGTGCTTTCCGAAGTGCGGGAATATCTGCGCTTCGGGGCGAGCCCACGAGGGGCCCAGGCGATGATCCTGGGGGCCAAAGGGAACGCCTTGGCCGCAGGGAGGGTTCATGTGAGTTATGAGGATGTGGAAGCGGTGGTTTATCCTGCGCTGCGTCACCGGCTGATTCTCAATTTCCGGGCCGAGGCGGAAAATGTCGGTGCCGAGCAGATCTTGGCGGCGTTGCTAAAGAAGGTCCCTAAAGGCTAAAGTCGCGCGGGCGCCGTCGAGAGACTGGAATGAGGCATCGTCATTTCGGCAGATATGCCGCACGGCGCGGCGAGGGAGACCTCTGCCGAGGAAATCCAGGAACGCGAAGATCTAACGGATTCGATAATGGAGAAGATTCTGGGCCTGAACGCGAAAGCGTTTGAGAGCCTCTAGGCGATGATCTTTTTGGTCCAAAATGATCCTGCGTTCAGGCCCAGTTGAGACGGGTGGTTTGCTGGCTCGGATCTAGCCAGCGACCTTGCCGCTAAAGAGCCGGCCGCGGGGCGATGACGGCGAAGCGCGCGCGGCGATTTTTCTGCCAGCATTCCTCGCTGTGCCCCGCACAAACAGAAACTTCCTCGCCATAGCTCACCGTGTTCAGGCGGTTCCCCGAGATCCCGAGCGAGATGAGATAATCCTTGCTCGTATGCGCCCGCTTGGCGCCCAGGGCGAGATTGTATTCGTTGGTTCCCCGTTCGTCCGCGTGACCCTCGATCTCCACCTGGACTGAAGGGTTGGCCTTTAGCCATTCCGCATTTCTTTTCAGTGTCTCCCTGGCCTCCAGCCGAAGGTTGTAATGATCGAAATCATAAAAGACGTCCTTCAGGGGGCCGGACTCCGCCAGTTGTCCCCGACGCATTGCCTCGAGGCTCGAGCCCGATTGGACTCCGTTTTCTCCGGGATTAATCATTGAAGTGCGAGTTAGCCCCGGAGCGGAATCGTCATTCGAGTTTATGGATGTAGGGGCGCAACCCTGCAGCGCCAGCGAGACGAGAAAAATAAAGCCGGGCAAGGGAAAAATTAACCGACTAACCATGATTTTCTCCTTCCACATAAAATTTCTCAGCAGTTGTTTTTAAGCTTTAGTAGCTTGGCTCTGGAGGAAAGAAGCAAAACGGATGCCAATATGTAACTACCGAATATTGAGAATGTTTTCCTTCGTCGCGATGGCAGATGGGTACAATTTTGGGCAATCGGGTACAAAGAAATGCCAACATCAGCCACTCTCAAAATCTTAGATCGCAGGATTGTTCAGATGGGAGAACCCTGGGCTCTTGATATCCCATAAATGTCATTTGGTGGCTAGTTGGAGGAGGCTTTATCCCCTGTGCTTGAGGGCTTGGCGGCACGGCTTTGGCCGTACCAAAGGTCGATTTACTGAAGGTCCGGGCGCGGGGTTCTCTTGACGGTGGTGCGCATCTGTAATTCTATATATAGAGTTAGTTATGTTGCCCCCTCCTTTCACGCCTGCGTTCATCAGTCGTCTGGAGTGCCTCCGGCTGCGCACGCGTAAGGAGTTTCTCGGCAACCGCCCTGGTAGCTATTCCTCGCCGCGCCGGGGAACGAGCCTCGAGTTTGCCGATTATCGGAGGTATTCTCCGGGAGACGACATCCGCTATCTCGATTGGGGCATTCTCGCTCGTAGCGACCGGTTTTATATCAAGCTTTTCCGTAAAGAGGTGGACCTCTTTGTCTATCTCTTCATGGACGCGAGCGGCTCCATGGCCTTTCCCTCCAGGGCGGAGAAGTTTTCTCCTGCCTCGTCCGTCGCTCTGGCGCTCGCCTATGTTGTTTTAGCCAATCATGACCATGTAAAGCTCCATCTTCTGGGAGGGACTTTCTCTGCTGCGGCCACGCCTTTTCTCCGGGGCCGCCACCGGATCATAGAATTAATGGATTTTCTCTCCCAGGTTTCTCCGGCTGGCCAGGTGGAATTCGCTTCGGCTCTTGGAGAGCACTTGAAGCGCATTCGCCGGCCCGGGAAGGCGATTGTGCTCTCCGATTTTCTCCTGCCTGCCCCCTCCTATCAGCAGGGGCTCAACCTTCTTCGAGCCTTTAACCTAGATATCGCCGTGATTCAGGTACTGAGCAACCAGGAGCGCCGCCCGTCTTTTCCCCGCGGCGGGCTGGCGGTGGCTGATTGTGAAAGTGGTCTCGAGGCGAGGCTTGAGTGGGACACGGCCTCCTTGGCCAATTACCAAGAGCGGTTAGAGCGCCATAATCGCGAGCTTCGGAGCTTCTGTCACCAGGCGGGAATCCGCTACTCGGTTTTCTTAACGGACGAGGAAGTAAGCGAGTTTGTGCTCGAGACCCTGCCCACGATCGGCCTTTTTAAATAGCCTTATGGAATTTCTCAATCCGGCAGCGCTCTACACCTTCTTGCTTTTGCCGCTTTTGTTGTTAGCGTATTTGATCAGGGGCCGGCCGCGCCGCATGGTCTTCTCCAGCCTTCTGTTTCTGAGGGATTTCTCGACCCGGTCCACTGAGCGACGCTGGAGGATGATCCGGCTTCCCCCGATATTTTTTCTCCAGCTCTTGCTTCTCGTGCTTCTCATCTTGGCGTTAGGAGAGCCGGTCTTTTCCGTGCGCCCGTTGCAGGTTGCCATCGTTCTGGATAACTCGGCGAGCATGCAGGCTCGGGAAGGGCAATGGAGCAGGTTTGAGCTGGCGCAGCAGCAGGCGCGAAACCTGATGGGCAAGTTATCTGCCCGTGCTCGAATCGATGTTTATCAAACCGTCCCGAGAATAGAACGGGTGGGGGAAAAGGGATTGGGGTCCGCGGAGGCGCGATCCCTGCTCTCCTCGCTTCGCCCGTACGATATGGGCGATCCCCCGGTCGATGTTGAGGCAGAGATTCCGCGTTTAAAGAAGGAGATGCATTACGAGCAAATTTACCTTCTCACCGACCATCCCGTCCAGGGCCGAAGCGACGCGGTCAGAGTCATCACCGTGGGGCGGCCACAGGACAATCTTGCGATCACCTCGTTTTATCTCAGCCGCCCTGCGCTGGTCGCATCACGCTTGGAGGCCAGGGTCGAGGTCACGAATTTTT
>MGSI01000044.1 GCA_001798455.1 Deltaproteobacteria bacterium RIFCSPLOWO2_02_FULL_57_26 | reverse complement strand
TCTCCTTTGTCCCCTTGAAGGAATTTGGCGCTAGCGCATTAGAGCAAAGGATGGGGAACCTTGAATGGATTGCCCCTCGGGTTTTAATTCACGAGCGAGTTATTGAAAAGATCATGGAAGCTTATCCCGTTATGCCGACACGATTCTGCACCATCTTTGCTGATAGAGAAAGGATAGAGGAAATTCTGAGGCTCCATCATGTGGAAATTACTCATTTTTTCTCCGACATTGCAGATAAGGAGGAGTGGGGAGTCAAGGGATATATAGATGGTAGCCAACTTCAGAAGGCTATAAAGGGGCTGAGCCCTGCGGTACAGCCCGTTGCGGAAAAGCTAAAGGAGGCCTCTCCCGGGCAGGCCTATCTCTTGAGAAAAAAGAGGGATTTGGCCATCAAGGATGGGCTTAACGGTATGACGCTCAAAATTACAGAGAAAGTGTTTCAGGATCTACTTGCCCATGCAGTAATGGGGGTAAAGAATAAGTTATTTAAGCTCGAGGAGCATAAGGAGAGAGAAGAAATGATCCTCAATGCGGCCTTCTTGGTCCTAAAGAGTGATGTTAGGATCTTTCGGGGTAAGGTTAAGGAGACCGAAGAAAAATACCATAGTCGAGGGCTTGCCTTTAGTGTTACAGGGCCTTGGCCCCCTTACAATTTCTGTCCGGTTTTTGGGGATGAAAGTGGAGGATAATGAAAAAATAATAGCGTTTATAAGCTTTAACCGATATACAGTAACTTCTTTGCCAAAACGTTCGTGCGAACTGGTCAACCTTTAAAGAGTAGAGGGCATGCGAAAACTAATCTATGTCCCCATCGTGCACTCTGAGGTCGATTTCGGCTCCCTCACCCACAATCTCAGGAAAAGATATATCGACCGTTTTGGTCTGTCTGTCTGGCGCCAGCGCGTCAAAGGCGTAGATGCCTTATGGCAGGAGATCAGAACAAAAGTGATGGCCCTGGAGATCGACTTTCACAAAATAAAAGTCTATCAGGATGGCCTTCCCGTATGCGGCAGGGAGTTGGAGATTGTTCAGGACCTTGCGCGGCAGGGAAGCAAAAACCATCAGCTTTTAGTCGAATTAGCGGAGAGAGGGGCCACTATCATGGGAACAGAGGATGCTCAGCTCCTCGTGGAGGAATATCTTCGGTTAAGAGATGGTTTGGATGCGGATAGTGAGACCGGTGATCGGGTAACGCCGGGCGAGGATCTCCTTCATCGCAGGGATCTTTATGTCGCTAAGAGGATAAGGGAGACTCTGCGTGACGGAGAGACTGGAATTCTCTTCATTGGTCTCTTGCACGAGGTGGACGAAAAGCTCTGTCAAGATATGGAGATAAGTTACCCACTTAGAGAGGGGGAAGAGGAAATAGAGGATAAAGGATGACCGCGACGGAGGAGAGACAGGAGAGGGAAGACAGAGAGGGTATCTCCCTTAAGGTTGCCGAGGCGGTAACGAAGGACGTGGGTAGGGGGTTGGCCCGGATGGACCCGGAGGATTTGGAGCGTTTGGGTGCCCGGGTGGGTGATATTGTGGAGATACAGGCTAAAAAGATGACCGTAGCCAAGGCCATGCCTGCATTTAAGGAGCTAAGGGGGCAGGGGCTCATTCAGATTGATGGTTTAATCCGGAGCAATGGCGCGATCGGATTGGGCGAGCGGGTCTCTGTAAAAAAGGTTAGTGCCCACAGGGCGAGTAGAATCGTCTTGTCACCGGTTGGTGGCCGTAGCGCGTTAAGCCGGGAACGTGATATGGCCTATGTGGAAAAACTCCTCGACGGCCTTCCCCTGGTGACAGGAGATCGAATTCGGGCGTCCCTTTTTGGCGCGCGCTTTCAGGACTTTACTGTTGAAAGTACCATGCCGAAGGGGGTTGTGGTCATCCATCCTGAAACCATTATCCAGATTCAGGAGCAGAAGGGCGAAGGGGTGAGGGAAAGTCGGATCTCTTATGAGGATATCGGCGGGCTGGATAAAGCGGTAGGGAGGATTCGTGAGATGGTCGAGCTCCCGATGAAATATCCCGAGGTCTTTGAAAGGCTCGGGATCGAGGCTCCTAAAGGAGTTTTGCTCCATGGTCCTCCGGGGACAGGAAAAACTCTTCTTGCCAGGGCCGTGGCCCATGAAACCGAGGCTTACTTCACACACATTACTGGCCCCGAGATAATGGGAAAGTTTTACGGAGAGTCAGAGGCCCGGTTGCGAGCCGTCTTTGAGGATGCCCAGAAGCACGCCCCCAGCATTATCTTTATTGACGAGATCGATGCCATCGCTCCGAAGCGGGAAGAGATGGGTGGGGAAAAACAGGTGGAGCGTAGGGTAGTGTCCCAGCTCCTATCGCTGATGGATGGGCTGGAAGGGCGAGGAAAGATTATCGTGATTGGTGCAACCAATCTCCCCAACCTCCTCGACCCAGCCCTGCGCCGGCCGGGGCGCTTTGACCGCGAGATCGAGATCGGCATTCCCGACAGACGCGCAAGGCTGGAGATCCTGGAGATTCATACCCACGGCATGCCCCTCGACGACAATGTCAGCATGGAAAGGATTGGCGAGATCACCTATGGCTTTACCGGCGCCGACCTCGCCGCCCTTTGCCGTGAGGGTGCCATGACTGCTTTAAGACGGATCATGCCGCGCATCGAGTTTGACGAGGCCGAGGTTCCCTATGAGCTTCTCCTCAGCCTTAAGGTGACCATGGATGATTTTCTGTCGGCCCTTAAGGAGGTGGAGCCATCGGCCATCCGCGAGGTCTTCGTTGAGGTCCCCAAGGTGAGATGGGACGATGTTGGGGGACTGGAGGAGATCAAGGCGAGACTCAAGGAAGCGGTGGCCTGGCCTTTAGAGTATGCTCCTCTCTTTGCCTATGCTCAGCTTCGTCCCCCCAAGGGGATACTTCTCCACGGGGTGCCGGGAACCGGGAAAACACTTCTCGCGCGGGCACTTGCCACTGAGGTCGGGATTAACTTTATTGCGATCAAAGGGCCGCAGCTTCTCTCCAAGTACGTTGGAGAGTCGGAGCGGGGAATTAGGGAGATCTTCAAGAAGGCAAAGCAGGCCTCCCCATGCATCATCTTTCTGGATGAGATCGATGCTATCGCTCCCATCAGGGGGGCTGGTGGAGCGGACTCTCACGTTGCGGAGCGGGTTGTGAGCCAGATTCTGACGGAGATCGATGGCATCGAGGAGCTAAAAGGGGTGTGGGTCCTGGGGGCGACCAATCGGCTCGACATGGTTGACCCCGCGCTTTTGCGTCCGGGCAGATTCGACCTGGTTTTGGAGCTCCCTCTGCTGGATCAAAAGAGCCGTCTGGAGATCTTGAAGATCCATACCCGCGGACGCCCCATTGCCGGTGATGTCAACCTGGCCCATCTGGCTGAAAAAATGGATGGCGTGACGGGGGCAGAGCTTGAGGCCCTTTGCCGCAGAGCGGCCATGCTGGCGATTCGGCAGTTTGTCGAAGAAAAACAGGCGGCTAAAGGAGACTATTCGCGCTTCCGTGTAACTCGAGGACATTTTGAACAGGCCAGGGAAGAATTATTCCACACCTGAAAAGGCCCGAGTTGGAGAAATGATCGTGGCCAAGAAACGATCATTGGATGCTCAGCTCTTCGGAAGACTCTTTGGAGCCTTCCCCGTAGCATTGGCGGTTATAGATCGGGACCTGCTCATCCAATACTCCAACGAAACATTTAGCAAAGTGTTTGGCTTAAAGGGTGCCGCTTTAAGCCTGGCTGTTACGAAGTTCCTCCCCTTTGGAGAGGTGGAAAATCTCGTAGGTTGCGCCATGAGTGAGCGGAAGTCCAAGGAGGCCGAACTGCAGCTCGGCTCCCCCCCAGGAGGGAGCGCTTTCTTTAGGACCACCGTAATTCCCTTCGCCTTAAAAGGCGATTTGGGATCACTCTTCCTAGTCACCTTGGAGGATGTGAGCGAGAGGGTTCGCTTAGAAGAACAACTTCTTCAGGCCGAAAAGCTCTCCGCGATGGGACAAATGGCAGCCAGCATCGCGCATGAGTTAGGTAACCCCCTGAGTGTCATGATTACCTCCCTTGAGTACCTGCGCCACGCTATCCCCCGGTCTACCAGGGGACTTCAAGAACAGATAGAGATCATGGAAGAAAATGCCAAGCGGATGCATGAGCTGCTGACCAGCCTAGCCGACATGAGCGGCCTCAGAAGATTTCAACCGGAAAAGGAGGATATTCGGAAGGCCGTTATCCCGGTCCTCTTTTTTGTGGGGAGAATGGCTGAGAAATCTAAGGTCACGGTTAAGAGCGACCTTTCCTCCGAATTACCCCCCTGCCGTATCGACCTAAGGCAGCTCAAGCAGGTTTTTCTCAATCTACTAAAAAATGCTATAGAATCCATGCCCAAAGGAGGAACCATTACTGTCCGCACCCGGTGTCGTTGCAACCTACTTCTGCGTGCTGATATGCAGACAGGGAGTTTCTCAGAAGGATCGGGATTCGTTATTGTTGAGATTGAGGATACAGGGAAAGGTATCCCACCTTCGGACTTGGAGACGATCTTTAGACCCTTTCATTCTACGAAAAAAAGAGGCATGGGGCTCGGCCTCTCCTTGTGCCGCGGGATTATTGAAAATCATGGAGGAAAGATATGGGCAGCCAGCCAAAAGGGCAAAGGCTCCTGCTTTATCGTTGAGATCCCGGCTGATTGCGGTTTATGAGCAAAAAAACAATTCTCGTTATTGATGACGAGCCCAGTTTCATCCGTCATTTCTGTCGGATTTTAGGAGAGGAATACCAGGTTCAGGGGGTATCGTCTGCCCGTGAGGGCTTGGAGCGGGTGGAGACTTTTCGACCTGATCTGATCCTGCTCGATTTAAAGATGCCGAAAATGGGAGGCATCGAGTTTCTACGGGAATTAAAGAGGATGGAGTCCCCGGCCCCCGCTATAGTTATGAGTGCCTATGGGGATATACCGTCCGTGGTCCAGGCCATGAAACTGGGGGGAGTAGATTTTATCACCAAACCCTTTCATGATGAAAAGCTCAAAGAGGACATTCGTCTCTTCTTTTCTCTATCAGAAAGCCCTCAAGAGCAGCTATATAAAGGAATAATTATAGGGGAGAGTCCGCAGATCCAAGCAGTATGGGCGTTGATTGAGAAGTTTGCCCCCTCAGACATAAGTATCATTTTGGTGGGAGAGAGCGGCACAGGGAAGGAGCTGTTTGTTAGAACCATTCACGAAATGAGCAAAAAAGGCGCAGGGCCCTTCGTCCCGGTTGACTGTGCCACAATTCCGGAGTCCCTGGTGGAGAGCGAGCTTTTCGGCTATGAAAAGGGGGCTTTTACCGGAGCGAACACAAGAAAGCCAGGCTGGTTTGAGACTGCTCATAAAGGGACATTGTTCCTCGACGAGGTGGGAAACCTTTCTTCTTCTGTCCAGGCCAAGCTGCTCAGAACCCTGCAGGAAAGAACCATCTCCCCGATCGGATCAATGAGACACATACCCGTCGATGTGAGAGTGATCTCAGCGACCAATATCGATCTGGAGCAGGCGGTCTCCGATGGTGGCTTTCGCGCCGATCTGTACTACCGCCTGAGTGCTGTGCGAGTTGTTATCCCGCCCTTACGTGAAAGGGACGGAGACATCCCTCTGTTAGCCCAACATTTCGTGAAGCTCTATGGTGAGAGATACGGGAAGGAGCTCAAGGGTATTAGCGCTGACGCTATGAGGATTTTGTGCTCCCATTCCTGGCCGGGCAATGTAAGGGAACTGGAGAACGTCATCAAGTGGTCCGTGCTCATGGTCCGGGAGGAGGTCACAGAACAAGATATCCTTTCCTATTTTCAGCAGGCGGTTAGGCAACCGAGAGGAGCGGAGGCGGGCCTGCCTTGGCAGACAGGCGCGGGCCAAGATGAAATTAACTTTATGCGCGGGCTGCATTCAGCAGAATTGGCAGGAAGAACCGACTTGAAAAAGATACGCGATCAGGCTGGGGCTGAGGCAGAAAGAAGAGTACTAATGAATCTCTTAAAAAAAACTTCTCTTAAGAAGTCTGAGCTGGCAAGCCAGCTAGGCGTGGACAGGAAGACCCTCAGGGTCAAGCTGCGCAAACTGGGCCTCTCCTTGAAATAGTGGGGGTAAACCCACTTTCCACTTCAAACTAAAATTAAACCAGGTACGAAATCTAACATTTCAGCACCGAGAAAACCTCTTGCAGGCCACTTCGCGTTCGCCCTCACTCACAGAGGGCGAGGGTGAAGGAATAAGGATACTTTCACTGTCAACTTTTGTCCATTTCCGTCCGTCAGATTGTTAATCACCGTCCCTCTCTCTGATTAAGTAGTCTTTAAAAACAACCAGTTACACGTTTCAGTAATCCTGGCATAGGTATTGCTCGACTGGTTATTCTACGAGCTATGCCGATGGAGGATCTTACATTTCTAGCGCTTGAAGAGGCAGCAGAGATTCTTCGAGTTCCTAAGCGAATCCTTATTAGAAGGATCATCGAACAGAGGAAAGTACCGGCTGCTAACTCCAGCCAGCCAACCTTAACTAAAAGTAATGGGGGTGACTCCAAGACGGCTATAAGCAAGCCTAAGATTCTCGTTGTCGAGGATCACCCGGATAGCCGAGTCATCATGGTCTTAGCGCTGGAGAGATGGGGCTATGAGGTGGTAGAGGCGCGTGATGGGAAAGAGGCAATGGCCCAGATTGAGTCGGTTAATTTCGACCTTGCGGTTGTAGACATTGCCATGCCGTTCAAAAGCGGTCTGGATGTGGCACGCTCCTTGAGGACCAACCCCGGAACGAAAGACATTCCTATTTTGGCGGTTACTGCGCTTGATACCGCCAAGATCCGTAAAACTTCTAAGGAGGCGGGTTTTAACGACTTCTTATCCAAGCCTTTTTTGATGGCCGATCTTAAATGGAAAGTCGAGACATTACTCGGTCAGAGAAAGTGATAATAATGGGGCATCGAGACCCCATTGGGGAATCTGCTCCCCAACCCCTCCGCTCCCTCTATTCAGTTAGTTCCTGATTATTCAACCAATTTTTCCCCCTTTTGAATTGGTATATTTTTTGCCCCATGTGCTAGTGGCTTGGGTTAGAAATCCACGCAATAAGATTCCCTTCCCTCATCCCTTCCTTCTCCCCTGAGGGGAGAAGGTGAGGTTGAGGGGAAAAGGAGGAAAGGTATGGGACAGTTACAGAGAACAATGGAGACATTTGCTCCTACTCAGGAGAATTTAGTCGTAACGGCAGGAAAACAATTGCCGGGAGGGATAAGGAACGGCGGGAAGAGGCGTAAGTGCGGCTTGCAGGTCAGATAGGTGCCGAGATCGATGTAGAGAGCGAGAAAGGCAGAGGCTCTCTCTTCCGCCTCAGAATCCCCGTTCAACCCGATTAGCTCTTCTGGTGCAT
>MGSI01000043.1 GCA_001798455.1 Deltaproteobacteria bacterium RIFCSPLOWO2_02_FULL_57_26 | reverse complement strand
GTTCCTCCATGAAGCTTGAGTCCATAAACTCCTCCGGCCTGCGGTCTCGAGCCTTGGGCAGGGTATCGGCCATGAGCTTTAGCGAATTCTCCACACCCTTGGCGGTAAGCGTCGGGACCTTCTTGATATATTTCGAGGTAAAGAGATCGTAAGTATTCTCCAACAGCTCGCGGTCGCTGATCCCCCCGTACTTCCTTAACGCCCTGATGCCCAATTCTCGATCCGTTAAGAGACGGCGGGTGCCCTCGATATACGCCTTGAGAAATCTCGAAACCACATCCCGATGGCTTTGGCTATATTTCCGACTGACCGCCACCGTCGTCGCCGGTATATCCATCCCGGAATCTGCCAGGTCCAGAAGCGTCTTGATACCCATTTTTTCGGCGTAAAAAGAGGTCGGGAAAGAGATGACACCTGCATCCACTTTCTTTAGGGAGATCGCCGTGGCTATGTCCGGCATCCTCCCGATTTGGACGATCTTCACGTCTTTTTTCGGATCCAATCCCCAATTCACCAGGATCGGTCGGACCACCAAATCCGTCAGGGACCCGAAGCGGGTTATACCGATGGTCTTCCCTTTCAGATCCGCGGGTCCAGTGATCGTTGGATGCGCCATGATCTTCATGAGCTGGTTATCGATAGAGCTCGCGAGCAAGACGAGATCCGCGCCCTCCACGGAAGCCTGGAGAACTACCACCGCCGATATCACGGCCAGATCAAGTTGGCCCGCTACATGCACCTGGACCAACTGGACCCCTTGCACGTAAATGAGCTCGGCGTCCAATCCGTATTTTTCAAAGAGCTGGGCCTCCTTAGTAGCAAAAAGGGGATAGAAGCTGGCACTCGGGGAGGGGTATCCTACCCGGATCTTGGTTAAGCTTGCTCCGGTTCCCCGAACCGGAAAGAGCAGAATCAACCCAAGCGCTAAGATAGGCCAGAGTTTGCGAGACCCTTCCATGTTTCACCTCCCGTGGAAAATCGGCGCAGCCGGAACGTTCCATAAACGCCAAGCCTGGCACTTTATCCTCGGCTTTAAATCCCGAAGAGCTCTTTTGCATTCGAGATGAGTATTTTTTCTTTTACGGACTCCTTCATCTCCAGCTTTTCAAAACTGCTCAACGCCTTTCCCAGGTCGACGTAGGGAAAGTCGGTTCCAAAAAGCGCCTTGTCTTGCAGTCTTCCCTGGATAGCCCTGCGAAAGATCTCCGGCAGTTGATCCGCGAGGTAGCCCGATGTGTCCACATAGATATTTCT
The DNA here is from genome assembly GCA_001798455.1 of Deltaproteobacteria bacterium RIFCSPLOWO2_02_FULL_57_26. Lineage (GTDB taxonomy): Bacteria > Desulfobacterota > Binatia > UBA9968 > UBA9968 > 2-12-FULL-57-22. The sequence continues at coordinate 8,657 of MGSI01000043.1, read as the reverse complement.
TTTATGCGTGACAATACCGATGAGCTCTTCCTGCCATGGCCAACCGGGATGAGCCGCTATGATCTTCAATCCCGGAAAGTCTCTGGCCAGGGTATCCAAATGAATCGGGCGACCGTAATCTAGCGCGATGCCCCCGCCGCCATCGCTTCCCGCGCCCAGAACCGTAAACCCGGTGTGAAACATCACGGGCTTTTTTCCCCCCTCTAATAACTCCCACAGCCCGTAATGCCTTCTGTCGTTAGGATAAAAGCCCTGGTCCGGAGGGTGAAATTTAAACCCCCTGACTTTCGGATTCCTCAGGAGCTCCTCTGCCTGCCCGATTCTCTCGGCGGCGTCTCCGCCGACCATATCCAGCGACGCAAGGACTCCCGCAAAGGCATCGGGGAATTTCGCTGTCAAGCCAAGGACATATTCGTTCGTGACAGGCGAGGCTTCTTTGACCGTGGACGGGTGCCAGCCGATGAGGAGACCTTTCGCTTTTTGCCTGACGAAAAGCTCGGCAAGCCCCTCCTCGCTCTTGGGCAGATCCTTTGGATCTCTCTTAAAATAGGCACAGGCTTGAGGATCGACTCCGCGCGTGCTCGGATGGACATGAATATCGACAGCTAACATGTTCTTTGTGATTCCTGCGCGTTCGGGCCACCAACCACCAAATCTACTATCGTTCTCCGACCCGTTCAAGCCACTGTCTGAGACCACCGCATAGTAGGAAAACCATTCTCTGGACCGTTCGTCGCAAGACACTGTTTTGCGGAGACCCTACGTGTCGCCCACCCACATCCTGTCCGCGACCTCGCGCCAGCGCGCGCGAATGTTGTCAAACAGCTCCTTTGGCAATGGCCCGGCATCCAGAACTGCGGCGTTCGCCTGAATTCTCTCGGGCTTCGTCGTTCCGACGATCGCCGTATGGACGCCAGGCACGCTTAGGGTGAAGCGCAGCGCGATGGCGACCGTGTCTTGCAACTCCCCGATCAGGAAATCGTATTTCAGTTCTCGCAGCCGCTCCCAATAGAGATAGGCATAAGAGTCCGTCGGCCGCCTGCTGCCGGATTTCCATGCCACATTGGCGAGGGGACGCTTGGCGATGACTCCCACGTTGCGCTCCCTGGCCAATGGCAAGGTCAGCTCCAACGCCTCCTGATCGGCGAGGTTGATCGACGTCTGCAAGGTATCGAACCGCCCGCATTCGATGGCATAGAGAGCGGCTCGACCGTCGCCGCTGTAGCCGATGTGGCGTGCGTAGCCGCGTCCGCGGGCGCGCTCCAAAGCCTCGACAGCCTCTCCCTTTCGCAGCTCGTCCTCCGAGCAGCTATGGAGCTGGATCAAGTCCACGTAGTCGGTCTTCAGATGCCGCAGGCTGCGTTCCATGCATTTTAGCAGGGAGGACGCTCTCCAATCGCCGCGTCCCCAGCCTTCCGGATGGCCGCATTTGGTAAACAGGTAATACTCCTTGCGGCGAGCTGCCACCGCCTGCCCGATCAGCTCCTCGCTATTCTCGTAACACTCGGCCGTATCGATCACGTTAAGCCCGGCGTCAAGCGCCCCGTTCAACATCCTTTTGACGATGGAGGCCGACACGTCCTCGTATCCGATTTCAGAACCGCCGAAACCGAGAACGCTTACCTGCATACCTGTTCTGCCCAGCTCACGCCTCTCCACGCTTTGCCTCCGAACAAATCCTAAAGATCGCTCGATCAAGACTGCTGCTACTAAGGAGTCCATAAGTAGGTAGCCATTCGGCGACCGAGTGGCGAGCCCTGAAGAGCGCGGGCACAGGAACGCAGAGGTTGCGTTCTGGCCTGAGCCGTTGGACAAACCACTCTCGGGGAGGACGGGGTCGTGGCCTGCAAGGCACAGGCCCATTGACCGCGCTCGGAAGGGCTTGGCCGAGGAAGCCGGGTGGTCGGAGAAATGTCAAGCTACCAATGAACTCATTAATGGTTTTACTCATGGAGGGGAAAATGGGGCGACGCAAAAGATCAGGCTGGCGAGAACGCCGCGAGCTTCTTCCTGAGCTTGGAGACAAACTCCGGGCCACGGTCGGCGCCGAACGGCCCGTGTGTCAACCGACGACCGCGCGAACCGCCTCGCTGATGCGTGAGTCCGAGGGGCCGATGAATTCTTCCAGGCGCTGGCTGTAAGGGACAGGGACATCCAGGGTGGCAACCCTGCGGATCGGCGTCTTGAGCTTATCGAAGCCCGCCTCTCCGATCCGCGTGGCCAGCTCCGCCGCCACGCCGCAGCTCTGGTGGCACTCATCGACGATCACCACCCGCCGGGTCTTCTCCACAGAGGCCATCAACGTGTGAAAATCGAGCGGGACGAGGGTGCGCGGATCCACCACCTCCGCTTGAATCCCCTCGCGCGCTAAACGCTCGGCAACCGCGAGACAGCGCTGGACCAGATACGAGGTGGCGATGAGGGTAACGTCGCTTCCAGCTCGCTTCACCTCGGCCACGCCGAAGGGAATGGCCGCATCGTCCTCAGGTACAGGTCCGAGCATTTCCAAAAGCTGCACATGGTCGACGAAGATGGTCGGGTTGTCGCTCCTGGCGGCGGTTTTCAGCAGGCCTCTCACGTCCCGCGGCGAGGAGGGAAGCGCGATCTCAAGCCCCGGCGCGTTCCACAGCATGGCCTGCGGGCTGTGCGAATGCTGCGCAGCCCCTCCCCCACGCAAGCCATGAAAGATGTGAAAGACCACCGGTGCCCGCGTCTGCCCCCCCGACATGTAGAAGGCATTGGCGGCCTCGTTGACCACCTGCGGCCAAGCCTCGAAGATAAAGCTCGCCGTACTGAGATCGACAACCGGCCTGAGCCCGGCCATCGCCGCCCCGACGGCGAGACCGCAGAAACCAAGCTCCGAGATGGGGGGAAAGGCCACTCGCTCAGGATAGGCCAAGGCGATTTTTTGGAAGAGACCCCGATGCGGGCTCAGACCCAGGAACGACCCCCCGAATAGGTGCACCCTCTCATCCGCCGCCAGAATCTCTCCCAGCGCTTCCAGCTTTGCCTCATAATAAGCCAGCTCGCGCATCGCCGTTCACTCAGGCGAAGACATCTTTCAGAGCCTCCTCCAGATCGGGATACGGGCTCTTCAGGGCAAAGTCGACCGCCTGGGCGACCTGTCCCCGAACGTTCTTGTCGACCTGAGAAATCTCCTCCCTGGTCACCTGTTTTTCCTCGACCAGCTCGCGAATAAAAATCAGCGCCGGATCGCACTCGCGGTACCAACCGCGCACCTTCTCGGGCGCCGTCCCAACATCCCAAGCGAGGGCCACCTCGGTGGGCACCGGGACTACAGGCCAATTCGATTCGCTCCCGGGCCAGCGCACGGTTTGGGCCTCGATGAACCGCGGCCCTTCCCCCCGGCGGATTCTACTGAGGGCTTCGGAAACGGCGGCGTGGACGGCGCCTGCATCCAGCCCATCCACCTGCTCCGCAGGGATCTTATAGGCTTTGGGCAAATCGGTTAGAGGATACGCCGCCATGGTGGAGGACTGGGCTGCGGCAACGGCTCTGCCGACACCATATTTCCCGTTGTTCTCGCAGAGAAAGAGAACCGGCAACTTCCACAACGACGCGAGATTGAAGGATTCCGGCGCGGCGCCCTCTTCCAGGGCCCCGTCGCCGAAGAGACAAACGCTCACCTGGCCGGCCTTCCGCGCCTTGGCCGCATAGGCCGCGCCCGTCGAGAGCGGGATGATGCCGGCAACCACCGCCGAAGTCTGGAGAATCCCCAAGGACGAGATGTTGGTATGAAAAGAGCCTCCCTTTCCCTTGTTATAGCCATCCTTTCGTCCCAAGATCTCCGCCAACAGACGCCCGGGCTCTGCGCCGCGCGCCAGAAGGTGGCCGTGGTTGCGGTGGGTAGTGAACATGTAGTCGCCCCCGCCGAGGCAGGAGAGCGCCGCCACTCCGGTGGCCTCCTGCCCGATATAGACGTGGTAGTGGCCGCGGAAAAGGCCCTTATCGAACAGACCGATCAACGACTCTTCAAAGTGGCGGATAAGGAGCATCTTGCGAAGGATCTCGAGCAGGTTTTCCTTTGGCAGTTTCGGGAGCATAGTTCACCCTTTCTCCAGTTGCATTAATCGGACGGCGCGATTTTGTCAACTCCTTTCACGGCTCTATTGCAGAAAGTGTGGTGCCCTTGAGAAAATCCTCCTGGATGACTAGATTCTTGCGGAACCTTTCTCCAGGACGGGAGTCCGCGGATTGAAGAGGAGCGTTGGGCCCGAGATGCCAACAGGTCGGCGCCCATGAAAAAGGAAGTGGCAGAAATGGAAAAGGGATTGGATCTTAACAGGATGTTTCATCCCCGTTCGGTGGCGTTAATCGGTGTGTCCACGGATTTCACCAAGATTAGCGGCAGGCCTCTGCGGTTTTTCCTCGAATGCGGCTACCGGGGTCAGCTCTATCCCGTGAATCCCAAGTACCGGGAGATCGCAGGGGTGCCTTGCTATGAGAGCCTGTCCGCAGTCCCGGGGGAGGTGGATCTGGCAGTGATCACGCTGCCGGCCCCCGCGGTGCCCCGAGCGCTGGACGAGTGCGCAGCCAAGGGGGTCCGGGCCGTGGCCATCATCAGCTCGGGCTTCGCGGAGGTCGGGGGCGACGGGGTACGCCTCCAGGAGGAGTTGCACCGGATCGCGACACAGCACGGGATCGCGGTCTGCGGCCCGAACTGTTCTGGGTTCGTGTACGTCCCCGAGAAGGTGACGGCCACTTTCAGCGTGGGTCTGGACGAGGGGTTTCCCAGGGAGGGCCCCGCAGCCTTTGTGAGCCAGAGCGGTGCCTTGAGTTCCTACCTGCTAGCCGAAGGGCGGGACCGCGGCCTGGGGTTCTCCTACTGGATCACCACGGGCAACGAGTGCGTGCTGAGCTTCACGGACTACCTGGAGTACGTCCTAGAGGATCCCAAGGTAGGGTTTGTGATGGGCTACCTGGAGGATGCACGGAACGGAGACGCCTTCCAGGCATGCGCGCGCCGGGCCCTGGTCCTAGACAAGCCTCTCATCCTCATAAAGGTGGGCCGCTCGGAGATCGGCGCCAGGGCCAGCGTTTCGCACACGGGATCTCTGGTCGGGACCGAGGAGGTGTATCAGGCTGTCTTCTCCCGCCACGGGGTCCTACGGGCCGAGAATCTGGATGAGATCTTCGACCTGGCGATGCTGGCTCAGTGTTCCCGCCGGCCCCGGGGAAAGCGGGTGCAGATCCTAACGAACTCGGGGGCCGCGGGAATTATGATGGCGGATGCGGGCTCCGACCTGGGGCTGGAGTTTCCGGATCTCTCCGCGACCACGAAGGAAGATCTGCAGAAGGTCATGCCCCCCTTCGCCTCTCTCTCCAACCCCCTGGACCTCACTGCCGAGATTGTAGCCAGGCCCGGCCTTCTGAGAGGCGCGGCGGAGCGGATTGCTGCGGACCCGAACGTGGACAATCTGGCAATCTACCTCGGGTTCGTACCGGGGGCTCATCAAAGACTCGCCCAGGACATCGTGGAGGTGGCCCGGAGCACGGAAAAGTTAGTCCTCGTGACCTGGTTCCCGCTGCCTCCCGCGGAGGCCCGGGAGATCCTGGCCGAGGCCGGGCTCCCCCTGTTTCCGGAGCCGACGCGGGGGATGCGGGCACTGGGAAAGATGGCTCGCTACGTGACCACCCGGGAGCAGGTTCTGTCCCGGCCACCAGCCCCACCTGCCAGGGATTCCGGACGGGGCCAAAGGGCGCGGGAGATGCTGGACCGGGTGCGGGAGGAGGGGCGATCCCAATTGAGCGAAGCGGAAGCCAAGGAGCTGCTCAGAGCCTGGGGAATCCCGGTCCCCCGAGGAGGGCTGGCCCGCACCGTTCTGGAGGCCCGGTCCCTAGCTGACACCCTCGGCGGTCCCGTGGTCATGAAGGTCTCCTCCCCGGACCTGCCGCACAAGACCGAGGCCGGGGTCATCCGCCTTGGCGTACGGAATCCCAAGGAGGCGGAGCAGATGTTCGCTGAACTCCTGGAGAGGGCAAGGACGTGGAATGCTGCCGCCCAGGTCCAGGGCGTGCTGGTGGAAGAGATGATCGGGGGCGAGGTCCGGGAGGTGATCGTGGGAGCGCGCCAGGACCTTCGCTTCGGCCCCGTGGTGACCTTCGGGCTGGGGGGAATCTTCGTGGAGGCGATCCGGGACTTCGCGGTCTGCCCAGCGCCGCTCATGATAGAGGAGGCCCACGACCTGATCCGCCGGGTCCGCGGCTGGCAGATCCTCGCCGGGTTTCGCGGACGCCCGGCTGCGGACCTGGACGTCCTGGCCCGGGTGCTGTGCGAGATCGGGGACCTGGCCTGGGAGTGCAGGGACCAGATTGCGGAGATCGAGATCAATCCTCTGTTCGTTTTAGCCTCCGGGGGAGGCGTGCGGGCCGGCGACGCCCTGGCGGTTCTGCGTTAAGCGGAGACCTGGCTCGCTCGCCCGTTGCCCTTCTGCGCCTGCCGCGACCACCACGACTTAGGACCCCCCTCTCACTGCAAGCTAAAGGGCATTTGCCTCTATGGCGCAGGCGAATTTCTCCGGCCTTAGGGGAAGAAATCCTTGAGATCAATGCGTTCCCAGACCTCACGGGGCACCCGGTGGCGGGGAGCATAGGCCTCGAGCGAGGGCTTGGCGGTGGCGTCCACCCCCCACTTCGAGGTGTAACCGTCCTCCTTTGTCGAGGGATCGAGATCCGAGCCGCGCGTGTTGGTGATGATCGTGATGTCCCGGTCGGGCTGACAGCGGGTGGCGACTGCCCAGTTCACCTGTCGGTCGTTGAAGATATCGACGTCATGGTCCACAACGACCACTCGCTTCATGTAGAGATCGGCGCCAAGCACGGCCAGGATGGCATTTTTCGCCTGGCCTGAAACGCGCTGTTTGATAGAGACATAGCAGGTGAAAGGGGCGGGCACGCGCACCGCCTTGACGGACGGAACCATCGCGCGCACGGCGCGGTAGAGATTGGCCTCGATGGAGATGGTCGATAGCAACATGTGATCGAGATGGCCGACCGCTATGTCCTGGAAGACGGCGCCCTTTCGGTGCGTGACAGCCTTGACCTTTAAGATTTCGCGCTGGCGCTCTCCCAGGCTGTAACCGGTAAACTCGCCGAACGGCCCCTCCGGTGCCCGTTCATTGGGTAAAATCTCGCCCTCGATGATCATCTCAGCCTGGGCTGGGACCAGCAGGTCCGAAGTCTCGCACTGGATCAACTCAAGCGGCTCGCCGAGCAGGCCTCCCATGATGGCGCGCTCGTCCTCGTCGATCGAGCCGATGGCGAGGGCGCCCAGCGCGATGGCCGGGTGCACGCCGATCGCAAAGGCAACAGGCAGGGGCTCGCCTTTCGCCTCGGCGACGCGGTAAAACTCCCATAGGTGCTTTGCTAAAGTGAGATGAATGGATGTGGTGTTTCGCCCCCTGACCTGAAGCCGGTTATAGGCGCAGTTCCAGGTCTCACCGTCCGGGCTCCTGGCAAAGGAGATAGCGGCCGTGAGGTAGGGACCGGCGTCGCCCTCGTGGTGCATGATCTGAGGCAGGGCAAGGACATTCACCTCATCGCCGCCCAAGATGACCTCTTTCACAGGAGCCTTGGAGACAATCTTGGGCGGAACAGGCTTTTCCATCGCTCTCAGATAGGCCTTCTGCATCTCTTCTGGCTGGACATTCATCCCCAGAGCGAGCCGTGAACGGCTCGCGTGGAGATTGGTCAAAACCGGAAATTCGGTTCCCTTGACCTTCTCAAAGAGTAGGATCGGCCTCCGTTTCGCTTCGCTCTCCAACTTGGCTACGAGCGCGGTGATCTCGTAGGCCGGGTTGATTTCCCTGGTGACAATCTGGAAGTCATCGGGCTTCTTCGACTTGACCAGTTCCAAGTAGCTTCTTAGATCTTGCCCCATCTTTTCCAGCGAACTCCTTTCGCTATGTCAGGTTGGCTAAGATCACCTGCTCGGGCGCGCTGAGGTCGATCGGTTTGCCGAAGGGCTGAGGCCACTCCACGCCGGTGGGCCAGTAGGCTTCTACCTGGTTGCCATCAGGATCCTGAAAATAGACGCCGACCGCGTTTCCATGGCTCACGGTTCGGTTGATCGGCACCTTGCGCTCCAATAGCAACCGGTAGATCTCTTTGACGTCGGCCAGGCGGTCGCAACGGAAGGAAATCTGCTGGATCACCTTTCCTTCCTGGCGTCCCGGGACCAGCATCAGCTCGTGATGCTCATCCAGTGGGTCCTTGGCGGTCAAAAACACAGCGCCGCCCCGTCTGCCCTCGTCGCTAACCGTTAACCCAAGGATGTCCCGATAGAACGCCTTGGAACGCTCCACGTCGTGAACGTAAAGACCCACATGGCCGAGCGACGAGACTTTCGGCATCGCCCCCCCTTTCCAGGCCAGCTAGTAAGGATCAGGATTTGAAACAGAGGTTATCTGATTAAGATCGCCGATGTCAACGAGGCCGGGCTAGCCAATCTCGACGAGTTTTCTTTTGCTGCTCTCGCCGCGGATGATCTTTATCGACAATCTGGGGACCGAAAAATGCTCGGCTAGAATCTCCATCACGGCGCGGTTGGCCTTGCCTTCACGGGCCGGCGCATGGACTGAGACCACGTATTCTCCATCGGAAATCCTTTTTAACTCTTGCCGTTTCGACTGCGGCTT
>MGSI01000042.1 GCA_001798455.1 Deltaproteobacteria bacterium RIFCSPLOWO2_02_FULL_57_26 | reverse complement strand
CTGATCTCTGCGTTCTCGACGAAAATGGGGGCGAGGTTTTCAACCTGAAGGTGCCCACGACCCCGGGGGATCTGACCGGGGGTGTGATGGAGGCCTTGGATGCCTTCTTTCTGAGCAGCCATTCTCCCGACGATGTGACCTTTCTTTTTCATGCCACGACTGTGGCCACCAATGCCTTGCTGGAGCAGAAGGGAGCCAACACGTGGCTCCTCATCACAGAGGGCTATACGGGCGTGTACGAGACGCCCGAGCTTGGCGAGATCCGGATAGGATCCTACGATTACCTCTCTTTTCCCAAGCCACGCATGCTGGTTCCCCAACGGCAAACCATTCAGGTCCCGGAACGGGTGGATTTCCGCGGCAACGTGCTGCGTCCGCTTGACGAAAACGAGACGCGGCGGCGCTTGGCTCGCCTGCGGGACGCAGGGGCCGAGTCGGTGGCGGTGTGTCTGCTCTTCTCCTTCATGAACCCGTCCCATGAGCAGCGACTGCGCGATATCATAAAAGAGGTCGCCCCCGAGGCTTACGTTTACCTTTCTTCTGAGACCCTCCCTCAGATCCGTGAGTACCCGCGGCTGGCTACGACGGTGGTTAACGCCTACATCGCTCCCGTTGTCATCCGGTACATTCACCGTCTTGAGCTGGCACTGGCCTCGCGCGGTATCAGCCGCCCGCTTTACATCATGCAATCGAATGGGGGGAGCCTGACCAGTGGAGGATTGCAGAAGATTCCAGTGCAGATGATTGAATCCGGGCCCACCGCTGGTGCTCTGGCTGCGGCTCATATCGGCCGAATGACCGACCACCTAAAAGTAATCTCTTTTGACATGGGAGGCACAACTGCCAAAGCCGGAATCATCGAGGGGGGCGAGCCTAGAGTCGTCCCCCGTTTCCAGGCCGGGGAGTGGCTTGTCACGGCTCCGTCCCTGGACTTGGTGGAGATCGGATCGGGCGGCGGGAGCATCGCCTGGATCGACCAAAGCGGAATGCTCAAGGTGGGTCCGCAGAGCGCCGGCGCCGAACCCGGCCCGGCATGCTATCCCGGGGGTGGTGAGGCTCCTACGGTTACCGACGCGGACCTGACGCTTGGCTGGCTCAATCCAGACTACTTTCTGGGTGGAAAGGTTCGCCTCGACCCGTCGGCGGCGGCCCACGCCATCGCTCAGAAAGTAGCCGAGCCATTAGGCCTCGACTTGATCGCCGCAGCTAACGGCATAGTCAAGATCGTAAATTCCCAAATGGTGGAGGCCCTACGTTTGGTAACCGTCTCCAGGGGCGAGGATCCGCGCCAGTACGTATTGGTCGCTTTTGGGGGGGCTGGCCCGGTGCACGCTGCCCAGTTGGCGGAGGAGTTGAAGATTCCTCGAGTCCTGGTTCCCCCATTCCCCGGGCTCGCCTCGGCCATGGGGCTTCTCGTGTCGGATCTCAAGCGGGACTACGTTCAGACTCGTTTCGCCGACCTGGAGGACGTAACGGCAAGCGAAGTCCAGGAGCGTTTTGAGGCCATGGAGGCTCAAGCTCGACAGGAGTTTGAGGCGCAAGGTATCTCCCCCGACCGCATTCAGCACGAACGGGCCCTGGACCTCCGCTACAGCATCCAGAAATATGAGCTCCCTGTACCCGTGGCGGGGAATGGATTAAAGGAGGCCGACAGGCTCGCATGGCGTCGGTTGTTCGATGACCTTCATGAGAAGCACTACGGATCCCGGGCGACTGACCAGCGGGTTGAGATCGTGAACTACCGCCTGACTGCCAGGGTGGTTCTTCCTAAACCTGTAGTGCGGGAGTTGTCTCTTGACGGGGAGAACCCGGATGTCGCGCTGAAGGGCCGCCGCCGGGCCTATTTCGATGGCTGGTTTGATTGCCCCATTTATGCGCGGGAGCGGCTTCTCTGTGGCAACCGTCTTCAGGGGCCCGCCATCATTGAGCAGATGGATTCAACCATTGTGGTCCAACCCGAGCGCGAGGCCCTCGTGGATCGCTTTGGAAACGTCATCATCGAACTCGACACGGAGAGGGTATGACAGAAGGACTGGACCCCATAGTCCTGGAGTTGATCCACTCGAAGGTCACCAGCATCGTCGAGGAGATGCGGGTGGTTCTCTTCCACAGCGGATACTCTACGGTTCTACGCGAGTCAGAGGATGGCAGCGCTGGCCTTCTGGACTCCCGACTGCGCACTGTGGCGGTCTCCAAGAAGCTGCCGCTTCACTTTGGTTCCTTCTCGGCAATTGCCGAGCATCTGCCGCGATACTATCGCCCGGACGAGCTGGGCGAGGGCGATGTAATCCTCTTTAACCACCCCTATGCGGGCAATGTCACGCACCCATCGGATACCGTGATACTCATGCCGGTTTTTGTGGACGGGGCCCTGGTGGCGTACACCGCCACTCTTGCCCACAAGCCCGACTTGGGCGGGCCGCGGGGTCTCGCGGTTGCCCGTGATTTGTGGGAGGAGGGGTTGGTGATCCCGCCGCTAAAATACTATATGCGCGGGGAAGTCAACCGCGAGGTCGAGTGGCTCATCGCCGCAAACAGCCGCATCCCGGTGGAGACCCTTGGCGATCTACGGGGGCAAGTGGCTGCCTGTCGGGTGGGAGCGCAGCGCATGCAGGATCTGTGCGCCCGCTTTGGAGTGCAAACCGTTACTGGCGGATGTGAGGAGCTGAGGCACCGGGTGGCCGGGCGGCTACGCGAAGTGTTGCAGGCTCTGCCCGACGGAACGCATGAGGCGGAAGGAATCCTGGACCACGACGGGATTAATTTTGATCGACTGCTTCGCGTCCACGTTCTGGTCACTAAAAAAGGGAGCGAAATCCTCTTCGACTTTAGCGGCTCGGACGAGCAGGCGCGCGGGCGGGTCAACGTGGTCCCGGGGCTGATCAAGAATTGTTGCTATTTCGCCCTGATGGCCATGACTGACGCCAATCTCCCCTTCAACCACGGCTTTGTCGACGTTGTGCAAACCCGCTTCCGGGAGGGAACGATTGTTTGTCCCCGCCCCGGGGCGGCAGTATCAGACTACGTGCCGCTGGCTTATTTGACTTCGGACGTGGTCCTTAAAGCGCTGGGGGAGTTTTGTCCGGAGAAAGCCGTAGGCTCGGCCGGAGGGGGCGGCGCCATCCGTATTCTCGGGACAGCGCCGGCGTCGGGAAAACCATGGATGCTCATGGAGCTACTCGACACGGCGCTGGGCGCAACTTCCAGCCGCGACGGTGTTTCCCTCATCCATGGCACGTTGGGTGTGGGGCAATTTCGCCCGGGTCCGATCGAGATCCACGAAACGGAGTTTCCTCTCCGGATTGTCCGCTTCGACGTGCGCCCCGACTCGGGCGGTCCGGGTAAGTTTCGCGGGGGACTTGGCTGCACGCGAGAGTATGAGGTTCTGGAGCAGGCCATGGTACCGGTGCGCGGCAAAGGCGACCTGAGAAGCAAGATGCCGCCGTGGGGGGTTTTTGGGGGACGCCCGGCGACCGTTGGGGGCATTTCGGTGAACGGTGTCGAGGTGCCGGCGAGAACCCGTGAGGCGCAGATTATGCCTGGCGACGTCGTGCGGATAGATATGAACGCAGGGGGTGGTTACGGTGATCCCCTGGATCGCGATCCGGAACTTGTCCTTGGCGATGTCGTGGACGGATACGTCACTCTCCGTGGCGCGCGCGATGACTACGGCGTCGTGATTAATTCCGAGAATCTTAGTGTTGACTACGAGGCCACCGAAAGCTTGCGGAAGCAAAAACGAGCGCAATCTATCTATAGTGGCGGAATTAAATAAATTGACATCAAATCCCCCCTCGCTCTCCTAAATCCCCCTCTATCCCCCTTTACCAAAGGGGGAGAAAGGGGGATTTGAGGGAGGATGGGGGGATTATGGTAATTTTCTTTTTTCCTTCGCTATAGCTCATCCAACAAGCTCACGTATTAGGAAGCCCACTCAAAAGCTCTCCCCGGTCGTTTTTACTTTTCCTTCTTCTTGCAACTGACGGCAACACCGGCGCGGCTTTGCGGATGGATGCTGGTTTCAAACTCAGGCAAGCTTTTCATGTATTGATAGTATTCATCGGTGCCGCTCAGCTTGTCTAAGAATTTTTTCACTTTCTCGTCGAAGGCTCTTTCCTTTTCCGTGACTTGCGAGTTAGAGGGCACCGTAAATGCAAGAAGAGCAGCTAAAAGCGTCAGGATGCCTGCGCACAAATATTTTTTCATCATGTTGGAAGACGGATCGGGCATACTTTACTTTTTCTGATCCAAGGACCTCCAGGAGTTCTGCTAAGGAGGCTATCGTGACGCCATACTATTTAAGGGAGAGGACTTTGGCAAGGGACTTTTTCCCTTGACGCCCAGAATGGACTTGCCCTATTTTAGGGCCGGTTGTCGCATAGCAACAGAGTCCATAGAAAGGAGCATTTTTATGAAAAGGAGTGTTCCCGAACTTCGGGAAGTGACAAGGAAGCACCTGGCCGAGCGATGGGCGGCCAAAGAGATGGGTACGGGCCGCATTGACATCGTGCATTACGAGCAGAAGAGTTTCGAGGCCACGGTCAAGTCGGGAGATAAGGAACTCAAGTTTTGGATCGATGAACCTGCTGAAAGAGGGGGGTTGTGTCGGGGGTCCCATCCTCTGGGTTATTTTCTGGCTGGGGCCGCGGGCTGACTGGCTACGCAATACGCCAGTTTGGCGATCAGCCGGGAGCTTCCTATTGAGGATCTGAGGGTAACGGCGAGATTACACCTGGTTCGAAATCTCCCGAGTAATTTCAGAGACCTGGTCTTTGACGTGCGCCTTGAAGGGAAAGTCGCGGAGGCCGAGATCGAAACCCTAGCGCGAGACGCGAGCAGGCATTGCTTCGTGGAGAACACGTTAGCTAAGACGATGACTGTTACGACCGAAGTGAAGCTCAATGGCCAAAAGCTCCTCACTCTCAATCGAAATCCACAGGAGGAGGTGCCCGTTTCCAGCTAGATCGCATAGAAAGGGGGGTATCATCGGCGGCAACATGCCATCAACAGTATGGGTTGTTACCCTCTATGAACCTAAACCCGATGAGTGGATAGACTTTAGGGCCCAATTTTCTGTGTGTAGCGATAAAAGGAGGTCATTCACCATGGCACACGAACACAAATATACTATCGCGGACGATAAGGCGGTGCATGTGCTTCTGGATAAGATGCTGGGCGGAGGAACGCGACAGAAACGCCGCGAGAAGCTTTTGAAGGCACTGGATGAGGCATCTCGGCACTACCAAAACTCTACTGGGAAGGAACGACAAGCTTTCTTCCACGGGCTTCTTACCGGCTACGCTGTTGCACTCAAGCTCTGGTAGCTTTCTCCCTTAAAATGGCCCTGATCGAGAAGAGGAGAATGGGATTCAGGCCTTTCAGTGTTGAGAATCTTATCTCCTCCGTGATATTCGGTCCGCCATGGCTCGCCGTCCTCGGATCTTTTGCGGAATTCGGAAAAAGAGAGTCCATTTTTCCTAATTCCTGGAAAACCCACATAAGATATCCTTAATGGCCCTCCATCATGCCTCAATTGAGGAGCTTGGTATGTCTTTTGCGTCCCGTCGCGGTCAGAGGACTCCGTTCATCTTTTGACCCCTTGACGGCCAAATGGAACTTGCAGGTCGTTTCGCGGAAGCGCTGATCCAGGTTGAGGTTCCCAAGAACGGTCACCATAAAGGACTGATTTCGTGCCAGGTCGCGTGCCCTGTACACACGGATGCGCGAGGCTACGTACGCGCGATCGCCAACGGCGATTTCGAACAAGCCTATCTCATCGCTAGAGGACCTAATCCCTTTGCGTCGATCTGCGGCAGAATCTGCGGCGCGCCGTGTGAGCTATCTTGCCGCCGGGGAAAGATTCCCCGGACAGATGACGACGGATCGTTTGTAGCGATCGACCGGCCGATTGCGATTCGTGCTCTCAAGAGGTTCGTCTGCGAATCCTATGGTGCAGAGGCGCGACCTGCAGGGCAACTCCTGGAAGCTGTTCGGGGATATCTGCCAAGCGTAGCGGGCGATGCCGAAGAGATGGCGTTTTTGCTTCGGGCGGCCGTTCAAGGAACGTTTATCCCCGCCAAGGGGGAAAGGGTCGCCGTCATCGGATCGGGTCCGGCAGGGCTAAGCGCGGCACACGATCTGGCGCTTCTCGGCCTCAAGCCGGTGGTGTTCGAGATGGAACCGCTGGCGGCGGGAATGCTGGGGGTGGGTGTGCCGGAATATCGTCTTCCTCGTGAGCTGATTCGACGAGAAGTTTCCGTGATCGAAGCCCTCGGCGCGGAGATTCGTTGCCATACCAAAATCGGGCGCGATGTTTCGTTTCAGTCTCTGCGAGAAGACTTTTCCGCCGTGATCATCGCTGTGGGCGCGAAGCGGTCGAGAGCTTTGGGTTTTCCCGGCGAGCAGGGTCCCGGCGTTTTCGGCGGCGTCGATTTCCTTCGATCGGTGGCGCTCGGTGAGAGTTTAGCGCTGGGATCGGACGTGATCGTGATCGGCGGGGGAAATGTGGCTTATGACGTTGCCCGTACGGTAGTTCGCCAGGCGGCTTACGATGCCGCTCGAACAGCAGCCCGTCTCCCGGGAACACGGCGCGTTCGTCTGGTCTCGCTGGAAACGCTGGAGGAAATGCCGGCTGATACCTTGGAGATCCTCGAAGGAGACGAGGAGGGGATCGAGCGGGTATCGGGTTGGGGGCCCGTGGCCATCCGGCGGGGGGATCGGGGAAATGTCATGGGCCTCGAAATTCAACGGTGCTTGCGTGTGTATGATGAACAACGCCGTTTTTCTCCTCAGTTCGATGAGGAGAACCGGCAGGCTCTGGATTGCGACACGGTTTTGATTGCCGCGGGGCAGGCGCCCGACCTTTCTTTTTTGGAAGAGGGCGGCGCCGATGTCGAGCAGTTCCGGCCGGGATGGCCGAAGGTCGATCCGACGACACTCAGGACGTCGGCGAAGGGCGTCTTTGTCGCGGGGGATCTCGCGCATGGAACGCGTCTGTTGATTGATGCAGTGGCTTCCGGAAAGAATGCGGCCCGCTCCGTCTACCAATATGTGACCGGGCGGACGCTTCACCCCGAGACGCTCATGAGCTTCGTTCGACTCGACCGTTACAAGCGCGAACGCGGCTTTGAGCGGATTCCACGCGTGGAACTCCCATCTTTAAAGCCGGACGAACGCCTTAGAAACCCGAAAGCGCTGGTTGAAAAATGCCTCGGAAAAGAAGAAGCGATGCGGGAAGCCTCGCGCTGCCTCGATTGCGGCGTGACACCCGTTTTCGATGGGAGCCGTTGCATCCTGTGTGGCGGATGTGCCGATGTTTGCCCCACGCTTTGCTTAAAGATTGTCCCTCTCTCCTCCCTGAACCAAACGGGGGACTTGGCCGACCTTGTGGAATCTCAGTTGGGTGAAAGCGCGGACTGGGAAACCAATTCGGCGATCTTGAAGGATGAGGATCGCTGCATTCGCTGCGCGCTTTGCGTGGATCGTTGCCCTGCGGACGCCATTGCCATGGAACGAGTGAGCTTTCGAACCGAGTGGAGGACCGCATGACGACCGACGCCAAACCCACACAAACTGCCCGATCCCGACTGGAACCAGAGGCGATGCCGCGGCGGGACTTTCTCGGTCTTGCCGCGTGGTGGTCGGCAGCAGCGGCTCTCCTTTTCGGATTCCTTGGGGCGATGCGGTTGCCGAAAGCGGCTGTGCTTCCCTCCCCATCTAAGAAATTCAAGGTCACGCTCCCTGCTTCAGTAGCTACCGGGCAGCCGTATGTACCCGCCGGTCGGTCCGTGGCCATCTATAAGGACGGCGCCAATGTCTACGCGATCTCCACCGTTTGCACTCATTTGGGCTGCATTGTCAAAGCGACCGACAGCGGCTTTGACTGCCCCTGTCATGGCTCAAAATTTGCGAAGGATGGGTCCGTGTTGAAGGGGCCGGCACCCAAAGGACTGCCGTGGGTCGAACTGAAGCATTTGGGCGGAGACATTTTCTTAGTCGACGAGGGAAAGGCAGTCGCGGCGGGGACAACGGTGATCGCATGAACAATGTCGTGGAAAAACGGAACGCAGGAGAGGAATCGGCGGTTGGGCGTTTCGTTGAAAACCTCAAAGCCGCTCCTCATCGGTTTACCGAGACGATGTTCCGTTCGGGAAGGCCTCATTCGGATCGGACTCGCTCGACGTTTGTCTTTGGAAATGTCTTTCTCCACTTGCATTCGGTTCGGACGCACCGATGGAGCCTTCGATGGTCCGCCACTTGGGGCTTGGGCATTGCAGCCTTCTCCTGCTTCTTTGTTCTCGTGGCGACCGGCGTGCTGCTCATGTTCTATTACAAGCCGTACCCGGACGTCGCCTACCTTTCCATCAAAGACATCCATTTCGTCGTGCCCACGGGACGCTTCATCCGGAACATTCACCGCTGGTCGGGCAATATGATGGTGGTGATCGTTCTCCTTCACATGGCCCGTGTCTTCTATACCGCGGCTTATCGGCCGCCGCGCGAATTCAATTGGGTGACCGGCATGGGCCTATTGGCGGTCACTCTCGGCCTCTCTTTCACCGGATATCTTCTTCCGTGGGATCAGTTGGCGTATTGGGCGATCACGATCGGAGCGAACATCGCGCAATCCCCACGGGAAGTGACGGATGCGCTGGGGATGACGCAATGGTTTGACGTGGGTGGATTGCAGAAGTTGATCCTCTTGGGTTCCGAAGAAGTCGGAGAAGAGGCCCTCATCCGCTTCTATCTTTTTCACGTAATGATTCTCCCGCTGGCTTTGGTGGCGCTCATCGCGGTTCACTTCTGGCGAATTCGTAAAGACGGCGGCCTGGCAAGACCCGTCGACGCGGACACCCGGCTCGGGCCTCCCTCGGGGGAGGTCTATCCGGTTTTTACAGAGGCGCCGCAAAAGACCTACAGCTTGGCTGCGATCGTAAAAGGAAGGACAGCGGTCGTGGGGCGCGGACCGGAACAGACGATCCCTTCTATGCCTCACCTCCTGTTCGGCGAAGCCGCAGTGTTCATGTTGACGATCGCGCTCTCCGTAATCCTTGCGATTTTTCTCGACGCCCCGTTAAAAGAGGTGGCCAACCCGGCAGTCCCTGAAAACCCCGCCAAAGCTCCGTGGTATTTTCTCGGGCTTCAAGAACTGGTGTCGCACTCCGCCTTCATGGGGGGCATCGGAATCCCGATGATCGTGCTGATCGGTCTGGGCCTGATTCCGTATCTCGATCGAGAAACGGAAGGGACCGGAATATGGTTCGGCGGACCGGGAGGACGGCCGCTGGTCGTCGGCTCGGCCATCTTCGGCCTTGCGGCTGTAGTGGCGGTTGAGGCGTTCGTGATTCGGTTCGGCTGGATTCGACAATGGTGGCCCAACACGCCTCAGCTTGTGGTTACCCTCGTCAACCCGGGAACGCTTCTTACCTTTCTTTACGCCGTTTACTCCGTTTGGTGTCTCAGAAAGTACGACTCGACGCGGGCAGGCGCTCTCGCTCTTTTCACCTGCTTTGTTTGCGGCTTTGTCGTGCTCACGGTGATTGGATCGTATTTCCGCGGACCGAACTGGGATTTTTATTGGTCTCCATCGCAATGGCCAGGACACTGAGAAGATGAAGGCGAACAAACACCTGCTGCTTTGGTCAAGTCTCGCAGCGCTAGCGGTGCTTTTGTGGGCCGCCGTCGATGAAAACTTCTTGCGCGATTGGCGCGTGATCCAGTGGGGGATTCAGGCGCGGCTTCCCTCCTCCCAGGCCGATGCGTTTACGATCCAGCTCAGACAGATCGTCAGCCGCGAAGTCGGGGCAACGGATCGGTGTGTGAGCTGCCACGTCGGGATGGCGCCGGGCGAGAGCGGCATCGAAGGGGACCGGCTTTTCGGGCGCCACCGCGACGTCGTCCACGATCCCGCCTCTTATGGCTGCACGGTTTGTCACGGCGGCCAGGGGCGAGCGACCGATACTGCGGACGCGCATGGCACCGTCCCCCATTGGCCGGAACCGATGCTTCCCAAAGAATACTTGTTCGCCGGCTGCGGGGGATGTCACACCCACTTGAGTGTTCCCAACCTCACGCAGCTTGAAAAGGGAAGGGCCCGTTTTGAGCAAGCCGATTGCCTGGCTTGCCACAAGCTGGACGGACGGGGCGGGACGCTTCGCCCGGGCGGAGCGGGAGGACAAGAGGGACCCGATCTCTCCCGCGTGGGTGCGTATGGATTCAAGGCGAACTGGTACGAACACCATATGGAGCAAAAAAAGAAGGCCGCTTCCGGTCCTTGGGTCTCTGCGTTTGGCGAGCTTTCCGAGTCGGAGCGGCGCGAGATCGATGAATATCTTCGTTCCCGTGTTGGCGCGCCCGGTCTATCGGAAGCCAAAGCCCTCTTTCATACGCTGGGATGCCGCGGGTGCCACAAAGTGCGGGGTGTCGGTGGCGATGACGGCCCGGATCTGACCGCGGTTGGAAACAGAGATCCGGGACAACTCAGTTTCGCCCAGGTGCAAGGCGAACGGACACTCGCGAATTGGTTCAAACAGCATTTCCGTTCTCCCGCGGCGGTGGTGCAGGGTTCCGCCATGCCCGAGTTGGGACTGACAGAGCGGCAGGTCGACCAGCTTACCTTTTATGTCTTGTCTCTGCGCCGGCGGAATTATCCGGAAGCTCTTTGGCCGAAGGACCGGATTCGGGCTGAGCGTTTCGGGATGAGAGAGTTCGCTACCGACGGTGCGACACTCTATGGAACCTTCTGCGCCGCCTGCCATGGCGCGGGGGGCGAAGGCATGCGTTACCCGGGTTTCGCTGCGTTCCCCGCCATCGGAAACCTTGACTTCCTTCGGCTGGTTTCGGACGATTTCTTAAGGGAGCAGATCAAGCGGGGTAGGCCCGGGCGGCGGATGCCGGCTTGGGGACAGCAAGAAGGGGGCCTCCGCGACGAGGAAATCAGTCGGCTGGTGGCGTACGTCCGAGATCTCGGAGGAGCAGCTTATGAAGGAGACCCCAAGCCTCGCCGGTGGGTTGAGGGTGACGTGGTGGCAGGGGAACGCTTGTATGTCAAAGCCTGCGCGGCGTGCCACGGAGATCGCGGAGAAGGTCGGGAGGGGCCTGCGCTCAACAACCGAGTTTTACTCGATCTCGCCACGGACACTTATCTCTTCAAGACCATTCAAAACGGCCGAACGGGAACCTCGATGGTCGCATTCGGCGCGGGTTCAACGGTACGAGGAGCCCTGACGGACGCGGAGATTTCATCGATTGTCGCGTTCCTTCGAACATGGGAGGGGAAAAAATGAAGAACATTAGCCGCCGTGAATTTCTGGAGTGGGTCGGGGCTGCGGGCTTTTCGACGTTCGTGCTCTCGGTGAGTGATGCCTGGGGCCTTCAAGCGATTGAAAATCCGTTGGCGGCCTACCCGAACCGCGACTGGGAAAAGGCGTATCGCGATCTCTGGAAATATGACTCGACCTTTACGTTTCTCTGCGCCCCTAACGATACGCATAACTGCATCTTGAATGCCTTCGTTCGCGACGGCGTGGTCACGCGGATCGGCCCGACCATGAAATACGGCGAGGCGACGGACCTGTACGGGTCGAGGGTCACCCATCGGTGGGACCCTCGCGTCTGCCAGAAGGGGCTGGCCCTCACGCGGCGTTTTTATGGTGACCGCCGGCTTCGTTATCCCATGGTTCGCAAGGGCTTCAAGGCCTGGGCTGAAAAAGGATTTCCACGCGAAAAAGATGGCCAACCTCCGAAAGAATATTTCAACCGAGGCCGAGATGAGTGGTTGCGCCTC
>MGSI01000041.1 GCA_001798455.1 Deltaproteobacteria bacterium RIFCSPLOWO2_02_FULL_57_26 | reverse complement strand
AGGGTAACCTGGTATTTCTCTTTGACTTTGACTAAGGCCATGGGGAATTCTCCTGCTGGAAAGTTAGAAAGTCCAACTAAAGTCATGCTATAGGATGCCCGAATGTCTGTCAAATCGAGCCGTTTGGACGTTGCCGGTTCGATCCCGGTCGCCCGCTCCAAATCTTTTCACGCGCCTGGAGAAATTCTCGTCACCTTGCACAGATATCGTATCTGCTTGGGCGGCGTTTTGCCGCTCGGGGACTGCGGCGATCTTTTATAACCAGAGTAATTGGAGAAGTATATGCACAGCCAGGACAGCGGCCACACTGAAGGGGATGCTAATTTTCATAAAATGCCAGAGGTCAATCCGATAACCGCGCTTTTCCAGCATCCCGCAGGCCAGCACGTTTGCCGTAGCCCCGACCGGGGTAATATTCCCGCCGATCCCCGTCCCCACCAGCATTCCAAAATAGAGCGGCCAAGGACTTATGCCCAGGGATTGCGCTAGATAGCTGCAAACCGGGATCATGAGAATCGTATACGGAACGTTGTCAATGAAAGCCGAGAGGATTACGGAGATCCAGGTGAGGATGAGGAGATAGACGGTCGGGCTCGTTAAGCCTGTTCCGGCCAGCCAGCCTGCAATATCCTTAAGCAGCCCAACCTTTTCGACGGCGCCGATGACGATAAAGATCCCGATCAGAAACCACAGGGTATCCCAGTCAAAATCCGCGATCATCTCCCGCACTACCCTGCGCTCTATCAGAAGGGCGGATCCGCCGACCAGGACTCCGATGATACCCGGATGGTTCATGGATACCGGCGCCAGGATTGTTTTGACCTGCGGATAGCTCATCATCGCCAGCGCCACGATGCTCAATATAAAAATGATGAGAGCCCCGTATGTTATTCGGATCTTTTGTTCGGCCAGATCGACCGAGTTGTTGAGATCCCGAAATTGAAAGAGGAGCGTCAACAGGGCGACGATCACGCCGACAACCGACAATGTCCCGAGGCTCATTTTTCCCTGAAACCAGTAAAAATCGAGAAAGCTCATGCCCGTGGCCATGGCCAGGATCAGCGCGGGAGGATCCGCTACCATGGTGACGGTGGTCACGACGTTCGAGCTGATAGCGAGGCAGACCAGGTAGAGGAAAAGAGATGCCTTGAGGCGCTCAGCCATCTCTATAGCCAGGGGAGCCAGCATGATCACGACTACCGGGTTGGCCATGAAAGCGGACAGAAAGGCGGACAAACTGCAGAGAAAGAGGAGAGCGTATTTTTCCTTCTTTATTCTGGCCAGCACATAGGAAGCGATGAGAGCTGGAATCCTGCTCTCCCTGAAACTGAAGGCGAGCATGCCGTAGCCCCAGTAGATGGCCAGGACATCCCAGTCAACCATCCGGAGCAGCGCGGAGCTTGGAGAAGTAATGCCGAGAGCAACCAGCAGCGCGGCCGCTCCCAACGAGACGTAAACGATCTTCACGTTGCGGTAGAGAATCAGACCGAAACAAACCGCAAAGATCGCCAACGCGAGCCATTTTTCCGCCGTCGGATCGAAGAGGTGATACCAGGTCATTTCAGCCTGCTATTTATGCATTAAAACGCTGTGAAAATGCAATCCAAAAACGCTGAGAAGACTAACCGCCCAGAGCGCTTCTTGACCCTTCAGGCGAGCCCTGCTAATGCATGATGGCGCCGCCTTCGACGACGAGGAGCTGGCCGGTTATGAAGTCGCTATCGGCGCTCGCGAGGAAAAGCGCGGTGCCCACGACATCCTCGGGCTTTTCGATACGGCTGAAGCAGCGCTGGGTGATGCCGGCCTCCCGGCGTTTGACGATCTCGTCGTTCACGACCTCCTCGCTCATGGTTGAACCCGGTGTCATGCAGTTAACGTTGATGTTCCAGGGTCCGAGCTGTCTCGCCATGACGCGCGTGAGCGCGACAACTCCACCTTTCGAGGTCGTGTAATGGGGCATATTGCCACTGCCCGAGAAGAAGGTTCCCGAGGCGATGTTGATGATCTTGCCGCTCTTCTGCCGTTTCATGATCGGGATCACGGCGCGGCAACAGAGAAAGACTCCCTTGAGATTGACTTCGATGACCCGATCCCATTCCTCCAAGGGTAGTTCCTCCACCGGCCCTTTCCACAGCTGCTGCGTGACGTAGATTGCGGCGTTGTTGAGCAGGACATCGATTCGCCCGAACCGGTCTACAGATTCACGCATCAGGCCCTCAACGCTCGGGTAGCTCCTGACGTCGGTGGCACGCGCCCAAGTAGACAGCCCTGCGTTGCCTAACGTGTCAGCGACCGCCTGGCCCGCCTTTTCGTCGATATCCGCGATAACGACGTGGGCGCCCTCCTCGGCGAACCTTTGGGCATAAGCTTTGCCGATCCCGTGGCCCGCACCCGTAATCACAGTGACTTTGTTCTGTAATCTCATGATAGACCCTCCTTGAACCGGTGTGACCGATGATGGAAATTCCCTAACCTGGCCCCGTTTTCATTTTGCCTGTCCCTCATGACCCGTCTTTGGGGTGGACAGGGATTGGGAAAATGGGATAATCATGGCTAATTTCGGGGGAAAAACAAGAGGAAGACACAGGCCGCGTAGTCGCTGATTTTATGCCGCTTGTCGTCAAGTGTCCGATTTGTCAGGCTCAGGTGCCCTGGGAAGAGAACCCGCACCGCCCCTTTTGTTGCGAGCGCTGCCAACTCGTCGACCTCGGCTCCTGGACCGAGGGCCGCTACCGTATTCCCGGAGCAAAGCTGGAGCAAAAATCTGATCAGGAAGGCGGCGACGACGAAGAATCTTCCTAATTGATCTGCTTCTATGGCTATTCACGTGACCGCTGTGGTTGATTCCCGGGCCGAGATCCATGACGAGGCTGAGATCGGCCCCTACGTGGTGATTGACGGTCCGGTAAAAATCGGCCGCGGCACCCGGGTGATGGCCCACGCCTTTCTCACCGGCTGGACCGAAATCGGAGAGGACAACCAGATCCATGCCGGTGTGGCCCTCGGCGATGCGCCTCAGGACAGGGCCTATCAGGGCCAGGAGAGCTATCTCCAGATCGGCAACCACAATATTTTCCGCGAGCATGTTCAGATTCACCGGGGCACGGGGCCGGGCTCCGCGACAGTGATCGGAAACCATAATTTCCTGATGGCCGGCTCTCACGTGGGGCATAACTGCCGGCTCGGCGACCACATTGTGATAGCCAATGGCGCTCTCTTAGGCGGTTATGTAGAGGTGGGGGACCATGCCTTTATCTCCGGCAATTGCGTCGTGCATCAGTTCGTTCGCGTAGGAAAATTCTCGCTGATGCGGGGGCTGAGCGCGACCAGCCGGGATGTCCCACCCTATTCGATCGTGGACTGGCAGCACACGGTGCGTGGCGTGAACGTCGTGGGACTCAAGCGTGCCGGTTTTGACGAACGGATCATCCGGGAACTCAAAGGAGCCTTCCGCGTTTTGTTTCGCAAGGGCAGAAATCTTTCTCTGGCGGTCAAGGAGATCGAAGCCAACGGCGAGCTTTCTCCCGAGCTGACTACGCTTGTGGAGTTCGTCAAGGCCTCGAAGCGGGGAGTCTGCTGCGGCGCTTAGGGCTGGGGAGGCGGAAGCGCGGGGGAGGCCATCTGTGTCTGGAAATGGTTGGGGCCGGGTGGCCCGATGAAGATGACCGGCTCTACACCCCTAAGGTGATTCGGCGTGATGACGTAGTTTCCTCCGACCGCCGGATAAATAATGCTGTTCGCGACATCCGGGCTCCCGGCGCTGAGCACATAGCCGAGTCCTCCCGTGATCAGGCCGAGGGCGGCGTAGGTGATCTTCAGCGGGCTATAGATGACGCTCGCTAGGACGGAGCCGACCCCATACCCCAGGTCTTCTCCTACCGCGGGTGTTGATTGGACAGGGGGCTGCGGTTCGAGGGGAGCTTCGGCGGCGGTTAGGACCCGGGAGGAAAGAAGCAGGACAATAAGGAGGCTAAGGGTTAAAGTTTTATTTAGAATAGCTTTCATGAGCGGCAGCATACCACAGCTCCCGGCGGCTAGTCAAAATTTTCTTCTAGCCTTGAGCGGCGGATCGATCCCCGGGCGCGAAAAAGCGCTCGTAACAGCCCCGAATACGCTCCCGCCTAAGTTCGTAATCCTCGAGCAAAAGCTCTCCGGCGCCCTTCCGGCCGCTGCGCCGCGGCTTCCTCGAGGCCTTATACCCCATGGCCCGCGCGATGCCCTCAAGCTTGTCCGCCTCGCGCTCCAGGACGTCGAGCGACAGGCCGCGCTCCAGACGCAAGCGATGGTCGAGCCGGCGCAGGAAAAGATAGCCCTGAGAGAGCAACCGGTATTCGCTCTGCTTTAAGATTTTATGCTCGCGCAGGGCGCTGAGGGCGGCCAGGGTTCCCCGTTGCCGCAGTTTGGGGGCGCGGAATCCGTAAGATAGCTGGAGCATTTGCGCGAGAAATTCGATGTCGACCATCCCTCCCAGTCCTTTTTTCAAGTTGAAACGGGAGAGGTCCTCGTGCGCGAGTTCCCGCTCCATGCGCATCCGCAGGTGATGGATCTCCGCTATGTCCTCGTGCGTGAGCCCCTGGCTCCTATAGGCAAAGGCCCCGGCGATGCGCTCGGCCTCGGCGCCCAGGCCGCGATCGCCGGCGACCCAGCGCCCCTTGATCAAAGCCTGCCTTTCCCAGAGTAGGGAGCTGCTCCGGTGATAGTCGCGGAAGGCCTCCAGAGAGGAGACCAGCGGACCGAATTTCCCCGAAGGGCGTAGTCTCATGTCGATCTTATAGAGAATCCCCTCTTCGGTGGGGGCCGAGAGAAAGGTGATGAGTCTCTGCCCGAGCTTGATGTAGTACTCGTGCGCGCTAAGGCGCTGCGAAGGTCCGCCTTCGCCTTGGGCTTCATCCGGCGCATCGTAGATGAAGATGAGGTCCAGGTCGGAGTTGTAATCGATCTCTTTCCCTCCCAGTTTTCCCATCCCCAAGATCGCGAATCTCGCTCCCTGGAGCTTGCCGGAGCTTTTTTCCATCTCTTTGGCGGCGAGCCTCAACGCGCACTCGAGACAGGCATCGGCAAGGTTGGAGAGTTGCTCGACTACATCCTCGATCTCCAGAGTGGCTCCCAAGTCGTGAAGGCCGATACGGATGAATTCCTCCGCGCGGTAGCGCCGTAGCGTATTGAGCCGGGCTTCCAGGTCCGCGGCGTCGGCCAGCGCGGTGAGCATCTCTTTGAGTTGCTCGTCCCTGGTTTTGCGCAGCCGAGTCAGATCGAAGCGGATCAGACTGTCCAGGAGTTCGGGGCGCTTGAGAAAAAGGTCGGTCAGGAACTGGCTACTGGCGAAGAGGCTGATGAGGAGGCGCATGGTTTTAGGATTTTCCGCCAGGAGCGTAAGGAGACCCGTGCGCGCTCCCAGCCGGTGGTTGAACTCGGCCAGGTTGAAGAGGGCCTGATCCGCAGAGCCGGATTTGACGATCTCCGCCATCAGCGCCGGGCCCAAAGTGCGTAGCGCCTTGAGCCTTCTCGGGCTAGGCGGGGCGAAGGGCTCTCCGTTGCGCACCGCGAGCAGGTTGTGGTGCGCCCTTTGCGGATCGCTAAAGCCGAGCCTTGCGAGATTTTCCAGGATGATTTCTTCTTCGTCCAGAACATCCCAAATTTGCTGCCAGCCGCCGCTCCCTTCGGAGGCGATCTCTTTTTGGGCGCCGTAAAAGAGCCGGTCGAACGCCCGGCGGACGGAAGCCGTGTGTTTGAGGTAATCACGCCAGAAGAGCTTGCGCTCGCTGGCGCCTTTCTGTCGGGAATATCCGAGGCGGCGGGCCAGAGCCAGCTCCTCTTCTTCTTTATCTGGAATGGAATGGGTATGAGCCTCCTGGACCATCTGGATCTTATGCTCCACGTCGCGGAGAAAGCGGTAGGCGGCGCTCAGGCTGAGGGTTTCCCGCGCCGGGACGTAGCCATGGCGAGCCAGGAGGTTGAGGGCCGGTAGCGTGCTCCGCTCACGCAGGCGCGGCTCATAGCCGCCGTTGACGAGCTGCAGGGCCTGGGTGAAAAATTCGATCTCGCGGATACCCCCGCGCCCGAGCTTTAGATTGCGCTCTTGTTGACGGGGAGCCAGGAGTTCATGCTCGATTCTCAGCTTCATGTGCCGCAATTCTTCGACGGTGGTGAAATCCAGATAGCGCCGGTAGATGAACGGCTCGATCTCTTTGAGAAAGCGCGCGCCGAGATCCTGTTCGCCCGCAGCGGGTCGGGCCTTGATCAGAGCGGACCGCTCCCAGCACTGCCCCCACGACTCGTAGTAGAGCAGGGCGGAAGCGGTGGACTGAACCAGCGGGCCGCTGCGCCCCATGGGCCGAAGCCGAAGGTCGGTGCGGAAGACAAAGCCTTCCTCTGTCACCTCTCCCATCGCGCGAGTGATTCTCTCCGCCAGACCGGTGAAGAATTCCCGTGGCGTTTTTCTTCCTTTGCCACCGCCCTCACTCTCTCCTTCTTCCTCCTCGTAGAGGTAGATCAGGTCGATATCGGAGCTGAAATTGAGCTCCTCGCCTCCCAGTTTCCCCATGCCAAGGATGACGAAGCGGTTTTCGCCGCCGCCATGTGGGAGCTTGAGCGCGCCGTAATCCTTTTCCAGTTCCCGGCGGCAGAAGCGGTAGGCCGCCTCGAGCATGGCGTCGGCAAGCGTGGTGATCTCCCTCATCGTCTCCTCCACGGAAACGCCAGGCATAAGGTCCCGCGCCCCGATGCGGAGATACTCGCGCCGTTTGTGCCGGCGCAACGCCCGGACAAAATCTTCGGAGGAAGTCGGCTGTTTTAAGAGCGGGGCGAGCTCCGTAAGGTGGCGCGAGGCGGTTTTTTCACCGACCTTGATCTGCTTGATAAATAATTCGCCCCACGCCCTTCCTTGCTGGACCAGATAATCTCCTAAATAGGCGCTCCCACCCAAAAGTTGGATCAGCGCTTCGAGATGCGCAGAAGGAAATTTTTTCCAGCAGGCCAGGCCGCCGCTTTCAATCAGCCTTACGACGTTGGTGCGGGCGAGGGCAGGGGAGGGGCTCTTCTCAATTAGACCTTTTATTTTTTCCTGCTCGGCGCGCGAAAGCAGGAATTTCTGGATGTCGTTCACATCCTTAGGCTAATAGACGTCAGGAAGGTCTGCAAGTCTCTGCGGAGAGAACGAAAATAAGCTCACGGGAACTTTGTTGTTACCAGGAAGTAGCTTAAAAGTTACCTTTCCCTTTTTTCTTCCCCATCTGCCTTAAAGAACCTTCGCGCCAATTCTCCTGTTGATTCGCCGGGTTGCTGAACCGAGGTGCGAATTCTTCGGTTTGGCAGCGCACTTGCACCTATGGTTAGGCCAAGGCCAAGCAGGCCTTCGGGCCGACCGGTCCGAATCTCCCATGGACGAGCGATTCATTAGCCGAGTTTTGAACTAAACTGAGAAAGAGAAAAATAACCAAAGCAGAAAGGAGATACGAAGATGAAAGCGTTTCTGATTACGGTGTCGACCCTCTTGGTGGTTTTATCCGGCACGGCCTCGTCCGCAGCTGCGCAAGAGACGCAGGTGTCATTTCAAGAGCTAAGGCGTGGTGGATACGCGATTTTGTTCCGCCATGGGGAGACGGATAGGAGCCTTCTGCCGCGGGAACAAAG
>MGSI01000040.1 GCA_001798455.1 Deltaproteobacteria bacterium RIFCSPLOWO2_02_FULL_57_26 | reverse complement strand
TAGATCAGGCAAAGCGATCCGTCGTTACGCGCTCGCGCAACTGAAAATAGCGATCCAGCATACACCGGTCCTTTAACGCCGCGGCCTGTCCGCCGGCGCTTTTTCCCGCGGATGAAACCTGCGGTGGACCTCCTTCAGGTGCGCGCGGCTTACATGGGTGTATATCTGCGTGGTCGAGATATCCGCGTGACCAAGCATGGACTGGATCGCGCGGAGATCGGCGCCGCCCTCTAGGAGATGAGTGGCAAAGGAGTGGCGCAGGGTGTGCGGCGTCACCCGCTTTTCGATACCGGCGGCGCGGGCGTAGCGACGAATCAGTTTCCAAAACCCCTGCCGCGTAAGCTTCTTGCCCGAGCGGCCTACGAATAGGAAGGCGCCGGTCCGTCCCTTGAGCAGCTTGGGTCTGGCCTCCCGGAGGTAGTGCACCAGGCTGTCCGTCGCCCACCTGCCAAACGGAACCAGGCGCACCTTCGCTCCCTTTCCGCGAACGGTCAGGTAGTCGCCCTGAAGATCGATCTGATGCGTTTGCAGAGTTACCAACTCCGAGACCCTGAGCCCGGTTGCGTAGAGCAACTCGATCATCGCCTGATCGCGTAACCCCAGGGGCTTCGACGGATCCGGCTGGGCCAAAAGCCGCCGCACCTCTTCCCGGCTCAGAGTGTGCGGCAGCTTCGGCGAGACTTTGGGGAGGAACACAGACGGGAGCGGGTTTTCATCGACGACGCCCTCTTTTTCCAAAAACCGGTAGAGCTGGCGCAGGGCGACCACGTTTCGGGCAATCGAGCGCACGCTGAGCCGCCGCTCCCGCAGCCGCGAGAAATAGGAGCGCAGATGCGGCGCCTGGCACTCTTCCCAAGCCCCGATTCCACGGTCACGCAAAAAGTCCGCGGCGCGGTTGAGGTCCCGGCTGTAAGCCTCCAGCGTATTCCGCGATAGCCCCTTCTCTACCGCAAGCATGGAGAGAAAGGCGTCAATGTGACTGCTGAGCCGCTCCTTCATCCTCTAGGACCAACCTTTGATAGAGGGTGCGACGGATCTGATCCACCCGATCCTTGTCCCGGACTTTTCCGCCCCGCTCATCAGCAACGTAAAAGACGTCGGCCACCTGATCCACGTTGGTCGAAATCTTCGCGAGATAGATGGAGAGGCCCAGCTGATGGAGCCCGTACGTAATCGTGAACAGCACGCCGACGCGGTCCTGGGTGTACACCTCCACGACGGTGAAGTCGTCGGAAGCCTCGTTGTCGATCTGAATCAGCGTGGGAACCTTGGGAGCCGGCTTGCGGAAAAGCGAGGGGCGACCCGACTCCTCGACCAGGCGCGCCACGTCGATGGTATCGCCGAGGACCCCTTCCAGAGTGGCTTCAACCCTAGCCCATTTCCGCACATCCATCGCCGCCTCCGGCCTGCCGGCGTGGGAGATGCGAAAAACGTCCAGGATGATCCCGTCCCTGCGGGTGGTGATGCGCGCGCTCAGGATATCCAGCCGGTGGGCGGCGAAGACGCCGGTAATCCGGGCAAAGAGGCCGGGGCGGTCTCTGGCGCAGATCACGATCTCGCTGAATTCCCGCTCGGGAAAGTGGCGCAGCGTGCTCAGGTAGACTTGATCGGTAAACTTCTCCATCAGCTCAAAATGACCCGGCACCTCGTCTTCGGGCGTGGTCAGAAAATACCGCTCCGGCATAAGCTGGAAAAAGGCGCGCGCGCGCTCCGCCCCGTACCGGCGCCCGAGACGACGACGCAGGCGAGCCTGAATCCGGCGCGCCCTCGAGCGGCGATCCAGTCTCGTCGGCTCGCCTTTCTCCAGGCTCTCCAGAACCTCCAGTGTCTTCAGGTAAAGCTGTTCCAGCAGCGACGCCTTCCAGTTGTTCCATACCTGGGGACCGACGGCCCGGATATCGGCATAGGTGAGCAAGTAAAGCATCTTGAGATTGCTGATGTTGCTCATCGTGCGCGCGAAATCGGTATGAGTCTTCTCATCTTCCAAGTCCCGGCGGAAGGCCGTGTGGGCGAAAAGCAGGTGGTAGCGCACGAGAGAAACGAGTTGGGCGGCATCGTCAGCATTGAGCCGCATTCGACGCGCGATCTGCCGCGCCATGCGAGCGCCGCGCTCGGAATGACCTCCCCCGTAACCTTTCCCGATATCATGGAAGAGAAGCCCCAGATAGAGGATGTCGATTTTTTCCGCCTCGCGGGCGAGCTGGGTGAGCAAAGGCAGCGACTCCCTGAACTCTCCGGTCCTCAGCCGCTCTAACTCCATGACCAGTCTGAGAGAGTGCTGGTCGACGGTGTAGATATGGTAAAGATCGTGAAGCACCATGCAGAGGAGGCGGCCGAATTCCGGGATCAGAGCCCCCAGAACGCCGCAACGGTGCATCTCTGAAAGCGTCTCGTAAACGCGCTCCCTCCACTTGAGAATCTGAAGAAAGAGCACGCCAACCGCAGGAGAACGGCGCAAGCGGTCGTCGATGAGCCCGAGATGGTCGCGAATGAGCTCGCGCGTCTCATGGCTCAGCTCGACCCGATGCCTCTGGGCATCGGCGAAAAGCCTGATGAGATTTTCGGGCTCCGCTTTCAGGATCTCGGGCCTGGAGACCCAGAGCGCTCCCCGGGAGACGCGGACTCCCTCGCGGATTTCCCTTCCCGTAGCCCGGCTCTTCGACGGCACAGGCACAGACGCATCCACCGCTCGATGGACGATCAACGAGGCGATCCGACTCACCTGGGAGGCGCGCAGGTAGTAGGACCGCATGAAGGCCTCCACCCCCTTGAGAGCCCCCTCGTCTTTAAAACCGAGCACCCGCGCAACCTTCTCCTGCTGCTCGAAGGTGAGCTGATCCTGGTGCTTGCCCAAGGAAAAGTGGAGTTCGTTTCTGACGCGCCAGAGGAAATCCCGCGCCTCCTCAAGTTCGGTGAGGTCGCGCGGCTGGAGGATGCCGCACCGCACCAAGTCGTCAAAGTCCTTGACGGGATGCTCGACCCTGGCGATCCACAGCGCGCTTTGGATGTCCCTCAGTCCCCCTTCGCCCTCCTTGATATCGGGCTCCAGAAGATAAACCGAGCCGCCATAGCGCTCATGCCGAAGGCGGTTTTCGGCCAATTTCTCCCGAATGAAGCGCTCCCGGCCCCGCTTGAGCAGGTTCTCTTCGACCGCCTTCTCAAGGTCGGTATAGACGTCGAGATCCCCACAGAGATAGCGAGCGTCGATCAAAGCGGTTCTGACTTTCATATCCCTGCTGGCAAGTTGGATCGACGCCGCAATACTGCGGGTGGCGTGACCCACCACAAGCCCCGCATCCCAAAGTGTGTACAGGACCTTTTCCGTCACCGATTCCACATACGGCGTCGGCTTCCAGGTATGGAGGAACAGCAGATCAATGTCCGAGTAAGGACTGAGCTCTGTGCGGCCATATCCTCCTTGAGCGATGAGCGCGCAGCGGGTGTTTAGGCTCGGGTAGCGGCTGATGAAATCGCGGCTTGCCACCTCAAACAGATGACGGATCAGATAATCCATCATCGTCGAATAGGCGGAGACGATCTCCGCCCCTCCGGCGCCGGCGCGGTGCCGCTCATAGAGCAGCGCTCGGCCCCTTTGAACGTAGGCGCGCGCCCCTCGGGCAAGATCGGCGTCAGAGCCGATCTCATCCATGAGAAAACGGGAAAGCGCCGCCGCGTCCATCCTCACCTCACCTACAAGTTTTTGACCACGAGCAGGCTCTCGTGATACTTCTTGATCCCGTTGAAGAGCCCTTCCACGATCGCATCCTGGTAGGCCCTTTGGGTCAAGGTCCGCGCTTCCACCTTGTTCGTGATGAACAAGAGCTCCGAGAGGACGCTGGGCATCCGCGCCCCGACCAGAACGTAGAAGAGAGCCTTTTTCACACCGAGATTCTTCACGTCACCATACCTATGCCCCAGCTGCGAAACAAGGGAGGATTGAAGCCTGTGGGCCAGGGTAATCGAGTCTTCGAGCTTCGAGTTCTGCGTCAGGTCGCTTAAGATGAACTGGAGGTCGGAGATGTTCCGGCGCGAGGTGCCATTTTCTCGCGCCGCCAGGAGAATCGAGGCCTCGTCGCTCGTGTTATCCAGGTAGTAAGTTTCGATCCCTCTGGTGCCTGGATTGGGACTGGCGTTGGTATGCAGCGAGACGAAGAGGTCGGCCTCCTCCGCGTTCGCCATCGCGGTCCGATCCTCGAGAGGGACAAAAGTGTCGTCCTGACGAGTTAGCACCACTTGTACCCCCATCTCCCGCTTGAGCTTATTCGCGAGTTTCTTGGCAATCCTGAGGACGATGTCCTTCTCGGCCACTCCTCCGATCCCTATGGCTCCCGGATCTTTTCCGCCATGGCCGGGATCCAATACGATCTTGCGCAAACCCGCGACGGGAATTTGGGGCATGGGCGGCGCAGGCAGGCTGTGCCGTTTCTCCAGGGCGGCAAGCCCGGTTCCGTTCCCGCCGGCGTGGATATCTACGACCAAACGATAAGGGTCGGGAAGCAAGAATGCCCGATGCCTGCTCACGCTCCTAAGATCCAAGACCACGCGCACCACGTTTGGAGCGAACTGTCCGACGCGTACCTGACGTAACAGCCGGTCCTCCACCAGAATCGGTTGGCTGGAATCCATCCCCAAACGAGTCTGGAGGAGGTCCACATAGATCCGCGGGGGGAGTTGATGGCCGGGCTCCTCCTTGAGGAAATGGATCTCATAGGGAACCTCTGTCGAGAGTTCCATCGTCACCCTGGTATAGCTTTGGGAAGACGTGTGGCGGATACGGGTCAAGAGACGTCCGCCACGCTCGCCATCCGGCGGCGCGGCGGGCTTTGTCTTTGCCGGTTCTGCCCCGTTTCCGGGCATGGCGAAAAGGATCCAGACAAGCGCAGAAACCTGGAACACCATCTTGGCGCTGGTTGGACCGCGCATGGAAACTAACGAGCCTCCTTTTTTGCCTCTTCCGTCAGCCTGTAGAGGAGATTCAAAGCCTCAATCGGGTTGAGAGTCGTCGCGTCAATCGTTCTGAGCTCCTCGCGCAGCTTTTGATCCTCAGCGCCGAACAGCGTCATCTGCGCCGGACCCTCTACCGGACCGCCACGAGCCAGGCGCGGCCGGCCTCTTTCGTCAAGCTCTCCTCCCTCGAGGTTTTTAAGAATCTCTTTCGCCCTTTGCACCACCGGGGCCGGTAGGCCAGCCAAGCGCGCGACGTGAATGCCGTAACTTCGACTTGAGGCCCCTTCCGAGAGGCTGCGCAGAAAAATCACCTCCCCCTTCCATTCCTTGACGGAGAAGTGGAAGTTTCGCACCCGCTCTTTGGTCAGGGCCAAATCGGTCATCTCATGGTAATGAGTGGCAAACAACGTGCGGGGCCGGTCGGGCCCGTCGTGCAGGAACTCGCCGACCGACCAGGCGATCGAGATCCCGTCAAAGGTACTGGTGCCGCGTCCGACCTCATCGAGAAGGATCAGACTTCTGGGGGTGGCGTGGCGCAGGATCTGGGCCGTCTCCTTCATCTCCACCATGAAGGTGGATTCGCCGCGGGCAAGAGAGTCGGTGGCGCCGATGCGGGTAAAGATGCGATCCACCAAACCGATTTGTGCTTCGGCTGCGGGCACGAAGCCTCCCATTTGCGCCAGGATGACGATCAAGGCGACCTGGCGCATGTAGGTCGACTTTCCGGCCATGTTCGGGCCGGTCAGGATCAGGATCTGCTGCGACTCGGGATCCAGATGGCAATCGTTCGGGACGAAGGCTCCTCGCCCCAAAGCCTGCTCCACGACGGGGTGACGACCGCCCCGAATCGTGATGGTAAGGCTGGATTCGACCCTGGGTCGGGCAAAGTGACAGGAGCTTGCCGCTTCGGCGAGGGAAACGAGAACATCCAGCGTGGCCAGGGCGTGGCCCGTCTGCTTGATCGTTCCGTAATGAGCCGCCACCTTCTCCCGCAGCTCGGCGAAGAGCGCCATTTCGAGCTTCAGGATCTCCTCCTCGGAAGTCAAAACCTTCGCTTCATATTCCTTGAGCTCCGGGGTGATGAAACGCTCCGCATTGACCAGAGTTTGCTTGCGGAGGTAATCCGCGGGGACGAGCTTCAAGTTGGCTGTCGTCACCTCGATATAATAGCCGAATACTTTATTGTATCGCACCTTGAGTGACTGAATGCCGGTCCGCTTGCGTTCGCTGTCTTCGAATCTGGCGATCCATGCCTTGGCATCCCTCTGCACGCTCCGTATCTCGTCAAGGTCGGCATGAAATCCCGACCGGATGATTCCCCGCTCCTTGGGGGTCGGCGGTGGGTCGTCCACGATGGCCCGCTCGACCAGCTCCACAACCTCGGGAAGATCCACCAACTCCTTTCTGAGCGAGGCGAAAATCTCCGCGCCCCAATCCTGAAGCCGCTCCCGAATGGGGCCTAGCCAGCGCAGGCTGGTTTTCAGGGCCACGAGATCCGCAGGACGGGCGCTCCCGGCCACCACCCTTGCACCCAACCGCTCGAGGTCTTGAACACCCTTGAGCAGCGCGCGCAACTCCTGACGACCCTGGTAGCTCTCCACCAGCTCTTCCACCCCGTCCTGGCGCTCGCGGATCGCCCTCTCGTCCAGGAGCGGATAGAGGAGCCATTGGCGCAGCCGCCTGGCCCCCATGGGAGTCAGCGTAAAATCCAAGACACCCAATAGCGAGCCTTTGGCATCCCCCTGGAGATCGCGCAAGAGCTCAAGATTGCGGCGTGTCGTCTCGTCGAGCATCAGGTACTGAGACGAGGAGTAAGGTTGAAGATCCCGCAAGAGTCCTCGGACCTCTGGCAAATTCTCCTCCAGAACCCCGATGATCGCCGCGGCAGCACGAACGCCGTGTTCCCACTCCTCGTCGCGCTCCCCGGACCAGAGCCGAAGCGATGTCAGCCGCTCGGTAGCGGACGATCCGAAGAAATGGGCGGGCACAAGGGTCAAATGCACTTTGGGAAATTCCCTGCGTAGCTCATCCGAAAGCGGCCCCTGTCCCTCGGCAACGACGATTTCCCGGGGGCGGATGCGTCCCAGCTCATCGATCAGAGCAGCCTGGTCCGCGCAGGAGGTAAACCGAAACTCGCCCGTGGTGACATCGGTAACCGCCAGGCCGTAATACCTCTCGCCCTTGGACACGGCGGCGAGGAAGCTGTTATCACGGGCATCCAGCCCTTCCCCATCGGTCATCGTTCCCGGCGAGATGACCCGGACCACCGCTCTTTGTACCACCCCTTTAGCGGTCTTGGGATCCTCCACCTGCTCGCAGACCGCCACCTTATAGCCCGCCTCCAGAAGCTTTCCGATATATGGTCCCGCCGCATGGTAGGGAACACCGCACAATGGAACCGGCGACTCCTCATGGCGATTGCGGGAGGTCAGGGCGATATCGAGCAGCCTGGAGGCCTTTTCCGCGTCTTCAAAAAACATTTCGTAGAAATCCCCGAGACGGAAGAAGAGAATGGCATCCCGGTACCTCTCCTTGATCTGGAGATACTGGCGGATCATCGGGGTGATTTTAATCTCCTCCATAATAAATGGGCTGGCTAGGCGGACGCAGATCTCTTCTCTTCAACCCTGCGGTTCAGTCGCACTGCTCGTCGAACCCTGCGGCCGGCGAGCCGGCGCACCTCCCCGTCGAGCTGGCGCACGAGGTGGCCGATACCTAGGGAAAAAACGAACTGGCGATCCATTACATCCAGGATTTTATTTTTATCGCTGGTGAGGACGAAGAGCTTGTCACCGTCGGTCAAGTATTTGAGCGAGCTGAGCGGCGGCACCGCCTCCGGGAAATAGCGCTTGAGATAGTGCAGGCAACGGCGGATCTTCTGCAGGCTAAGGCCATGGCCCTGAAGGTCTTTGACAACCTTGAGCTGGACCAGGTCCGAGTACGAGTACAGCCGGCGGCTCCCCCTGCCATCGGCCAGCCTGATTGACGGGCGGATAAATCCCTGCTCGTCCCAGTATTGGATTTGCCGCAGGCTCACCCCAACGATGCAGCTAACCGTCTTGCTGTCAAACGCCTCCATCGACATCCGTCGCCTCCCGCCAATGAAAACAAGAATGTTTTCACTAAGATAAAGGCAGCAAAAAGGAATGTCAACCAAAAACGAACGGCGTCAACAGACGAAGCTTACGCAGGCTGAGCTCGCAAAATGTTCCAGCGTCTGGATTCCTGCTAATCCCGCTGCGGCAGCCAGTGTCAGAGCCGTGCTCCAGAGAACGATGCCCACACTTGTCCAAAACAATAAACGGCCAGGGGGTG
>MGSI01000039.1 GCA_001798455.1 Deltaproteobacteria bacterium RIFCSPLOWO2_02_FULL_57_26 | reverse complement strand
TATTGGAGGCGGCGGGCGGATTCGAACCGCCGCATCGAGGTTTTGCAGACCTCTCCCTTAACCACTTGGGTACGCCGCCCTTTTTTACATTTAACATAGCTGTTCTTTGACTTTCAAGTTCCGTCGCGATTCATTGACAAGGATAGATGAAAAAAGTATTTAATGACCAGATGGGTTGACTAGGAGAATCTTTTCATGGCGACCATGATCACCAGCGAGTGCATCAACTGCGGGGCGTGTGAGCCCGAGTGTCCCAATAACGCGATTAGCCAGGGCGAAGATATCTATGTCATCGATCCTCTGTTGTGCACCGAGTGCGTCGGGTTTCACGACCACGAGGCGTGCGCCGCGGTATGCCCGGTGGACTGCTGTGTTGCGGATCCCAATAACGTTGAGAGCGAGGACGTTTTGATCGCTCGCGCGCGGGAACTCCATAAGGATGTCGACTTCGGGCAGAATTTCGAGTCCCGTTTCCGCGCCGGCGCTGAGAAAGCGGCGCCCCAGCCGGCGGCGACAACGCCCGAAGCGAAACGGGAAGCGGCTGCTCAACCTCCGCCGTTGCAGGCGGCTCCGACGCCTAAAGAGATGCCGAAGCCAGCCGCCCCTCGGGTGGCGGAAAAGGCGCCGTCTCAAAAACCGGCGGCGCAGGCTCCCCCGCCCCCGAAGCCTCCCAAACACTTTCCGGGAGAGCTCCCCACGGGTTTCCCAGAGCTCTTGCGCCGGTTCGAGAAAAAGGGTCCGCTCACCCGAACGCTCCCCCGCCTTTTCATCTTTCTCCTTCAGCCCTTCCTGGGAGCACTGCCGCACCAGGATAAAAAGGAACTGGAGAGAGCGGTCGGGAGTTCCTTTGTCTTCAGCGCTGCGGGTGCCACCGGCCTTAACATTCTGCTCGACATGGTGCTCTATTCTCTGGTCCTGATGGCGGTGGCGGTGGCGATTGCGGGGCTGGGTGTCCTGTTCAGCCAACGCATCAATCATTACATCCTCATCGGCGTGTTGCTCGGTTTCGTCGAGGGGGCTTACCGTCTGCGGGAAGGCATTTTGAAGGTCAAGCCAGCCGAGGAGATGAGCTTTGGCGCTGCCGCTTACGGTTTGCCTTTGTCCTTTGCGCTACGGCCTTTCATGGCCCAACAGACAGGAGTCGTGCGGAAATCCGTGGTGCCGGTCGACGGTTTTTATGCGAAGGAGTTCGCGGACAAAATAGAGCGGGAGAGGCGCTACGGCAACGCTTACAGCATCGAAGATTGGGGAGAGGCGTATTTCTTAAGAATGGAGTTTCCGAAGAGAGTACCGGATATTGGTCTTCCGGTAAGATCGGAGTTGCCCGATGAGATGCCCGACTATGACTATGATTTGATGTTGAAGGATGGCCATTTCATCGTCAAGGGCAGATGCCCGGACGAAAGGATCAGGAAAATATCTTCCAGCATAGCTGCCTTTCCACCTGAATTTACCACGAGCATCGCGGTCCAGGAAAAGGTCGAGGGATTTTCCCACCGCTTTGAGCGTAAGCTGTTGGAGGTTCTCCTGTTAAAGGAAGGAAAGGCCGGGGGAGATCGGGAGGGCCCTCATCTTTAAGAGTAACCGAGCCATGGCGAGATCACCGGACGAGCTACGGGACGAGTACCAGTCCCGTGGCTTTTCTGTTTCTGAAAGCGGCTTGTTTCTTCGCCCCATCACCTCCTCGGATCTTGAGGAGGTGATGGCGATTGAGCTGGCTGCTTTTTCCTTTCCTTGGAGTGCGCGTTTTTTTCTCCAGGAGCTCCGGGTTCCTTGTGCTCGTTCTCTACTGGCGGTGGCGGACGGAAAAACCGTAGGCTACATCATCTATTGGCGTCTGCCGAGCGAGACCGACATCCATAATTTGGCCGTCCATCCGGCCCACCGCCGCCAAGGGATCGGGCGCGTCTTGCTGCAAGCGGTCATCGAGGAGGCGCGGCGAGAAGGCTTACAACGGATCACGCTGGAGGTCCGGAAATCAAATGAGGCGGCGCAGCGCTTGTACCAGTCGCTCGGCTTCGTGTCCCAGGGCGTCCGAAAAGGTTACTATTCTGATGACGGGGAGGACGCCCTGATCATGGTGCTTGAGCTTGAGCTTTGAAGCTGCGGCGTTGCGCCTGGATAGGGAATAAATA
Source organism: Deltaproteobacteria bacterium RIFCSPLOWO2_02_FULL_57_26 (assembly GCA_001798455.1). Classification (GTDB taxonomy): domain Bacteria; phylum Desulfobacterota; class Binatia; order UBA9968; family UBA9968; genus 2-12-FULL-57-22. The sequence goes on along the minus strand of MGSI01000039.1, from coordinate 5,533 downwards.
AAAGGTTATGATTTAGTTTATTATTATAACTATCTGTAATTTAAAGGCTTTCTTTTTTGAATTCCGGCCCTTGACTAAGCCCTCTCCTGTGCGCTATGGTAAAGGCGCTTTCAAATAGCGGTCTGGTGGTTGGGGCCGCTAATTTTTTTGTCGATACTTTACGGTGCGGGAGGGGTCGTGCCAATTCCAAGTCACGGATCGTCTTCGGCTTCCTGCTTAAAGGCCCTGTCTTTGCCCTTAGCTCTGAGAAACCTTTCTCTTTTACATCGTTCTGAGCATTTAACAGCCGCCCGCCCTCAGGGGTGCGGCGGCCAATCGATGATGGGAGGCCTAGATTATGTTTAAGGTCGGCGAAAAGGTTGTGTACCCCGCCCATGGGGTGGGACAGATCGAGGCGATCCGGACGCAGGTCATCTCGGGGACGGAGAAGAGGTATTATATGCTGCGTATTCTCGATAGCGACATGAAGATAATGGTCCCTATCGAAAATGTGCAATCGGTCGGGCTGAGGAAGATTATCGACCGGCAAATGGTTTCAAGGGTGTATAAGATTCTGCGCCAAAAGAAGGTGGAGGCGGACCAACAGACCTGGAACCGTCGCTATCGCGAATATACGGAGAAGATCAAGACCGGTTCCGTCCTGGAGATTGCCAAGGTATTACGCGATTTATTCGTTCTCAAAGGCGACAAGGAGCTCTCCTTCGGGGAGCGAAAGATGCTGGATACCGCGAAAAACCTCTTAGTCAAAGAACTCTCGATCGCTCGCTCCCACTCGGAAGAGAAAATCATGGAGGAATTGCGCCATATCTTTACCCACTAGTTTTCCGGGGCAAAGCGTAACCTGCCAAGGGCCGAGGGAGAAAACTCCCTCGGCCCTTATTATTTTTGAAAAGGCGGTCGTCCAATGCGCGTGAACGCTGTGATCGTCGCGGCTGGTGAAGGGCGGAGAATGGGTGGAGCGGTCCGCAAGCCATTCGTGGTCATCGCTGGCCATCCCCTCATCTTCCACACCCTTCATCGTTTCGCCGCATCCCGGACGGTGCGCAAGGTCATCGTGGTCGCGGCAGAGGAAGATCTCTCGAGGTGTCAGGAGGTCGCTCGCGCCGCGCCTGAGCTTCGCTCGCTGGAATGCGCTTTCCAGGCCGGGGGTCCCCGGAGGCAGGATTCCGTGACAGAGGGGCTGGGGCGGCTCGATGCTGATTGTGAGGTTGTGGTCATCCATGATGGGGCGCGCCCGCTGGCTTCCTCCCTTCTGATTGATCGCTGTGTGGAGGCGGCGTTCGTCGAGGGAGCCGTGGTAGCGGGTCTACCGGCTCGGAACACGATGAAGTTCGTTTCGGCAGATCGGCGCGTGCGGGAAACCCCTCCAAGAGAATCCCTGTGGGAAATTCAGACCCCTCAAGCCTTTCGGGTCGAAATCATTATCGAGGCTCACCAGCAAGCGGTACGGGAAGGGGGGGAAGTCACGGACGACGCGACGCTGGTAGAGCGGCTGGGAAAGCGGGTGACCGTGGTGGACGGCGAAAGAACCAATATCAAGGTCACCTTCCCCGAAGATATCCTCTTGGCTGAGACGCTTCTCAGGACGGGGCAGATTGGTTAGCGATAGCCAAAGCGAGCGCAATCACGCACCCTTGTTGCCCAGGGGCTCGTTCATGCTTCCGGTCCGGTACCCCTGAAGGTCGAGCGCGACGAAATTGAAGCCGACCTCCTTAAAGCGCTCGACGATGGCAGTTCTCGTGGCGAGGTCGAAGAGCCGATCCAGTTCCGGTTGCCCCAACTCGATGCGCACCAGCTCCCCGTGATACCGGACGCGAAATTGCCTGAACCTGAGTTCCCGCAAGTAGCGCTCGCACGCGGCAATTTTTTCCAGTCTTTCCACGTTGATCGTGAGGCCGTACGGAAAGCGGGAGGAGAGGCAGGCAATGGCGGGCTTGTCCCACGTTGGCAGATTGAGTTCGCGGCTGTATTGGCGGATCTCCTCCTTGGTCAAGCGGGCTTCCACCAAGGGATGGCGAATGCGCCATTCCCTGGCAGCTTTGAGTCCCGGACGGTGATCCTTGAGATCATCCAAGTTGGTGCCATCGGCGACCGTCGCCAAGCCCACACGGTCCGCCTGCATACGACAGATGCGATAGATTTCGTCCTTGCAGAAGTAGCAGCGATTGACTGGGTTTTGGGCGAAGGAGGGATTCTCCAGTTCATGCGAATCCAGGATGATATGCTCGCATCCGATGCCTTGGGCCAACTCCCGAGCCGCCTCCAGCTCTCCCGGCGGTGCGGTCGGCGAAGAGGTGGTGAGGGCAAGGGCGCGGTCTCCCAGCACCATATGCGCGATTTTGAGCAGGAAGGTTGAATCGACGCCCCCAGAGAAGGCCACTAAAACTCCGTCGGTTTCCCGCAAGATCTCTTTTAGTCCTTCGAGTTTTCCATCCATCGTCGATCACCAAAAATATCCGTGCTGAGGTAATGCTCCCCTTTGTCTGGGAAAATGGCAACTACCACATGACCTCGGCCCATGGCTCTGGCCACTTTCAGGGCAGCGAAGCATGCGGCGCCAGAGGAGATCCCTACCAAGATGCCTTCTTCCAAAGCTAATCGGCGGGTATAGGTGGCCGCCTCCTCGTCGCTTACGGCGATCACCTCGTCGTAGATCCGCGTGTTGAGGACCGCCGGGACGAAACCGGCCCCGATCCCTTGAATCTTGTGGTATCCCGGCTCTCCTCCGGAGATGACGGGAGAGGCGGCGGGCTCAACCGCGTAAACCCTGACGCCCTTCATCTCGGCTTTGAGGACTTCACCGACTCCCGTAATGGTTCCTCCGGTCCCCACGCCGGCGACAAAGGCATCGATGCGTTGAAACTGCTGGAGGAGTTCCACAGCTGTTGTGCGCCGGTGAGTCTCCGGATTGGCCGGGTTGTTGAACTGCTGAGGCATGAAGTAGTTCGGGTGCTCAAGCACGAGCTCTTCGGCCTTGCGGATAGCTCCCCCCATGCCCTTGGTATCCGGAGTGAGAATAAGTCTGGCGCCGTAGGCACTGAGCAGGCTGCGCCGCTCTTCGCTCATCGTGTCCGGCATCGTCAGAATCAGACGGTATCCTTTTACTGCGGCGACAAGCGCGAGGCCGATGCCAGTGTTTCCGCTCGTCGGCTCTACGACGGTCGCCCCCGGCCTTAACTTTCCCTCGCGCTCGGCAGCCTCAATCATGCTGAGACAGATTCGGTCCTTCACGGAGCCGCCGGGATTGAAGGACTCGAGTTTGGCCCATACCTCAGCAACGTGAGGATCGACTAAATTTCTCAGCTTGACAACCGGAGTGGAGCCGATAAGGTCCAGGATGGAACGAGCGCCGTTTCGATTTGCCACCGTTAGAGCTCTTCCTCCACCAGCAGGAAGGATCGTAACGCAGTCGGAACTATGCTATATTTTTAAGGTGTGAATGTCAATTGAACGCTGCGTTCAAAGCCAGGTTACAGGCTCTACCTGAGAGGGTTTTGGTCATCTTCCCGGGGGCCTTAGGAGATTTTATCTGTTTTCTCCCGGCGTTGGAACGGCTGGCAAGGAGCCGACGGGTGGATCTCTTTGCGCGGGCAGAATATGGAGAGATCCTTCCCGTTACCGTGAGGACACGCTCCCTGGAATGCCGCGAGATCTCCCGCCTCTTTACGCCGGAAGCAAAGCGAGACGAACAGCTCAAGGGTTTTTTCGCCGCTTACGCGGGCGTCTACTCGTGGATGGGGAGCGGTCAGCGGGAATTCGTAGACAATCTTTCGCTGCTCGCGCGCGGGAAGCTCCAAATCTTTCCTTTCCGTTCGGCCGATTCGCGGCGACACATGGCGGACTATTATCTCTCTTGTCTGGGGGAAAACCCATCACCCGAAATCAGCGCCCATATCACTTTAACGGAGGACGTGTGGCGATGGAGTCTGGCTTACTGGAAGGAGCGGGGGCTTCCTGCGACGAAGGTTTTGGCCCTCGCTCCTGGGAGCGGGGCGAGAGAGAAAAATTGGCCGGCCGAGTTTTTCGCCGCAGTGGCTAAGCGGTGGGAGCGAAATCTTGGCGGCCGGGTACTGATCATGCTGGGACCAGTTGAAGCGGAGCGGTCGGAGCTGGAGTATTTCGGGAATTGCGGGGAAGTGGTCCAAGACGAGGGGCTGGGCCGGGTGGCTGCCCTGCTTAGTCGATGCGATCTCTATCTGGGCAATGATAGCGGCATAACCCATCTGGCCGCGGCCCTGGGGGTGAATACTGTTGCGCTCTTTGGTCCGACCGATCCTGCCCAGTGGGCGCCGTGCGGAAGACGAGTCGCTGTTATCAGCCAGAACGTGGACTGTTCCCCATGCACCGATCGGATCATGAAGAGCTGTTGGCACCGCAGGTGTCTGACCGGGCTCAGCCCCGAGAGGGTCGTCGCGAAGTTGCATGTGCTGTTGCGGTATGCTGGAATGCATCGAGATCGTATCCTTGACAAGGGGGGGTGCAGAGATTAAATTTTCATGTACCATGGCTTGGGCACGTAGGGGCGAGGTAGGCACTCGAGGGATGCCCTGAAATCAATCGTAAGTTCGTTGTAGGTTCATTGCCGGGAGATTCCTTCCTGAAGCTAATCAGTATTTATCCTTGGCAGCGTTTTCTCGGTCACAGCTCAATGCCGGAGGTCCTATGGCGGGAGCGGGAGAAAAGGGAGAAGAAAAGGGCTTCAAGGTAGAAGACCGCCGCCGTTTTTCGCCGGAAGCGCGGGAGCCGGGGCCGACCAAGGAGGAGGCGGTGGAGGCAGGAGAAGCGCAAAGTCAGGAGCCGGCCGCGGAAGAGACCGCCGGCCAGGAGCAGGCGCGTTCCGACGACGCGCCTGAGATTAGCTTTTCCACCTTCGTTATAGGTCTCAGCACGCAGGCCTTAATGCATTTAGGAGAGATCCCCAATCCGCTGAGCGGGAAGGTTGAGAGCGCGCTGCCCGTAGCCAAACAGATGATTGACATCATAGGGATCCTGTGGGAAAAAACCCACGGAAATTTAAATCAGGGAGAGCAAAAACTCATGGACGACGTTCTCTACGATCTGCGGATGAGATACGTCGAGGCTGTGAAGAGGAAATAGGAGCAGTTCATGGAAGAAAAGGGGCTATGGGCTAAAAGGATAGCCCTCAAGGATTTGATCGTTGTGGGGGTGGTCTCAGCGCTGGTCGGGTTGGGACTGAGCGGGAGCTTGGGTTGGCTCTCGAGCGGTCGCCCGATTAACGTTCAGTTGGCGAGTCAATCCGGCGGTCCGGAAACCCGAGCCATTGCCGCAGCCCAGGGGTTGCCTGATTTTGTCCAGCTGTCGAAAACGCTCAGCCCGGTGGTAGTCAACATAGCCACAACTCAGGTCACCGAGGGATCTCAAGGCTTTGGGAGTCCCTTCGGCGAGGAAGACCCTTTTAATGAATTCTGGCGGCGATTTTTTGGTGGTCCGTCGCCCCGTGGGCCGCAGCGCCAGAAGAGTCTGGGGTCTGGTTTTATCCGCAGCGCCAGAAGAGTCTGGGGTCTGGTTTTAT
>MGSI01000038.1 GCA_001798455.1 Deltaproteobacteria bacterium RIFCSPLOWO2_02_FULL_57_26 | reverse complement strand
TGCAGTCCCACCAACCAGATGGCCTTGCAATCAAAGGGTTAGGGCACCTCACTGCGCATAACGACTGTCTGCGCATAATAAATCATGGTCGTACTGACATCGGTGTGCCCGAGCAGTTCCTGGACCGTCCGAATGTCATAACCGTCCTCCAGCAAGTGGGTTGCAAAAGAATGCGGGAGTGCGTCGTCCACCCCAACGAACAAAAAGCCCGATCCCTACAGACAGACTCATCCGTCTGATAGAGAATCGGGCTTCGGTCGTGAGCCTCAGCCGAACGGCTCCCGTCCTCCCTTCGGGTCCCCTTCCTTCGAGATCCTCAGGACGGTGAGGGTACTCGAACCGCAGGGTGGTGAGCAGCTTGCCCTTCGAGAACCTCAGGGCCGTGCGTCAATTCGAACGGTCGAACCACAGTCCGACCTATACTCGGGCAGCTCGACTGAGCTCGCCGCAGGCAGATCCTTTACCCCTAAGGAGGGATAACTTCCATCTTCCCTTCTGCCCTAGCTATCGACTGTTTAGACGCAGGTCACTGTAGTGAGATTCAGTAAGATACACAGATGAAATTCCATCCGTGTTTTACAGGCGAGCAGAGATCTCTTCAGTCAGTAGCTGCTTAGTCTCAGTCAAACACCAGGCTCGCGAAGGTCACGGCAGAGCCGGTCTCACGGGTGAAGGCCTGGCTGTACTTGAGGCATCTCCCGCGGCTCCCCTCCAGAAGATGAATCAAGGAATAGAGCGGCGCGAAGCCGCAAATACGTCTGCGGTCCTGATCCTTGGCCACCTCATGGAAGAAGCCTGCCGCGTCCGAGGAAGCCAGCCTTTCGATCAGGCGCTGATCCTCTTCTTCGACCCAGCGGAGAAATTCGGGTGTGAGCGGATCCTTGTCGCCAAATTGCGCTCCCACGTGAGCCAAATCGACGCCCGCAACCAGACAGATCTGCCTTGTCTCCTGCTTGATGAGCTCGCGGAGAGCTTCGAGGACGCTCACCGTTCGGGAGTCCTTCTCGGGGAGAGTACGGCTCTGGACCATGGCGTGAAAAGAAGAAACCAGCAACGGCACGATTTTAAAAGGCCTGCCGTTTCCCGCTGCCTCCGCCCGCAACTGGGAGACATATTTCAGATAGACCACTTGAAACTCGAGCGAGTGTTCGGTGCGGTGGAGGTGCTCCTCGGCAAAGAGATCGCCGTCGCAACGCTCCTTCAGCTCCCGGATAAACTCCTTGTCGGTTTCGACGGGGCCCAGCGGAGTGGCAAAATCTTTGAGCGTCGCCGTAAACGGGTTATCGCCGCCGCAGTGGGAGGTGCCGAGGAGAATATAGAGGTCCGCCCCGGCGCTCTCCGCCAAGGGTTTATAGGCCCAGGCGTAGACGGGCCCGCCGCGATGAAAGTCGATGTGCGGAGCGACGATGGCCTTGGGGGTCTGCGACGCGCCCGCAGGTTTTGGCGCGCCGGGTCCGTTGGGATCCTGAAAATGAAGTTGGAGCTGACCCCTGAGCTCGGCAGGATCTTCGCGATAGACCGTGCCGGCATGGGCAGGCATGCGGATCGGTTGGCGGCGGAACTCCTCGATAATTTTTGCCTGAAGCTCGAAAAAACGCTCGCTGTAAAGATAGCCGTGGTGCTCCAGAAGATCCACGATCCGCTTTAGATCTTCGGTGAAGAGGATATCGCCAAACCTGCGACCGTAAGCCTCCTGGATATCGATCAAAGTGTGGCGCCCGTCAAAGTGACTGAGGATGAAGGAAGCCACCGGGGTGATCACCAGTGGCTGGGCATAATTCAGTGGATCTCTAAGGCAGACGAAGGTCTCTCCCTCCCGCTGAATCGGAAAGGCTTCGACGGGCCTGAGTCGCGGGCGGTCATCCAAGTCCTAGCCTCTGCCTCGCCTCTTCGCTCATCATGCCGGGATCCCAGGGCGGATCCCATACCAGGTCAACCGTGGCTTCCTTCACATCGGGAATCTCAAGAATTCTCTGCCGCGCCTGGGATGCAATGAAGCCTCCCATGCCGCAGCCAGGCGCCGTCAGCGTCATCTTCACCGCTACCCTAGCGTCCTCCACTTGGACGTCATAGACCAGCCCAAGATCTACGATGTTGACGGGAATCTCAGGGTCATAGCAGTTCTGCAGCACTTCGTACACCTGTTCCTTGGTCGCCACGGATCAACCCTCCTTTTCCGCCGCGCCGGCCTTTGAAGACTTACACTGCGGGCACGGGCAGAGAGATCGTAAATAATCAAAGGTATAGATGCCCGTGTTGTGGCCGTCTTCCCAGCCGAACTGGATCGCATAGTTGCCTACCGCGCTGATCTCTGCCAGCCGAGCGTTCGGCGCTGCGATGAATTTTATTTCGCCGCCATGCCCCTGGCACAGGGCGCAGGGGCAATACCCGCGCAGGTATTCCCGCGGATAGTCCCCCACGTGCCCGTCATCCCAGGTAACGCGCACCATGCCCTCTTGCCTCATATGGTTGATTTCAACCGGGACATGCCCGGACATCATAGCCATCAGCTCGTGACGATCTTGAGCGACTGCGCCCGCCGTGCCTTTTCGGACACGATCGAGAGCTGCCCTGCCAGCTTCGCGGCGATCTCCAAAAAGATCCGGCTCACTTCCGAGCGGGGCTCCTGCACCAAAATGGGCACGCCCTTATCGCTCCCTTCGCGCAGCGAGGTGATGAGCGGGATCTCGCCCAAAAAGGGGATGTTGAAACGCTCGGCCGCGCGCTCGGCGCCGCCACGAGAGAAGATTTCATGTTTCTTCTGGCACCCGTCGCAAATGAAGTAGCTCATGTTCTCAATGATCCCGATGATCGGAATCATCACTTTGTCAAACATGGACTTGGCGCGAATCACATCCGCGAGCGCGACGTCCTGTGGTGTCGCCACAAGCACGGCGCCGCTGACCTTGAGCTGCTGCGAAAAGGTGATTTGGACATCGCCGGTACCCGGGGGCATGTCGACGATGAGGTAGTCGAGATCCCCCCATTGGACATCCGCCATCAGTTGATGCAGGGCCTTACCCAGCATCGGCCCGCGCCAGATGACAGCCTGATCCGGCTCGAGGAAAAACCCGATGGACATCACAGGGAGACCATGGGCCAGCGGCGGCTTGAGCTTGTAGTCTCCATCCACGGCCACCTTCGTGGGCCCTTCCCTGACCCCCATGAGAATGGGGATCGAAGGCCCGTAGATATCCGCGTCCAGCAGGCCGGTGGCGGCCCCGTGCATCTTGAGCCCAACGGCTAAGTTGGCCGCAACGGTCGATTTGCCGACCCCACCCTTTCCCGCTGCCACCAGGACAACATTCTTGACCGTGGGCAACAAGTCCGTCTGGCCGGCGCCCGACTTGCTACCCCGGACCTGCGCACCGAAAGATATCGCCAACTCTTTGACCCCATCGACTCCTGCCAGAACCCTTTTGCAATCCTCTTCAATCCTCTCCCTGAGAGGACAGGCGGGCGTGGTCAGCTCGACGCTGAAGGCCACCTTGCCGTCAGTCACCTCGAGATTCTTCACCATACCCAGGCTTACGATGTCGCGGTGAAGCTCCGGATCTTGAACCTTCTTGAGCGCTTCAAGCACCAGTTGTTCGCTTACAGCCGACACAATTTTCCTTTCTGACTCAAGGAAAAAACTATAGACCTATAAGGTCCGCAATGTCAATAGAACGGAAAAACGCGCCTTCGCGGCTTCCTCACCTGAGAAACGATCACTTTTATTCGACCTTGCTTGAATCCCCTGAATCACTTTGCTAGAATTTAATAGTTTTCCTTATCCGGCGGGAAAAGAGGAGAGTGTCAGGACTCAGCCCGAATAGACAAGGCCCGGAGCTCCGAGTTTTTTGGGCCCGAGGTAAATTTTCCCAGCCATGAGACGTCTAAATGAACAAACGCTGAATGAAGCCGAAGTAAATAAATAAGGAGGGACTATGAAGGGCTTTTTGATCGGTCTTGCCGCCCTCGTGCTCGTGGCCGGCTCGTTGGGTTGCTCTGCACCTCTCACCACTAGAGAGAAAGGGGCAGGAATCGGAGCCCTGGGAGGGGCTGCCGTGGGTGGCATTATTGGAAGTGCGGTAGGTCATCCCGGCGCAGGCGCGGCGATCGGCGGTGCCCTCGGGCTAGGAACCGGTGCTCTGATTGGCGACCAGATGCAAGGCCAGGAGCAACAACAGCAACAGCAGCAGCGCCAGCTCGAGCAGAATCAGGCCGAGCTGGAGCGTCAGCGCAGAGAGCTGGAGCGACTCAAAAAAGAGCGAGAGTACTAAGCTGCTGAGATCCGTTCTGCCCCGATGATTCGTCAAGCCCCCAAAAGAGCGCGGCATGTCTTTGCCGCGTATGCGGCTTTCGTCCTCACATTCTCTGCCGCCTGTTCCACGCCCCTCACGACGAGGGAGAAAGGCGCGGGCATTGGAGCACTCGGCGGCGCCGCAGCAGGCGGCATCATCGGTAGCGCCGTGGGGCATCCAGGGGCCGGAGCGGCGATCGGAGGTGCCCTGGGTCTGGGAACCGGCGCGCTGATCGGCGACCAACTCCAGGGCCAGGAGCAGCGACAACAAGAGCAGCAGCAGAGAATCGAGCAACAAAAAACCGAGATCACAAAGAATCGCGCCCTGCTGGAAGAGTTAAGGCGGCGCAACATCGAGGCCCGGGAGACCGACCGCGGCGTGTCGGTAAACCTACCCAACGTGCTTTTTCAATTCGACCGCGCAGAACTGACCCCGGACGGCAGAGACCGGGTCAAGCAAATGTCCAACATCGTGAACGATAAAGCACAGGGAAGGAAGATCTCCGTGGAAGGACACGCGAGCCGCGAGCGGGCAGATCAAGAGGCCTACAACCAGGAACTCTCGGAGCGGCGCGCTCGTGCCGTGGCTGGAGCTCTAGAGAGCAACGGCGTCGAGCGCAACCGAATCGCTGCTAAAGGGGTGGGGACTCGCTTCCCTGTCGCTTCCAACGAGACCGAGGAAGGACGCCGCAAAAACCGCCGGGTCGAGGTGACTATAGAGAATTAAAAGTTTAACCGCGGCTCGACGCCTGAAATCAGGCGCTGAATGTTCTCCCAATGCCGGAAGATGATCCCCAGGGCCAAAAATAGGCTAAGGCCTACGACATACGCCGGATAGGAAAAAAGCCACAGAACCACCGGGGCGAGCGCGGCAGTCGTGAGTGAGGCCAGTGAAACGATTCGGCCGAGCCTCGCTACCAGGCAAAAGATCAGAATCAGTACCCCCGCCCCTAACGGAGCCAGAGCCAAGAACACTCCCAAAGAAGTTGCTACCCCTTTGCCGCCCCGGAAACGAAGGAAGATCGGAAAGAGGTGGCCAAGGAATGCGGCTAAAGCCACAAGACTTGTGATCACCGGACCGAGAGATAGCTCGAGAGACCCGATAACCGGGATAAACCCTTTGGCGACATCCGCAACCAGCGTGATCAGACCCTGCCTTTTTCCCACGACCCGCGCCACGTTGCTCGCGCCGACATTGCCGCTACCGGCCTGGCGTACATCCACCCCCGAAAAATAACCCAGAAGGAAACCTGTCGGCACGGAGCCGAGCAGGTAAGCGAAAAGGAGCATGAATACGGGCTTCATCGGGGCAGAGAAAGTTCTGGCGGTTATCCGTTAGAAACGCAGCTTGGTCTTTTTGATGCGGTCACGACGCAGATAGTAGTGCCCTCCACAGATCCATCCGAGGATAAAGATACAAAGGGCAACCCCGAACCACCCCAGCACTTCCCACTCTTTTCCGTCGAGCACTTTAATAATCGGCAGCGGCTGCCCTTTGGGGATCTGCGCGGCGGGTCGGGCAGAAGGGGCCTGTGGCAGATTTTCCCTTCGATCCTCGCTCGGAGGGGTGGCGTTTTTCTCCACCTCCTGTGGGAGCTTGGCCCCTTCAGTGATCCGCACGAGCGATCGGTGAACGTAGCCCCGACGCCCATCCGGCAGCGAAACGAGGTACCAACTCCCGTCCTCTTTTTCCACTCTCACCTCCTGCCCTTCTCTGAGAATCTCTTTGGAAGGATGACTGACATCGGGGCCGGAACGGAGATTCACAAAACTTTCCCCGTAAATCCTTCCCTCGCTTCCCGCAAGCCCTGCCGCCAGCATCCCTGGCAGAAAAAGAAAGAAGGATAGAGCGAGTGTGAAAAGGCCGCCGCCCACGCCGAAGCCCTCCGACCCTCTTTACCATATCTCGAATGAATTCCTCAAACTTTGCAGAGAACTCACCCCGGGGTTGCGCTGGGGCTCGCACCCGGCAGGTCCCGGAGGAACTACTTGGGGCTCACGGAAGAGACCCGCGGAGAACGCAGGCTAGCTTGCGGCTACCTGAGATCGAAGCGCAGAGTGAGACGGTGGGGGGCGAGGCTCAAGCCTTTTTCTTGTACAGGTCGGGGTTCATGCGGCTTTGAGTGCCCGACTTGGCCAGCTCCTCCTCGAACATCTTGCGGATCGAGGGATCTTCATCCCAGTACTCGATCTGATTGCCGCCTTCCTTGACGTCTTTGTCGACTTTGGAGGTATCCCCGAATCCCTGCCCCATGCTGTATTTGATCCCGCCGAAGCGAAGCGGGAGGTAACGCGACGGCACGGCGCCCGTATTAAAGTGCTGGTGATACCACATCTCGGGGGGGACGAAGACGCTTCCGTCCTGCCAGTCGTAGCGCCTGATGGGCTCGCCCTCGCGCCAGAAAAGAGAAAAGCCCTTGCCTTTGATGATGATGACGTTGAATCCCGGGCCGTGCCGGTGGGCCTTTTTGTAAGTCCCGACGGGAAATTCCGAGATATGGGCGGCCATGACACCGTCGGCCATCTCCAACATGACATTGGTGCCGCTCCCCCCCCGCTCGCGCCATTCCTGGAGGTTGAAGCTCCTACAATCGGCGACGAAGTTGGTTTCCCAGATCCTCCCAGGATACGATTTCCCTTTGCCGCTGAAATATTCCAGCTCCCCGTTGAAGCGATCGGTAAAATCGTAGCGAACGCTGAAGATAAAATCGGGGTTGTGGAACAGATTGAAAACGATCGGCATGTTGTTGACGGAGAAGAAGCGCGCCGGTTCACTGCCCTGCCCGTTGAAGTGCTGATGCCATACGTTGAGCGGGAGCGAGATCAAACTCCCTTCCTGCCATTCAAAAGTTTGCTTGGCCCCCTGGTCGTTCCAGATCGTGGTGGCGCCGCGCCCCCTCAGGACATAGATCAACTCCTCATAGATATGCCTCTGAGGTTTCAGGCTCTTGCCCGGGGCGATCTCGCAGAGATAGGCTCCTGTCGCCTGGCCGGCCCCTTCCATATTGATGAGAGCCCCCTCCCCTCCCACACGATCCCAATGGCCCAGCGGAATTTTTCTCAGGTCCTGGATGAAAAAGTCCTTGACCACAGGGATTCCCTCGCCCGTTTGCCACTTTTCGTAGTAAGGGACGTTGTCCATGACATTGTCGACCTGCGCGGCTGGCTTTGCCATATCGACCTCCAGGAGCTGACTTTTTTTGTTTCATACAGTATAAGTAAGGAAAAAGCAAGGCGAAGGATTGACAACAGTGCGAGAACTTTACTAAAAGGCATAGGATTACGGATATACAAAAATCGACGAGCAAAGGAGACCTGCCTTGACAACCCCTGTCGCCGCACCTATGGTCGGCAAGATTTTGAAAATCGAGAAAAAAGTCGGTGAGCGAGTGGAGGAAGACGATGT
>MGSI01000037.1 GCA_001798455.1 Deltaproteobacteria bacterium RIFCSPLOWO2_02_FULL_57_26 | reverse complement strand
GCCCCATCACTAGAGGGACAAGCGACAATCCCTCGAGGAGATAGTCCTGGCCAAGCGTGTAGCGTGGAATGCCTAGCTGCGGGTCAAAGCCGATCGTGCCGAGCCAAAGGCCGAGGGCCGCACTCAAAAGGCCCCTGGTGGGCTGTCCCCCGCTCAAAAAGCTGATCATGACTAGCCCCACGACAACGAGCATGAACCGCTCGGGGGAGGCGAACAAGAGCACCAACGGCTGAAGCAGAGGGAGACACACGAAAAGAACCGCTGCCCCCACGACCCCACCTATGGCTGAGGCGAGGAAAGAGGCCGTTAGTCCCTTGGCTGCTTCGCCCTTTTTTGCCATGGGATACCCGTCCAAGATCGTCGCCGAAGCGCTGGGGCTTCCGGGGACGTTGAAGAAAAAAGCCGGGAACGTGTTGGAAGTATGGACGGTGGATACTAGAGATAGCATGATCGCGAAGGCTGTCGCCGGAGCGAGACCGTAGATAAACGGGAGCAAAAGAGCGATGCCCAATGTAGCCGTGAGGCCCGGAACTGCACCAAAAAAGATACCGAGTAAAACCCCCAGGGCTATGCCGCCGAGAACCGGCCCGCTGAAAGTCGCAACCAAACCTTGTAGCAACGCATCCAAGATCATACGGAAAACCTCGCTGAAACTTTTGGCGGCGCTTTGCTTACAAGCCGGCAAAGTCTAGGCGTGGGTTCTGGCGCAAGTCGAGGCTGATCGAGCCTTCACTTGAAGATTTCTTCCAATTTCTCCTTCACCGGCTTAGGGAGGTTAAACATAGCTTGAACCAACGAACCAACCTCTTCATGGCCTACAGGATGCAATACAAAGCCTTGTTTTTCGGCCGCCGCAACAAACTCGGCGTCATGCATCATTTTCCACAGGGCACCCCGTAGGATTTGGAGCCGGTCGGGAGGTATCCCCGGTGTGGTCAGAAAGGGCCGCGTAATGTTAAAGGTCCCGATATAAACATCGAAAGCGCGCCGCTCGATTTCATCGGCGATATGGTCGCGAAGATTCGGAAGCTTCGCGATCGCCGGCGCGAATTTTGGGGGTGGCTTGGCGCCGCCGAAGCTCAGCAAGAGAACGATAAAATTATCCTCCAGCATGGATTTCGTTAGGGCGTTTGCCTGGAGCGTCTCGGCTGCGGTTGCAACACCATCCACCTCACCCTGCCGCATAGCCAGCGCAATATCGGCGTATCCTTTGTATCCGGGGACCAGTCGGACATCGAATTTTCCGAATTGCTTGATCATCTTGGCGGTCTCTGTGATGGAGCTCCCCGGCCCGAGCACGCCGATCTTTAAGGGCTGGCGGGCGCTTCGCAAATCGGCGATCGAGCGATAGGGGAGGGCAGAGCGGATAAAAAACACGTAGTGGGCGCCCCCGACGCTTCCCAGCCAACCCCACTTCGTGAAATCAATGTCGGTAACCTGACCGAGCAATGACTGAAAGAGGAAAGTCGATGGTATGTGCAGCAGCGTGAGACCGTCAGGGCTGGCCTTGTAAGCCGCGCGGGTACCTATCAGTCCGCCGCCTCCGGTTCTGTTTTGCACAATAATGGTCGGCTCCCCGGGGATATACTTAGGCAAGAACTGGGCGGTGAGTCGGGACAGGCTGTCGTAGGTGCCTCCCGGGCTGAACGGAGTAATAATCGTGACGGTCTTTCCCTTGTAGAATTCCTGCGCCGTCGCATTAAACGTTTCGCCGAATATAAGGCTCAGGCCAATCATGGCCCAAGCTGCCACCTTAATCCTCATACTCTTTTCTCCTTTCCCTAAAGTCTCGCCATCAGGATGGCTCGGGACAATTGATCGCAGATGCAGTTTAAACCCCTAGGCCGAGGAATTGTCAATACCTAATCTTCGCGAGCGGATACAATTCCCTTGCGCTATCCTGAGGGTGCCGATACAATCACGGCGATCTCATGGCTGCAAATCGGTTTTCTAAGGTGGAATGCTATCTCGAAATCGAGACGACCGGGTTGAGCCCTTCCAGCGGCGATTTGACGGTTATCGGATTGTGCCCGGTTACAGGTTAAGGCAGTAAAGAAAGCGGCCTAAATGACAGATTCTGATTTAAAAGCTTTAGTCTTGAGGAATAAAAAGCCAAGGCCTGGCACCGCTCCCATGGTATTACGTGTTTATGTCGCGCGATGACGCAACCCATCTGGAAATCCTTAGGACGGCCCGTTGCACTCATTTATGGTCTAGCCACCTACTTGATCTCCCTCACGACTTTTTTGTACACAGTCGGTTTTGTCGGCAATATCTTTGTGCCGAAGTCCATAGATGATGGCCCCAAGGGGTCTTACGGTCAGTCGTTGTTCATCAATCTTGGCCTCTTTTTCCTATTTGCCCTCCAGCATAGCGTAATGGCGCGCAAATGGTTCAAGGGGTGGTGGACTCGGCTCGTTCCCCAAGCCGTCGAGCGTAGCACTTATGTGTTGGTCTCCAGCCTTGTGCTCCTTTTCTTTTTCTGGCAATGGCGGCCGCTAACCGTTGTGGTGTGGGAGGTGGAATATCCTCCTGCCCAACGCATTCTGGAGGTGCTCTTTTGGCTTGGCTGGCTGATCGCCATTCACTCGAGTTTTCTCATCGATCACGGCGATCTCTTCGGTCTCAGGCAGGTTCGCCTATATACGCGCGGGCAAGCATACACGCCGGTAAAATTTCAGATGCCGGACCTCTACCGCTACGTGCGCCATCCCATCATGATGGGAATTCTCATCGCCTTCTGGTCAACACCGGTCATGACCATGGGACACTTCGTGTTCGCCGCGGCATCGACGGCCTATATTCTCTTGAATATCCGACACGAGGAGCAAGAGCTGGTCGAGCTCTATGGTGCGGCGTATCGAGAATACCGCCGCAGGATACCGATGCTGTTCCCGCTACCAAGAAGGAAGGACTGAGTCATGAGGACTGAAGTCTTTTGAACGTTTTGAACTGTTCAAGTTGTTTAAGCCGTTCAATCCCTCAGCACTCAGTCCTCGACACTTTCTTGGTTGGTTGACACCCCTTCGCCCGGTCCATTATAGTGAAATGGTTAAATTCAAATGGCGACGACACGGCGTAAAACCAGGCAGATTCAGCTCGGCAAGGTCAAGATCGGCGGGAACGCACCGATTACGGTACAATCCATGACCAAGACCGATACCCGGGACGTCGCGGCTACCGTAGACCAGATCTGGGCCCTGGAGGCGGCCGGGTGTGATATCGTCAGGGTTGCGGTTCCGGTGCGCGAGGCGGCCGAGCACCTCGGTGAGATTCGCGGACAGATCCGAATTCCCGTGATCGCGGACATCCACTTCAACTACAAACTTGCGCTCATCGCGTTGGAGCAGGGAGTGGATGGACTCAGGCTCAACCCGGGCAACATCGGCGCCCGCTGGTGCGTTGAGGAGGTGGTCAAGATGGCCTCCGAGCGCAGGATTCCCATCCGTATCGGGGTCAACGCCGGTTCCTTGGAGAAAGATCTTTTGAAGAAATTCGGTGGGCCGACGGCCGGCGGGATGGTGGAGAGCGCGCTGCGTCACATCGGTATTCTGGAGGATGTCGGATACAACGAGATCAAGGTCTCGCTCAAGTCTTCCGATCCCCTGATGATGATCGAAGCCTACCGTTTACTGGCAGATAAGGTGGATTATCCCTTTCATCTGGGCGTAACCGAAGCCGGCACTCCGAGCATGGGCACCATCAAATCGGCGGTCGGGATCGGGACGCTCTTGGCCGAGGGAATTGGCGACACGATCCGCGTGTCGCTTTCGGCTGATCCGGTCGAGGAGGCGCGAGTCGGGATCGAGATCTTGAAGTCGCTCGGCCTGAGAAAACAGGGGATGACCTTTGTTGCCTGTCCTTCTTGCGGCCGGGCCGATGTGGATCTGGTCGCCCTGGCCAAACAGGTGGAGGAGCGCATGATCCCTTACAACCATACCGATATCCATGTGGCCGTGATGGGGTGTGAGGTGAACGGGCCAGGCGAGGCTCGCGCCGCCGATATCGGCGTGGCTGGAGGAAAGGGTATCGGCCTGATCTTCAAAAAAGGGGCAGTCGTCCGTAAAGTCCCCGAGTCGCAAATCGTAGAGGCCTTGATGGACGAGGTCGAAAAGCTGGTGGCCGAAAGGGCGGCAGAGCGGGCGTCCGTGGTCGACGATTAGCCCCGTTCCAGACCTCGATCCGGAGAGTCGTCGATTTAACCCGCGATGCGATAAAGTTTCGTACTGGGGTTTGGAACGGGGCTAGCCCTTTGGGACTACTTCCGTGTCCCGTTCAAGAGCACAACGTGCGCTGGAGCAAGACCTTTATCCCCACACTCAAAGAGGATCCCGCCGACGCGGAGGTCATCAGCCATAAGCTGCTCGTCCGCGCCGGGATGATCCGCCAGATCAGCCGCGGGATCTATAACTACCTTCCTTTGGCGCTGCGGGTGATTCGAAAGATCGAAACGATCGTGCGGGAGGAGATGGATCGGGCGGGGGCTCAGGAACTCCTGCTGCCGATGGTCTCGCCCGCCGAGCTATGGCGAGAAAGCGGCCGCTGGGAGGTCTACGGGAAGGAGCTCGTCCGCTTTAAGGACCGCCACGAAAGAGACTTTTGCCTGGGACCGACGCACGAAGAGGTCATCACTGACCTGGTCCGACGCGTGGTGCGCTCCTATCGGGAGCTGCCCTTCAATCTTTATCAGATTCAGACCAAATTCCGTGACGAGGTGCGCCCACGGTTCGGTCTCATGCGGGGCCGCGAGTTTATCATGAAGGATGCCTACAGCTTCCACGGGGATGTGGAGGACTGCCGGCGCGAGTACGAGAACATGTTTCACGCCTACAACCGGATCTTCACTCGCTGCGGTCTCAAGTTCCGCCCGGTGGAGGCGGATACGGGGGCTATCGGCGGAACCCTCTCGCATGAGTTCCAGGTGCTCGCGGATACGGGGGAGGATGCCCTGGTGAGCTGCACCCGCTGCGATTATGCGGCGAACGTGCAGAAGGCCGAAGTGAAGGCGCAGAGGCTTGCGGGCCGGAACCTCAAGGAATCCTCACCACCGATAAAGAAAGTCGCCACTCCGGGAAAGAAAACCGTAGCTGAGGTGGCCAATTTTCTGGGACTTGCCTCCGAGAGATTTATCAAGACGCTCGTTTACAGAACGGACGGGGGCGAGCTGGTGGCGGTTTTGGTTCGCGGGGATCACGAAGTCAATGAGCTTAAACTCAGGACGGTGCTGGGATGTCAGGAGGTCGCCCTGGCGGGCGAGACCGCGGTGGAGCAAAGCACCGGCGTCACTCCGGGCTTTTTGGGGCCGATTGGGATTGAGCTTCGGGTTGTGGCAGACCAGGCGATCCAGGGGATACGCGGCGGTGTCACGGGGGCCAATGAGGCAAATGCTCACTTTGTGGAGGTCGATCAGGAGCGTGATTTCACGCCGTCCGTTTTTGCTGACCTTCGGATGGCCGCAGCAGGGGATCCTTGCCCTCGCTGTGAAGGAGGGACGCTCGAGGCCCGCCGGGGAATCGAGGTAGGCCAGATCTTTCATTTGGGAAGAAAATACAGCGAGACCCTGGGTGCGACTTACCTTGATGCCGAAGGACGTGAGCAGCCGATCGAAATGGGCTGCTATGGTATCGGGATCACGCGCCTGCTCGCTGCTGCGATCGAGCAAAATCACGATGGCAACGGGATTATCTGGCCTCTATCGATCGCCCCGTTTCATGTCCTGCTCCTGCCGATACAGTACCGGGAGAAGGCTATCTTAGAGGTGACCGATACGCTGTATGACGAGCTCAGAAAACGCGGTGTCGAGGTCCTGCTCGACGATCGCGATGAGCGTCCCGGGGTCAAATTCAAAGACGCGGATCTCATCGGAGTCCCTCTACGGGTTACTGTTGGCGCCAAAGGGTTGCAGCGGGGAGGGGTGGAGTTGCGCTGGCGCCGCGATGGAAATACCGAAGAGGCTATAGTGGGAGAGGCCTCAGGAAAAATCGAGGCGCGCATCAAGGAGGCGCTGAAAATCTGAGACGCATGGTGCCCCCCGTCGAGCTTGTGCGCCCCCCCGTCTCCATGCGAGAGCGATTGATCGTCGCGCTCGATGTCGACGATCTGGAACAGGTGAAGGCGCTGGTCCGGCTCCTGGCAGGCAAGGTGGGGATGTTCAAAGTGGGCAAGCAGCTCTTTACCCATGCGGGGCCACAGGCGGTAAAGTTGATCCGGGAGACGGGAGGTGAGGTTTTCTTAGATCTCAAGTTCCACGATATCCCCACCACCGTGGCCAAGGCGGCGATCGGCGCGACCCGTTTGGGGGTTAGAATGTTTAACGTCCATGCCTCCGGGAGCCTGGAGATGATGCGCCTAACCGCGCGCGAGGTGCACCGGGTCTGTCGTCAGGAGGGCCTGAGGCGGCCGATCATGCTGGCAGTCACGGTTTTGACCAGCCTGAACAAAAGCGATCTCGAGCGTGTAGGCGTCGGCGGAGAGGTGATGGACCAGGTGGTCCGCCTGGCGCTCCTCAGCCAGGAGGCGGGCATGGATGGCGTAGTGGCTTCCCCTCATGAGGTGGCCGGTATTCGCGCTGCCTGCGGTCGCCGCTTTATCATCGTCACCCCGGGAATCCGGCCGCAAAGGGGGAAGCGGAACGATCAGAGGCGCGTGATGACACCGGAGGAGGCGGTGCGGGGGGGCGTAGACTATATCGTGGTAGGACGACCGATCCTCGAGGCCAAGGACCCTCTGGTGGCCGTCCGCGATATGATTGCCGAGATGGAACGCGCCGCGCTTAGCTGATCGCAGTCTGTTCTGTGTTTGCCTAAAGTGGCTATATCTTCACCTGCCTGTAGGGAACAAAGGGACGGGGCGCGGCAGGTTTTGGGTTCAGGCGGGACATGGCGGTCAGAAAACTGATAAACTTGTCCACATCTACGTGCTGCTGCAACGCCATCGAGTTCCGCCGGAGAAGTCGAAACTCTTTGCGAATTGCAGCAGAGCCAGCGAGTTCCTTCAGTTCCTGCTTTTCTTCCTCAGTGAGCACGTCTGAATCTCTTCCTCAATCGCTTGGCTTCTTCCCCAAGACCGAAGACATCATAGTACTCCTGAATCCGCTTCCAGTCCAGCTTGGAGCCGTATAGGTCCATAAGTCTTTCGATGTCCGCCAATTCTTGCGGCCTACGGTCGGGGTCGTTGACCATTGCTTGCACTTTTAGCCCGATTACGTCCTCCGGATCAACGGCTTTGACAGTCCGCTTCTCGCCGAACACGGGATAACTCTTTACACGCGCGAGCATGGCGAGCGAGGTCTTGCGAAACGCATGGATCAAATCGATCGATCCCCAGGCGTCGTCATCGTGGCGGTACTGGGAGACATTCTCGGTGTGCACTACCCGTTGGTACCCCAGATTAGTCAGGAGATCGTGGACCTTATTCAGGTCGTCTTTATGCACGAGAAAATCCAGGTCTATTGTCGTCCTCGGATAACCCAGGACCCCTAGAGCGAAGCCGCCTATGGCCGCATACCGGATGTGGCGACAATCGAACTCCCCCAGCAATGCCTCCAAGACGCGCTCAAAATTCACCCCGCCATTGTAGACATTCAGGCGTGATGCCGCAAACAGGAAGTCCAGCAGAGGTGTGAGGCTCGCAGATCGCTCGCTACGCTTATGGAATATCAGCTCCGGCAGGGTATTTTGGATCAAAACC
>MGSI01000036.1 GCA_001798455.1 Deltaproteobacteria bacterium RIFCSPLOWO2_02_FULL_57_26 | reverse complement strand
TAAAGAAAAATCTCCCTGATCCGGTCGCCTGCGAGAAGCTCGGATGAGGCTCCTGCATAGGCAACCCGGCCCATCTTAAGCAAGTAGACCCGCTGACAGATTTTGAGCGCCTCTCTCACCTTCTGCTCCACGATAAGCATCGTGGTGCCAAAGGCTTGGTTGATCTCAGTCAGTTTTGCGAAGGCTTCCTTAACCAGCGGCGGCGAAAGCCCAAGCGAGGGTTCATCAAGAAGGAGAAGCCTTGGAGAGAGGATCAGAATGTTGGCTGGGCAGTTATGAACAGGAACTAGGGAGTATAAACGATCAAATTCCGTAGATGCACGGCCTTGACTCGACGGTATTGTCTTACTTGCTGAGTGGATATATTAACGCTCGTTCTTTACTCACTTTTTTAATCCAATTTTTTAACTTGGTCCATATTGTAACCCAGATGAAATACACCATCCAACCTACGCCCAGAGTTAGGAAGCCACAAACTACTAGCGCACGATCAAAGAGAAGTGGCACCTCTGCGAAGGCAGACAACAGAATGCGAAGAAGAATGAAGTTAAGTAAGAAAAGTTGGGCGAAAGCCAGCAGGTATCCTACGCGGATATGCGCGCGGAGATTTGCAACGATAAACTTCCTGCGAAGTAGTCTATCCCGGAACTGGTTGACAATGATGACCAGAGTTAGGCCGGTTGTAGCGGCACCGACTAGAAAAACAAACCGAGCAGGCGACTGACCAGGATCAAAAGGTGACATCGACTCCCTCCGACATTCTCCCAAAGTGAGTTCTTGGGGACCTTAGATCGCCCGCCCGATAAACCTAGGGAAAGGCCCTAACAATAAAACCCGCTGGGGAAACCCAGTCCGGGCTGATGTAATACGTATCGAAGATGTGACTGGATCAAATGACCCCCTCTATAACTAACAGGCTCAATAATTGCGTCTGATTTACCGCTGGCGGAGGCTAGCCGTCAAGCGGAAAAAAGAAGTCGATAGGCAACAGGCGGAAGGCAACAGTCAGGCGAGAGAGAACAGGTAATTTGTCCCATTCTTTTCATAGACCAAGAAGCTCGCGCAGGGATCTCTTCAACTGCTCAAGATCATACTCAGAAAGACAGCCCAGCCGGCGGCGAACGAGTCTTGCCTCAATCGTCGCTATAGCAGCCTTTACCGCAGAGGGTTTTAGAAGGCCCGCGATCTGCCAGTCTCGAATGAGAAATTCACCCAGCTTAAGGGGGCCTCTAACCTGGCTGGTAACAGCCGTAATCAGCAAATCGGGACCTTGCTCTTGGAAACCCTCAACGCTTATGACCAAAGCAGGACATTGTTTGATGGAAGCTTGATCTGAAAAGGGGAAAGGGGCTAGAACGACATCGCCGCGCTTATAACTTATCGTAGGCGGCATCCTCGTCGTTGTCCCAGATGCGGCTGAACGAGGTCTCTGAGAGTTTAGCGAAGGCTTTAGTGACTGCCGCGGAATCATCAGCCTCTGGGACGAGCACTCGCACGGGGGTATTGACAGGCAAGTTGATCGGTTCCTCCGGGACTACCACACGACCGTCGTAATGCGCCTTAATAGCTTTCATGAAAGGCAGAATACCTTTTTTCGTATGGATCTGCAAACCAGGTAAACAGGAGCTTAGAACATCTGCCATCGCCTCTTCTATCTCTTCTCTCACTTCACGATCCGACTCAATCTCAAGGCGCTTTCCTAGCGCCTCCAACGATTCAGGCGTAGCGATCTGCCCCAAAGCCCAGGCGACGTGCCGGCGAACCAGCGGCTCATGATCCCCGAGCGCTTGGGTCAAGGCCGGGACCGCCTCGGGCTTCCTTAAGTTTCCCAAGGCCACCGCCACGTTACGCAAAAAGCCGCGCCGCTTGGCTCTGAGAATCGGGCTTTGGCGAAAACGGCGGCGGAACTCCTCCTCACTCAAAGAAAGAAGCGGAATGAGTTCCGGCGCATAGAGACCTTCGCGCGGGTAGAAAGCCTCCTCGGAGGTCGGAGTTGCTTTGACATTATAGGGGCAAACCTCCTGGCAAATATCGCAGCCAAAAACATGATTGCCGACGAGCGGTCGAAGGTGTGTTGGAATCGGCCCTTTGAGCTCGATGGTCAGATAGGAGATGCAGCGGCGCGCATCCAGGATGTAAGGGCCAACAAAAGCCCCTGTCGGACATGCTTTCAGACAGAGTTGACAACGGCCACAGCGATCCTTGATCGGGCGGTCAGAAGTTAGTTCAAGACTGAGAAACAGTTCACCCAAAAAAAACCATGAACCGCGCCGGGGCGAGATCAGCTGCGTATTCTTACCGATCCAGCCGATCCCCGCGACACCGGCTAAATCCCGCTCCAAAACCGGGCCCGAGTCGACAAAGGCCTTTCCCACAACGGGCCCGGGATAAAGCTCCTGCACTTTATCCAGAAGCGCCTCAAGCCTCTGCTTCATGACATCATGATAGTCATCTCCCCACGCATAGCGAGAGATCCAACCCTTTAGTCCCCGTTTTCCTACCGGTCGGGAAAATGGGGTGGCATAGTTCATTCCCACCGATACTACCGAGCTTGCCCAAGGGACGAGCTTTCTCGGATCGCGCCGAACCTCCTCGGTCCGCTTCAAATAACCCAATTCCCCTCCCAACCCCCTCCTCAGCCACTCGGCGAAGGACTCTTCATGGGGAGCAGCCTGCACCCGGGATATCCCCACCAGGGCAAAGCCGAGCCGGTGCGCCTCTTCCTTAATCCGCGCCGACACCAGAGACGGTTCTTTGATTTTCTGCGCTTCCACAGTCAACGTAACCGTTTATGTTAACCGAATTTTGTAATACAACAAACCGGACCAAGAAAGGAGCGAAGATTTGGATTGGATTTGGGCTGAGATCTTGACCCTCAGCATCCTGGCCGTCTACTGCCTTAAGACGTTCCTCGCCCACGCTCTGGTATGGCGTCGTTTGCGTAAAAATAATAAGGCGCCTCCTCTCAATACCGAACTCCCTTCCATCTCCATCATCATGCCGGTGCGGGGGTTGGACCAAGAGGCGGAGGAAAATTTCATGAGCTTCGTTCAATCCGGGTACCCGGCCCCTTTTGAAGTCATTTTCAGCGTGGAGGAGAGAGAGGATCCCGCCGTTCCGCTCATCCAGCGGCTCATAGCCAACTGCCAAACTCCCGCAAGAGTTCGCCTCATCTTTAGCAAAAGACAGGACCAAAGGGAGCTGGGAAAAACCGTCAATCTGATGGCCGGGGTGAAGGAGAGCCGTTATGAAGTCCTCGTCTTCAGCGACTCGGATGTGCGAAATGCTGCCGGCCTTTTAGAGCAACTGCTCCGCCCGCTCTCCGACGCGCGCGTGGGCATGTCTTACGCCTGTCCGGTCTACAAAGGGGCGCGGGAGTGGGTGGCCGCCCTGATGGCCCTAGCAGTAAACGAAGCCATACTCGCCCTCGCCACCGCGCCCCCATTCACCGCCGTCGGCAGCACCATGGCGATGCGGAAGGATGTCCTGCATGCGATCGGCGGACTGACGCCGCTGCGACACCGAATCGGCATCGACGCCGCCCTGGGCCGGGCAGTGTGCGCCAAGGGATACAGGATCGAACTGGTTCAGCAGCCGGTAACGGTCATTCATCTCCGCAGCCGCTTCAGCGAGTGGTGGCGGCAGATGCATCGCTGGCTGGTGACCATTCAGCGCTACCTCGGCGCCGGGTATCTCGCGATCCCGTTTTACAGCGCTCCGATAGTCTGGGCCTCCCTCTACTTTTTTCTCTCTCTACTGGGAGGAAGGGTGGCGCAAGGGCTTGCCGTTCTGGCCTTCATCCTGGTCTTCCGCCTCGCCTCGGTGGTCGTTGTTAACCTTTTCTTCGCCAAGGACCGCGGTATGTGGCGCTATCTGTGGCTCCTTCCCATCCTCGAACTTCTCACCATGGCGCTCTGGCTCGAGAGCTATGCCAATCCTTACGTCGTGTGGCGGGGAAGAAGATACCGCGTCCTGGCAGACGCCACCGTGAGACCGGTCCGATGATTCACGGAAGGAAAAAAGGCTATCTACTCCTAAAGGCGCATTCCCTTTTTGATTTCCTTGAGCAAGGCAATGTTGTCGGAATGACCGGTCATACGGGCCGTAACCATGCAGCGCACCGGGCGCCCAAACAGGTAGAAGTCCCCCACGATATCCAAAATTTTGTGGCGGGCGAACTCGTCGGGGAAGCGCAGCTCCGTATTGATGACCTTCTCGTCATCGAGCAGGATGCAATTGCTGAGTCTGCCGCCGTTCACCAACCCCAATTTCTCCAGCTTCTCGATATCCCGGAGGAAGCCGAAAGTCCGGGCCGGCGCTATCTCCTTTTTAAAGGACTCCTGACCTTGAAAGACATAAGTATACTCCTGCTCCCCCACAGGCTTCGGATAGTTGAGCATGTAGCGGACGCTAAAAACGTCCGCGGGTTCGGCGGAGATGGACTCTCCCCCCTTTATTTCGAGCCGATAGGAACGGTCGAGCGCGATCTCTGACCACTCCTTGTCCTGCTCTTGAATGCCCGCTTCCTCGATCAGATGGCAGAACTCCAGGGCGGAGCCGTCCAGGATCGGGATCTCCCCCTGAACCTTCACTAAAAGGTTACTGATGCGGTAGCTGTGCAGGACCGCCAAAAAATGCTCGACGGTTCCGACGACGATCCCCTTGCCGTAAAGTGACGTCGCGTAGCCGGTCGAGCCCACGTGGTCGAGATGGGCAGGGACGGTAGCGTCCGCTGAGATCCCGCTGAAAAGGATCCCGCTGTTGGGCGGAAGCGGATGCAGGATCAGACCGGTCTTTATCCCCGAATGGAGGCCATGACCGGAAATCACCACGCTCTTTTTCAACGTCCGCTGCAGGGCAGGCACGTGAACTTCCGTCGCCGCGGCCCTGGAAGAGCGCCGCTTGGTCTTGCCAGTCTTCGCCCTTGGCCCTTTCTCCGCAATCGTCGGGGACTCCCCGAGCGCCCGGCGAACTGTGAGCAGCAAGCCATCGAGGGAGAGCGGTTTCTCGATGAAATCAAAGGCGCCGTACTTGGTGGCCGTGACCGCCGTGTGGATATTGCCGTGGCCCGAGATCATCACCACGTTGGTGTCAGGATCCAGCTTCTTGATCTCCCTCAATAAACCGATCCCGTCCATTTCCGGCATCCAGATGTCCAGCAGCACAAGCCGCGGGCGCTCGCTGCGGATGAGGTCTGGAACCACGGTCCCGGTGGAGGCCTCGAGAACCCGGTAGCCTTCGTCGCTCAGGATTTCCCGAACCGATTCGCGGACCCCGTCCTCGTCATCGACGACCAGGATGGTTTTCGCTTCCAATCTTTCTCTCACGACCCCCCCAACCCTCACGGCTAAGAGTAGACGGCCTTATTGCGGATTTCCTGCGCTTGCGCCTGCTCTCGCACCGGTAGTTCAATGATAAGCCTTGTGCCTTTGGGCTCGTTCGGACGCACCCGGATATAGCCCCGATGATCGGCGACAATCGCGCTGACAATGGCCAGGCCCAATCCGGTACCGTTCTTCTTGGTCGAAAAATAGGGTTCAAAGATCCTCGCTCGGACCTCGGGGGCCAAACCGCACCCGTTATCGGCCACCTCCAAGTGGACGATGCCGAAGGAAGGATCGTAGGCCGTCAAGATCCTCACCTCCCCACCCTCCTCAACCGCAGCCACGGCATTATCTAAAAGATTGATCAGGGCCCGCTTGATTTGATCCCGGTCCAATTCGAGCGGCGGAAGCTCTCCGTTGTCGAACTTAAAGTGAATCCCCTTATGCCCCTCTTTGAATAGGAAAAGGGCCTCTTTGACGGTCTCATTGAGATCATTAGGGGCAAGCTCGGCAGCCGGCAGGCGGGCAAACTGAGAAAACTCGTTCACCAGGTTTTTCAACTCCTCGACCTGCTTGATAATTGTGGCAGTGCACTTATCCAAAATACCCCCGTTCCCATCCAGCAGCTTCGCATAACGCCGCCTCAGCCGCTCCGCCGAGAGCTGGATCGGTGTCAGAGGGTTCTTGATCTCGTGGGCGATCCGGCGCGCCACCTCGCGCCAGGCCTCCATCCTCTGAACTTTCTGGATCTGGGTGATGTCCTCAAGGAACACCATGACTCCAAGGATCTTTCCTTCGTCATCTCTCAGCGTCGCCGCGGCCGCCATAAGAGTCAGGAATCGGTCGGGATGCGGTATCCTAACTTCCTGCTCGACGCTGGCGCCTTCCCGCACCTGCTCCATCATCTCGCGCATCACGCGGAGGTGCTCCACCTGAAAGACTTCGGCGTAATTCTTCCCCAGCGCCTGCTCCGCGCCCAGGCCGAGCATCTGGATGGCGGCCTTATTCATCGTGGTGATCTTCCCGGCCGGGTCCACGGAGATCACGCCCGCCGTGATATTGGCCAAGAGCATCTCGGTGTACCGCCCCCTGCGTTCGAGCTCTACGTTGATCTGCTTGAGATCCTGCGTCATCTGGTTGAACGAATCGACCAAGGTTCCGATCTCGTCGTCTCCCACGGGCTCTATCTGATAGTCCCAATTCCCCTGGGCCACCTGGTGGGTCCCCTCCGCCAGCCGCTGGATCGGCACGGTAATCCCTTTGGCCAAGTACAAGCCAAACCAGGTGGCGGAAAAGATGATGACCAAGGTAATGAGGAGCAGAGTGAGGATGTAGCTGTTTTTCACGGGTTCTTTCAAAATGGCCAAGTTCTTGTGCTGCTCGTAAGAGCGCGATATCTGGAAAGCCCGCTTGGTGATGCTTTTGGGGACATAGTAGTCGACCACGACGACGCCCAGAATCCGCTTGTCGGGACTGTAGACCGGCACGCCTCCGCGGATAATATCGCCCTCGCCAAAGGCCTGAGTCCGTGTCACCTCCAAGCCCCGCAGCGCCCGGTTGAGAAAATCCGATTCCGGTTGAATGGTCACGCCGGTGGGCACCTGATCATTGAAGGCGACCACTAAAAGCTGTCGGTCGGGAGAGAATACCTCGACCGTCCCCAGGTTATACTCGCGCTGCTTGGACTGAATGAACTCCTTGAGATCGCCAATGCGTTCTGCGTCGAAGAGTCCTCCCTGCGTCATGCTCAGGCTGAGCTGGCGAGCGTAAAAAAGAGCGTTATTGGCCGAATTCTGATAATAGGTATGACCGATTTCGAGAGCACCTTTAAGTGCGTTCTCGACCTGGACATCGAACCACCTCTCAAAGGACCGGGTCACAAAGCCGCCGGCGATAAAAAACAGGAGCAAGGTCGGAACCAGGGAGAGGGCCACGAAGGCTAGCACCAAGCGAACCCGTAAGCGAGAGCCTAGAATTCCCTTCTTCCTCTCGAAAAGAAGCTTCACCAGGTTCCGCACGACGAGAAAAACGAGCAGGACAAGCAGGATAATGTTGATGTTGAGCAGGAGGAAGAAAGCGATATTGTTGGTGAGGGAATAATCGGTGGAGATCTCGGGTGCCTGGACCTCGAAGAGGGCGAACAAAAGCACCATCAGGGTGGTGATGAGGATCACCAGCCCTTCCCGCTTCCTCCGCTTGGCCTCTTCCCGCTTGAGGCCTTCCTCGAAGGCATTGACTGTGTCCGGAGACCCCATATTCCTAAAGGCCCGTCCGCCCGCTAAAATGCTGGCGGATTCTACCTCCTAAACAGATAAAGGACAAGCGTTATGATCAGGCTCAGCAGGAGGCAAGTCGTGAGAGGAAAGTAAAAAGTAAAGCGCTCTCTTTGAATATAAATATCCCCTGGCAAATGGCCCAGCCAGGGGATATTCCCCGCGAAGGAAAAAAGCAGCCCCAAGACAACCAAAACGACCCCAAAAAGAATAAGTAACCTACCCGGCGCTCCCATCGATCCTTCAGTCCCTTGATCCCTTTAACCCTACCTAAAAGAGACTCGGTTGCTTCTTCGACCGTGCCGATGGGTTCGCTTCTCGGCTGCGACCAAAATGACTGTACGCCAGGGATGTGGCCACGCGCCCCCTCGGAGTACGCTGCAAAAATCCCGCCTGAATGAGATAGGGCTCATAAACATCTTCAATGGTATCTTTCTCCTCTCCGATCGCGGCCGCCAGGGTCTCCACGCCGACGGGCCCTCCGTCGAACTTATCGATGATGGTGAGAAGGAGCATCTGATCCATTTTATCAAAACCCAGGGGGTCGATTTCCTGCATCCGCAAGGCCTCGTCGGTGACGGGCTTTGTGATCGTTCCCGAGGCCTTCACCTGCGCATAGTCGCGCACGCGGCGCAGGAGCCGGTTCGCGATCCGCGGGGTCCCGCGCGCACGGCGGGCGATCTCTACTAGGCCCTCATGGTCCCCGCCCACGCCCAGAATCGAGGCGGAGCGCTTGAGAATTTCGGTGAGGGCCTCAGGTGAGTAAAAATCCAGGCGGAAGATGGCGCCGAAGCGATTCCTCAGCGGCGAGGTCAGCAGCCCTGAGCGCGTCGTCGCGCCGACCAAAGTGAAGCGCTTGAGATCCAACTTGATCGATCTCGCCGAGGGGCCCTGGCCGATCATGAGATCGATCTGATAGTCCTCCATGGCCGGGTACAGGACCTCTTCCACGACGTGATTGAGCCGGTGAATCTCATCGATAAAAAGAATATCCCCCTCTTCCAGATTCGTGAGCAGCGCCGCCAGGTCTCCCGGCCTCTCGACGACTGGCCCAGAGGTTGCTTTGATGTTAACTCCCATCTCCCGCGCGACGATGTAGGCGAGCGAGGTCTTTCCTAAACCGGGTGGGCCGTGGAAGAGAATGTGGTCCAGCACATCCCGGCGCCCGTGCGCGGCGGCGATGGCCACCTTCAGGTTTTCCTTAACCTGCTCCTGCCCCACATACTCCGCAAAGCCCCGCGGTCGCAGGTTAATCTCGTATTTGAGATCTTCTTCGGTGCTTTTAGCTGATATGTGACGGGGGTCCATGATCAATTTCAAATTTCAGATCTCAGATTGCAGATGCAAAAGACTTTCAATTTGAGATTTGAGATCTGCCATTTGAGATTCAAATTTGCTTTTTAAATTTGACTACTGACTGAGCCTGCGCAAGGCCTCTTTGAGCACCCCCGGCAAACTTCCCTGCCCTCCCTGGGCAATCTCGCGCACGCTCTTCTCCGCCTCTGCGGGCCGATAGCCCAGGTTGACGAGCGCTGAGACCGCATCCTTGACCAGTTGGGAGCCATCCTCATGCCCGACCCGTTCTGCCGAGAGAGCGGAAAATTTATCCCTAAGCTCCACGATCATTCGCTCGGCTAATTTCTTTCCGACACCGGGAATCGACAGAAGCCGCACCTGGTCCCCCTCTCTGAGCGCCCGCGCCAAATCCTCCGCCGGAATACCGGAAAGGATATTGAGGGCCAGTTTCGGCCCGATCCCCGCGACGCTCTTGAGGAGCAAAAACAACTGCTTCTCGGCTGGCTCCAAAAAGCCGAACAGTTGCAGGGCATCCTCCCGCACATGGGTGTGAACAAAAAGGCTTACGCGCCCCCCCGGCTCCGGAAGGCGGTAAAAAACGCTCAGGGGAATAAAGATCTGATATCCGACTCCGCCGACATCGATGGTAATTTCACCGGGCTCCTTGTGTGCGAGCGCCCCGGTAATCTTGGCAATCATGCGCTATCCCGCTTGTCAAACGGCCTGGGTGCACCCCTGGCCGCATCAAAGGCACCACCCGTTAAGGCACCCTGCCCCGTCTCAGCTCTCGGCCCGCGACCGGAAGCGCCCCAACCACTCGGGCACGAAAGGGACGTTGATGGAGATAGCAGATCGCGGCCGCAAGAGCATCGGCCGCATCCGCCTGGACTCGCCCGGTGAGATGCAGCAGCGAAGCGACCATTTTTTGCACCTGCTCTTTGGAAGCTCTGCCGTAACCCACAACGGCGAGTTTGATCTCAGCGGAGGCGTACTCGTTAATGGCAAGCTCGTTCTCGGCGGCCACCAGCAGGGCAACCCCGCGGGCCTGGCCGAGCTTCAGTGCGCTCTGAGCATTGCGCGCGAAAAAAACCTTCTCAAGACTAACCCCTTGAGGCTCATAGCGACGAACGATCTCTTGGAGGCCGCGATAAATCCGGCTCAAGCGCCTGCCCTGCCCCAAGCCTCCCAAAGCGCCGATGGTCCCGTGGGCCAGATGACAGAGCGCCCCACCCGCCACCTCGACCACTCCCCACCCCGTGGTGATCGTGCCAGGGTCAATGCCCAGGACTCTTTGACCGTCCTCACAGGAGCTCGCGCCGTCATCGGGATTGAGCCGAAACCGCATCAACTGGCCCGCTCCAAGAGTTCGTTAGGAATGTCGAAATTGGCCGCCACGCTCTGCACATCGTCGAGCTCTTCCAGCTCTTCCGTAAGCTTGAGAATCTGCTCCGCGTTGTGGCCATCCAGGAAGACCGTGCTCTTTGGGATCATGGTGATCTGTGCCGCCACCGTGGGAATTTTTTCCCGCTCGAGGCGTTCTCTGACTTTTTCAAAGTCCTCCGGTCGCGTGACCACCTCGAACAGGCTGTCTTCCTCCCGGACATCCTCGGCCCCGGCTTCCAGGGCGAGATTGATCAACTGGTCTTCTCCCACCTTGGTCTTCTCCACGGTGATCAGGCCTTTTTTGTCGAACATCCACGCCACGCAACCTGTCTCACCCAGATTGCCGCCGTACTTCGAAAAGAGGTGGCGAATCTCCTGCACGGTGCGATTTTTGTTATCGGTTAGGACTTGAACCAAGATGGCGGCGCCCCCCGGCCCATACCCCTCGTAATGGATCTCTTCGTAGTGGACGCCTTCGAGCTCGCCGGTCCCCTTTTTGATCGCCCTCTCGATGTTGTCGTTGGGCATGCTGGCAGCCTTGGCTGTCTGAACGGCCGTGCGCAGTCGCGGGTTGGCGCTGATGTCTCCCCCGCCCATCCTCGCGGCGACAGTGATCTCCTTGATCAACTTGGTGAAGAGCTTTCCCCTCCTGGCGTCCTTGGCCGCCTTCTTGTGCTTGATGGAACTCCATTTTGAATGGCCCGACATGAGGTCAAAGCTCCTAAAAAAAGACCCTTCCTGCTAATTTTTGAAGTTAACACAATCCCCAGTCTTCGTAAATGGCCCTTTTCGCTTCCATCCCCAGTTCCCTTTCCGTATAATGCGTTTTTTAATGACGCCGGGAAACTATAGAGAGAAAAGTTCGAGCCTGTCACAGCTCTGGACCGTCTTTGCCCTTTTCTTTTCCATGGCCTGCTCCCTGCCCCCGGCAAGGGTTAAAACGCCCGAACCCTCATTGCCCCGCGGCGGTGCGAGCCAAACCGGGATCGCCTCTTGGTACGGCCCAGGGTTCCATGGCCAACCCACGGCCAGCGGGGCCGTCTACGACCAATTCGAGCTTACCGCCGCGCACCAGACTCTGCCCCTCGGCACCCGAGTGATGGTTACCAACCTCGATAACGGAAGGTCCACAGAAGTTACCATTAACGACCGCGGACCTTTTGCCAAAGGGAGAATACTCGACCTCTCGTACGCCGCCGCCAAAATGATGGGAATGATCGGACCGGGAACGATCCCGGTGCGGATCGAGGTGATCGACAGCGGGTCGCACGAAATTTCTCTGATCCGAGCAAGCTTGGACTACACCCTCCAGGCGGGCTCTTTCATTTCCGAGGAAAATGCCCGGCGACTCAGGGCCCACCTCACGAACGTGTATCCAGAAATACCCCAGGTCTCCATCGTCCCAGTTCAGGGAAAGGATGCGGTTTATTTTCGGGTGCAGCTGGGAACCTTCTCCGACCGTCGTGATGCCGAGGGACATGCCCGCCACCTGGCGCGCTTGGGGTTATCCACCATCATCATGGAGAAATAAATGGCCCTTGGCAAATTGGGCGCTAAGCTATGCCTTTCAGGCGCAGTTCTCCTCCTTGTCGGCTGTGCCGGAAATGACTTCGGGTTCCTCTCGCCACGCCCCCCCCAATCCTTTGAGGAACTCAAAAAGGCGGTTTCTCGCCTGCGGGGACTGCCCTTCGAGCAGGAAGTTTCCATGGAAACGCAGAAGCTCGAAGAGATCCGGTCCGCGTTGTCAACCGCGATCGAGGAAGAATCGGCGGCGCAGCTTTCCACCACCGGGGAGGTCTATAAACGCCTCGGCCTCCTGCCCGAGTCGGTAGACCTACCGAAGGCCCTGATTGACCTCAAGTTCTTCCAACAAGCGATCCGTTATGATGCCCGCAAAAGAAGCATCCTGGTCCCGCAGGAGCCTTTGGGGACTGCCTTTGCCTTGTTGCGCTCCCCATGGAGGGTCAACGAGGAGATGGCCCAGCAGATACTTCTCGTCCATGCGCTCACCCACGCCCTCCAGGAACAACATTTCCATTGGCAGGAGAAAATCAAAACCAGAGACACCCCAGACGCGAAATTGGCCCTGCGCGCGCTGATCCAGGGGGACGCGGTCCTGGTCGGGCTCGCCTATTTCACGGAGAACGGTGAAGGGACGAAAGAAAAAATTCTGGCGGGAGTTAAAAGCCTTTTTCGGCTCGCTGAGCGCCTCGACGACGAGCTCCCGCAATTTCCCGCGGTGCTGCGTCAGACACTGGCCCTGGAATATCTCTACGGCAGCCAATTCGTGTCATGGGCCTACTCTCGCAAAGGCTGGGAGGGAGTCAATGCTCTGTTGTCCGATCCGCCCGTTTCCACCGCGCAGATTCTCCACCCCGAAAAGTATTACCTCAAAAGGGAGGACCCTCTCGAGATCGTTCCATGGACGCTCATTCGACAGTTCGGCGCACAGAAAATCGTGGACGAGACCTTGGGCGAACTGATGGTCCGGCATCTCCTGGCCCAAAATCTGTCCAAAGAGGATGCCGAAAAAATCGCCGCCGGGTGGGCCGGGGACACTTTAATGGCGTTCCGGGAACGCAGAGACCTGATCATCGGATGGGTCACGGCTTGGGCCAGCCCTTCCGGGGCGCAGGATTTCGCTGCCGCCTTCCGCGGGGGATTGCAAAGACGCTACGGGGTCGCGTTGGTGACGAGCCCAACCGATGCGGATAAGCTCATCGCACCGGAGGGCGCCCATCCGCTCCTCCTACAGACGAAAGACAATATGGTACTATTCCTCGATGGAATTCCCGGCCCCCACGCGGCCGAGATCGCCGCGGAACTCTGGGAGGAGTTGGAAACGAGGAAGGCGCCTTTGCGGGTCCCCTTTGAGCTGGCCGGGACGACTCAACTACCTCTTGGGGTGATGGAGTAGCGCTCTCCCGCCTTCTCCACGCGTCCTTCGTGAACGAGCTTGCGCAGGTGCGCCTCCACCGAATATTGAGCCACGGGGTGCAGGGCGGCCGGCGTGTCGGTGTAAATCACTTCGACCATGGTGGGGATCGTATGGTGACCCTCGCGCAGAGCCTGGAGCACTGCGCGCTCGCGCATCAACCGGTGGTCGATGTACTCCTTGATCTTGCCATAGGGGTCCTCGACCACGGGTCCGTGTCCCGGCAGGAGCCGGCGGAGCTTTAACTCTAACAGTTTCTCTAGCGAGCCAAGGTACTGCGCCATATCCCCGTCGGGCGGGGGGATCACCGTGGTTCCCCGACCGAGGATGTGGTCTCCGGTGAACAGGATCTGATGCGAAGCTTCATAAAAGCAACAGTGCCCCGACTCATGACCCGGAGTGTGCACCACCTGCAGCCTCCCGCCGTCATAGTCGATGGTGTCACCTTCCGAGTACGCGAAATCCTCGCCGCCCAAATATCCGGCGCGTAAACGGGAGATCCCGAGCTTTGCGCCGCTGCGCTTTTTCAGCGCCAATGCCCCGCCGCAGTGGTCTTTATGGACGTGGGTCAAGAGGATCTTTTCGATCTTTTTTCCCCCCATAGCTTCCACTTGCTCCAGGATACCATCGATATTCTCCGGCGAAGGGAGGGCAACATCGACCACTGTGATCGCCTCGCGGCCAAGCAGATATTGGTTGGTCCCTTCCAGGGTCATGTATCCCGGATTGGCCGCCCGAAAATGCCGGATGTGCTCTAAACCTTGCATCGACTACCTGAACCCGCAAAAAAATTGCTGAGGCCCATCACGCTCATCTATAGAGGACAGCAGACGCAAAGTCAAAAAGCCTGCTCGCCTAGTTCACGGATGCAAGCACGCTCGTACCTCCTCCCGGAGGTTTCAGCCGTTCTTGTAGCGGCTTTTCTGGCGTGATACGTTGTTAGTACATTGTTAAAAAAGGGGAGGGACCTCACCTATGATGAAGCGCCTCACAAAGCATGGTAACAGCCTTGCCCTTGTTCTCGATCGGGGAGTTCTGGATCTGCTCGACATTGACGCGGATACCCCGCTCTCGGTGACCACCGACGGCCAGTCCTTGATCATCTCGCCAGTTCGAGATGCCGCCAGGCAGAGGCGATTTCACGCCGCCCTCGAAGAGGGAAACCGCAGGTACGGCAAAATGCTGAAACGCCTTGCCGATTAACTCGTGGCCCCGACGTTCCTTACCCTAGACGAGGTGATCGAGATCCACCGGGACATGATCCAACGATACGGTGGCAGCTTGGGCGTGCGCGATATGGGTCTCCTGGAGTCAGCCGTAGCGACGCCCCAGGCCAGCTTCGGCGGGCAGTATCTTCACTCGGATCTGTTTGAGATGGCCGCGGCCTACCTCTTTCATATCGTACAAAACCATCCCTTTATCGATGGCAACAAGCGCACGGGGGCCATAGCTGCGTTTACTTTCCTCAAGCTTAATGGGGTCACGCTTACCGCCAAAGAGTCGGCGTTCGAGCGAACGGTCCGAAACGTTGCCGAAGGGAAAATCGGAAAAGACAAGGTCGCACGCTTTCTCCAAAAGAACAGCCGCAGATGGCGCTAGTTATAAGAGCCAAATTCCAAAAGATCGGCCTGAAGTTGGGGCGTGGGGTCAAATCTTGGGCGTGGGGTCAAATCTTTACCTTTGACATTATGCCCTCTTGGTGGTAGCTACGGTCATGGCCAGGCCTCTTAGGATCTCCTATCCGAACGCCTTCTACCACGTTACTTGCCGGGGCAACGAGCGAAGAGACATTTATAGGGACGACCAAGACCGATTCCTGTTCTTGGAGAAGCTGAGGATGTCCTTGGATATCTACGGGGTAAGACTTCACGCCTACGTGCTGATGAAGAATCACTTTCATCTCATTGTAGAGACTCCCAAGGCGAATCTGTCTGAGTTTATGAGGCATTTTAATATTGTCTATACGGGGGCTTACAATCGCAGGCACCGCCGGGTGGGGCATCTTTACCAGGGGAGGTTCAAGGCGATCTTAGTGGATGTGGACAGCTACTTACTAGAGCTCAGCCGTTATGTTCATTTGAATCCGGTACGGGTAAGTCCGATGAGGCAGAGTGGGCTTAAAGAGAGGCTTATGTATTTAGAGAGATACAGGTGGAGTAGTTTAAGGGGCTATGTGTCAGTGAAGAGGAAGGAGCCTTGGGTTGCATACGATACAGTGCTTGGAAATCTGGGGGGATCGCGCAAGAGATATGGAGAGTTTATTGGGGAAGGGTTGCAGAAGGGTTACCGGAGTCTTTGGAAAGAGCTTAGGGGCCAAGTCGTGTTGGGGCAGGACGGTTTTTTGGAGCGAGTAAAAGGGAGATGGGTGAAAGGCGCAGTGAGTATCAGGGAGGTGCCATCTTTAAGGTCTCTTCAGGAGTTGGAGCCTGATGAGGTTTTGAGGGGAGTGGCAACCTATTTCAAGATAAAGCCAGAGGTGCTAAGGAGGAAGCGCGGCGGGTATCGCGAGGAGCGGGCGTTGGTGATGGAGTTTATGTATCGCTATAGTGGGATCAGTCAAGGAGAAATTGGGGAACATCTGGGAGGCATGGATTACACGGCGGTGAGTCGGGAGAGGAAGAGGCTCCGAGAGAAAATGGAACATGATTCCAAGCTAATGAGGCAGGTAAACGAGATTGACACGAGGTTAATGTCATAGTGAAGCAGGCTGTTGAAAAACTACCTTGTGCAACAGAGTGTTGGGGGTTCCCCTCTCTGCCAATATGAGTGAGCGGGCGATGACTTGCTGTGGTTCTGGATTGGCACTCATTCTGAGTACGACAAACTTGTGGGCTAACTTTGCGCTTCACCCGTCAGACCGATCGCGGCAGCGCCGGCTGAGCTTAAGGTTAGCCCTCTGACTGTAGTCCATAGACAACGTCTTGTAGACCGGTCTAAGTGGTGGCATAACGCTTCCCGATGCGATATGCAGAGGGCGGAGGTTGGTTCTATGTCATCGGGGATTCAAAAGGTAGGCGTTCTCGGCATGGGGCTCATGGGAGGCGGCATCGCGCAGGTTGCCGCATCCCGAAAGTTTGACACGACGGCTGTCGATGTTACCTCGGAATTCGTCGAGCGAGGGATGGGACGGATCCGGGAAAGTTTGCAGCGGCTGGTGAAGAGCCACGAGCAATCCGGAGGCAAGTCGGGAATTCCCGCGGCTGAGATGAATGAGACGCTGGCCCGCCTGCGTACCTCTACTAACCGGGCCGATCTATTGGACTGTCACCTTTTGATCGAAGCCATCGTCGAGGATGAAGGAGCGAAAAAAGAGTTGATCGCTTCCCTCAGTCAAATGGGCTACAAGGGGCTCTTGGTCTCCAACACCTCCTCGATCTCGATCACCCGCCTGGCCAGCGCTTACGCCGTGCCGGAGAAGTTCATGGGCATGCACTTCATGAATCCGGTCCCGATTCAACCCGGTTGCGAGCTGATCCGCGGGCTCCTCACTTCCGAGGAAACCTTCAAGACCACTGTCGATTTCTGCCTTGAACTCGCCAAGGAACCGATTGTGGCCGAGGACAAGGCGGGATTCGGAATCAACCGCATGTTCGTCCCGTTTTTGATCGAAGCGGTCAAGGTGGTCGAGGAAGGGATCATGGGCTGCGAGGATGCCGATAAAACCACGCTGTGCTTGGGCCATAAGATGGGACCGATAACCACCCTGGACTACGTGGGTCTCGATACCACACTCGCCATAGCCGAGGTTCTGGCTCGGGAGCTTGGACCCGGCTATCGCCCCCCGGATCTGCTCGCCAAGCTCGTGTCAGCCGGTTTTTACGGGGTCAAAAACGGCCGGGGCTTTTACCTCTGGGAGAAAGGAAAAAAGCTCGTGGTCAACCCCGCCGTGCAACGATTCCGGCGAAAGTAAAACGGAGACATCGTCCCCCGCCCGCAAGCGGCGGATTACCTGTGGACGATGACCTGAAAACCTTCCTTTCGAATGGCCTCGGTGATCTGGCGGATGTGCTCCCATCCGGTCGTCTCGAGGATGATCTCGACCTCGGTTTCCCCTATCGCTAGATCGCCGAAACCTCGCACGTGCTCGATCTGCAAGATATTGGCGTTTTGCTCTGCAATCTTTTGGGAGAGGCGGGCGAGGGAGCCCGGGCGGTCTGAGACCACCACCGACAGGCGGGTCAAGCGACCATCCTGAATCAGTCCCCCCTCGATAATGCGAGAGATCAAATTCACATCGATGTTCCCGCCGGAGACGACCAAAGCCACTTTCTTTCCGCTGATGCGGATCTTCCGGTTGAGGAGGGCTGCCAGCGCCACCGCAGCCGCGCCCTCGGCCACCGTCTTTTCGATCTCCAGGAGCAACAGCACGGCATTGGCGATTTCGCCTTCGCTCACCGTGACGATCTCATCGACATATTTCCTGGCCAACTCCAGCGGGATTTCCCCGACCGCCCGCACCGCGATGCCGTCGGCGATGGTGGTCGCTGGCGGCAGGTGAACGACCTTGCCCTTGTCGAGCGCCACTTTCATCGAAGGTATCTGTTCCGATTGGACTCCGATAATGCGGACCTTCGGATTTGCTTCCTTCAGGGCCAGAGCGATCCCCGCGATGAGACCGCCTCCGCCGACAGGTACAAGGACGGCGTCCAGTTCGGGGTTTTGTTCGTGCAATTCCAACCCCAGGGTTCCCTGGCCGGCCACGACCGCGGGATCATTGAACGCGTGGATGACGCTCGACCCTTCCTCTTTGGCGAGGCGCTCGGCCTCTTCGAAAGCGCCGTCATAGTCGGCGCCGTGGAGCCTGACGCGGGCTCCATAGCGTCGCGCGTAGGTCAATTTGATGAGCGGCGCATGAACCGGCATAACGATCGTCGCGGGGATGCCCAAGCGCTGGCTGTGGAATGCGACCGCCATGCCGTGGTTGCCGGCGCTGGCCGCGATGACCCCGCGGCGGGTGCGATCTTGGGTCAATGTCAGCAGCCGGTTCAGGGCGCCTCGCTCCTTGAAGGAACCGGTCATCTGAAGGTTATCGAGCTTGAAGAAGACGCGGTTGTCCGTCATCTGGCTGATGGTCTCGGAATAGGCGCACGGAGAAAGGTAGATTTGATCACGAATCCGCTCGCGCGCAGCAACGATATCCTTAAAGGCAATCATTTCGCTTGCCTTTGCCTACCGCAAGAGTTCACGAGCGATGACCAGGCGCTGCATTTCCGAGGTCCCTTCGCCGATTTCACAGAACTTGGCGTCCCGGAAGTATCTCTCCACCGGATGGTCCTTCACATAGCCATACCCACCGTGAATTTGAATCGCCCGGTTGGTCGCTTTAACCGCCACCTCAGAGGCAAAGAGTTTGGCCTCGGAAGCGGCCCGCTTAAAAGGCCGCCCCTGATCGCGAAGGTAGGCGGCGCGGCGGACTAACAGCCTTGCGGCATCGATTTCCGTCGCCATATCGGCGATCATCCATTGGATCGCTTCGAATTCGGCGATGGCTTTGCCGAACTGCTTTCTTTCCTTGGCGTATCGAGTCGCCTCTTCGAGAGCCGCCCGCGCGATGCCCACCGCGATAGCACCTACGCCGATCCGGCCTCCATGCAGGATGCTCAAGGCATCTTTAAAGGCGTGATTGAGCTCGCCGAGGAGGTTCTCTTGGGGCACCCGCACACTTTCCAGACGAAGCTGCGCCGTGTCCGAAGCTCTCACGCCGAGCTTGTTCTCCACGCGGACCACGATGAGCCCAGGAGTTTCTCGCTCCACAATAAAGGCCGAGATACCGCGGCTTCCGAGGGACGGATCGGTAGAAGCCAAGATAACATAAACGCCGGCCGTCGACCCCTGAGTCGTGAAGAGCTTTTCTCCGTCTATCACCCATGAGTCCCCTGCCGGTCTGGCGCGCGTCTTTAGCGACCCCGCATCGGATCCCGAGCCGGGCTCGGTCAAGGCCCAGGCCCCGAGCTTTTCACCGCGCGCGAGCGAAACGAGATACTTCCTTTTTTGCGTCTCCGTACCAAAATTGCAGATATGGCCCGCGCAAAGCGAATTGTGCGAGGCCACAATGAGGGCAACCGCCGCGTCGGCGCGGGCGATCTCTTCGATGATGACAGCCGCGCTGACCCCGTCTAAACCCGCACCCTCGTAGACCTGCGGGACCATCATGCCGAACAGGCCCAACCGAGCCAATTTGGGGATCAGCTCATGAGGAAAGCGCGCCTGTTCATCCCGCTCCTTCGCGCCCGGCGCGACCTCGGCTGCGGCAAAATCACGGACCGTTTGCTGTAGCGCCTTCTGCTCTTCGGTGAGATCGAAGTCCATTTCCTCCAATCATTCTCGCTCCACCAGCATGGCCAGCGCCTCTCCCCCGCCAATGCAGAGGCTCGCGACCCCGCGCCTTAACTTGAGGTCCTCCAGGGCGTGAAGCAAGGTGGTGAGGATTCTGGCCCCGCTGGCGCCGATGGGATGGCCCATCGCCACCGCCCCTCCCCTGATGTTTACCTTCTCCGGGTTCAAGCCAAGCTCTCGGTTGATGGCAATCGAACAGACGGCGAAGGCCTCATTGATCTCGAAGAGGTCGATGTCGGCGAGGCCTAGCTCGGCTTTCCGCAGCAAGCCTGAGATGGCCTGAATGGGTGCGGTGGTAAACCAAGCGGGCTCCGTCGCAAACGAAGCGCAAGCCACGATGCGCGCTATCGGCTTGAGGCCCTGGGCTGTGGCTCTCCCTTCCTCCATCACCACCAGGGCTGCGGCCCCGTCGCTGATCGAGGAGGCGTTGCCGGCCGTCACCGTCCCGCCTTGCTTGAAGGAAGGTTTCAGAGTGGGAAGCTTTTCAAATCGGACCCGCTTGGGCTCTTCATCCTCCTCGACAACCAGTTCCTTCTCAGACCTTTGCGGGACCGCCACCGGGACGATCTCGCGCTTGAACTCACCCTTCTCCAGCGCGCTGAGGGCGCGCCGGTAGCTGGCC
Organism: Deltaproteobacteria bacterium RIFCSPLOWO2_02_FULL_57_26; assembly: GCA_001798455.1. Lineage (GTDB taxonomy): Bacteria > Desulfobacterota > Binatia > UBA9968 > UBA9968 > 2-12-FULL-57-22. The sequence goes on along the minus strand of MGSI01000036.1, from coordinate 8,010 downwards.
GCGGCGAACTGGTCCTGGTCCTGTCGCGAGATCTTCGACTTCTCAGCGCAGAGTTCCGCAGCTTTCCCCATGTGAAATTGATTGTAGACATCCCACAGCCCATCCTTGATCATGCTATCTACCACTTCCCCGTGGCCAAGGCGGTAGCCGCTTCGCGCCTGCGGCAAAAGGTAGGGCGCATTGCTCATGCTTTCCATCCCGCCCGCCACGATCACGTCGGCGTCCCCTGTGACAATGGCCTGAGCCGCGAAGATGACCGCCTTGAGCCCTGAGCCGCAGACTTTGCTGACCGTGGTGCACCCCACGGACTCGGGCAGGCCCGCGCCCAGACCGGCCTGGCGGGCCGGGGCCTGACCCAGGCCAGCCGAAAGGACATTGCCCATGATGACTTCGTCGACTTTCTCGCCGCTGAGCCGCGCCCTTTTGAGCGCCGCAGCGATTGCGATGCTGCCGAGCTGCGTAGCAGCCAAAGAACTGAGTACGCCATTAAAGCTTCCGATGGGCGTGCGCGCGGCGCTAACAATAACAGCTTTTCTCATCGCTGATCTCCTTTGACCTCTACGGGACTTGCGGATTATTCTAGCAGAATTAAAAAATACCGAAACAAGTTTAAAATAAGTCGAGACGGTGGTAAAGTAAATTTAATCGCCCAATGATCTTATAGGGCGAGCAGGCTAGCCGAGGGGAAGGAGCCGCCATGCCTAAGAAAACCATCAAGACCTTCCATGTCGAGTGGCTCCAAGTCTTGGATGAGCGAGGCAACTGCGATGAGGAGCTTCGCCCCCCCCTTAGCGACAAGGAAATCCAAAAACTTTACGAGTGGATGGTCCTGGCGCGGGCCTTCGACGAAAAGGCTTTCAAGCTCCAGCGTGAGGGCCGTCTCGGCACGTACGCCTCCATTCTGGGGCAGGAGGCGGCCCAGGTCGGAAGCGCCTTCGCCCTTCAACCCGGCGATTGGATGTTTCCCTCATATCGCGAGGCCGGCGCGTCGATCGTAAGAGGACTGCCGCTCAAAATGGTCTTTCAATACTGGTCCGGCGACGAGCGCGGAAGTCGGATACCGCAAGGACAAAACGATTTTCCCATTACCATTCCGGTGGGAACCCAGATCCCCATCGCCACGGGGGCCGCCTGGGCGGCCAAAGCCAAAGGAGACAAGATCGCCGTCATGGCCTATCTCGGTGATGGAGCCACGTCCAAAGGGGATTTTCATGAGGGGCTTAACTTTGCCGGGGTTTTTTCTCTGCCAGTGGTTTTCCTGTGCCAGAACAACCACTGGGCGATCTCCGTCCCGGTGAGCCGGCAGACGAGAGCCGAGACCTTGGCGCAGAAGGCCATCGCTTACGGTTTCGACGGCATCCAGGTAGACGGCAACGATATCTTTGCGGTCTACAAGGCGGCGCATGAGGCGCTCGGTCGCGCCCGGGTGGGGCAGGGCCCGACCCTGATCGAATGCGTCACCTACCGGATCGGCGACCATACCACGGCCGACGATGCTACGCGCTACCGGACGGAGGAAGAGGTTCGCGAGTGGCGCGAAAAGGACCCCATCGACCGGCTGAAAAGATACATGGGGAAAAAAGGGCTGTGGGACGAAGCGTATGATCACAAAGTCGCCTTGGAATCGCGGGAGCAGGTCGAAGCGGCAGTGGCAGAAGAAGAGGCGATTCCTCCACCCGACCCGAGAGACATTTTTCGTTACACGTTTGCTGAACTCCCCGAAGACCTCAAAGAGCAGATGGAACATTTGTTCGGCAGCGACGGGCGACCCAACCCCTAACGAACTGAGCGGATGACATGGCCCAACTGACGATGGTCCAGGCGATTAACCTCGCTTTAGCACAGGAAATGGAGCGGGACCCGAGAGTGGTCGTCCTGGGCGAAGACGTAGGGAAAAACGGCGGTGTCTTTAGGGTCACCCAGGGGCTGTATGAGAAATTTGGCGACGGAAGGGTCGCGGACACTCCTTTGTCTGAGTCCGCCATCGTCGGCGTGTCGATCGGCATGGCCGCTTATGGCCTGAGGCCTGTGGCGGAGATTCAGTTCGAGGGATTCATCTATGCCGCCATGGAGCAGCTCATCTCCCACGCTTCCCGCATCCGAACCAGATCCCGAGGGAGATATCATTGCCCGCTGGTGGTCAGGGTTCCTTACGGAGGAGGGATTCGGGCGCCCGAGCACCATTCGGAGAGCAACGAGGCGCTTTTCGCGCACACGCCGGGGCTCAAAGTTGTCGTCCCCTCCACCCCATACGAGGCCAAAGGCCTTCTGGTCTCCGCCATCCGCGATCCGGACCCGGTGATTTTTATGGAACCGAAACGGGTTTATCGGGCCCTCAAGGAAGAGGTCCCGGAGGAGGAATATACGATTCCGCTCGGGCAGGCCCGCATCGCCACGGAGGGAAAGGACAATACCTTGATTGCCTGGGGAGCCATGCTCCAGCCAACCCTCAAAGCGGCCGCTCTCATGGGGGAGAGAGGGATACATTCCGAGGTCATCGACCTCAGGACCCTTTCTCCGCTGGACACCCGGACGATCATCGAATCGGTCAAAAAAACCAAGAGGGCGGTAATCGTGCATGAGGCGCCCCGTACCTGCGGCTTGGGGGCGGAACTCGTCGCGCGGATCAACGAGAGCGCCCTGCTCTATCTGGAGGCACCGGTGGAGCGAGTTACCGGATATGACACGGTCATGCCGCTTCCCAAACTGGAGCAGTACTACCTTCCCAATGCCGAAAGAGTAACTGAAGCCATCGGCAGGGTCATGAGATTCTGATTCTATAAACCAAGACATGGCGGCGGTCGTAAAAGAGTTCAAACTGCCTGACGTCGGCGAGGGGATCACCGAGGCGGAAATTGTCAGGTGGCTGGTAAAAGAGGGGGACCGGGTCAAAGAGGATCAGGACCTGGTTGAGATTGAGACGGATAAAGCCCTCGTTACCCTCCCCTCTCCTCATAGCGGGAAAGTCCTGAAGCACCATGCAGCCGAAGGAGATATTCTTAAAGTGGGAGATCTGCTGTCGACCATTGAAGAGGCAACCGAACCATCTGTCGCCGAGCAGCCTCGGAAGGAAGATAGCGGCACAGTGGTTGGGATCTTGCAGACCGCTGAGGAGATCGCGACACCATCGGCCGTTCTGGCAACTCCTGCCATCCGGCTCATGGCCAAGGAGCTCCGGGTGGATTTGACAAAGGTGAAAGGAACCGGCCCGGGCGGCAGAACCACCAGAGAGGATGTGGAACGGGCCGCCGGCAGGCTGCGGGCCAAGCCTGCTGAGGACTCCGACTCTTATGGCCGGGTGGAAAGAGTTCCACTTCGGGGCTTGCGCCGTGCCATTGCCAAACATATGACTGAGGCCTCCCTGCGCGTGGCCGACGTAACCATCTGGGAGGATGCTGACATCACGGACCTGGAAAAAGTAAGGGCGAAAGAGAGGAAGGTGGCCGAGCAAAAGGGAATCAAGTTAACTTACCTCCCTTTTGTCTTCAAAGCGGTAATTCCGGCCCTGAAGGCCCACCCCCGGCTAAACGCCACTCTGGATGATGAACTTGGGGTGATCATCCTCAAGAAGTACTATAATATCGGCCTTGCAGTGGACACAGCCGATGGATTGATGGTCTTCGTGATCAAGGAGGCCGACCAGAAAACCGTGTTGGATCTGGCCAGGGAGATGGCGGTGCTTGGAGAAAAGGCGAGGTCGAGGAAGATTGAACTCCCCGAGCTAAAGGGAAGCACGTTTACGATTACCAACTACGGTGTATTTGGGGCCTCCTATGGGACGCCGATCATCAACTATCCGGAAGTGGCCATCCTCGGGATAGGAAAGGTCGAGGACAGACCGGTCATTCGTGAGGGCCAAGTTGCCATCAGAAAGATCATGCCCCTTTCCCTGGTGTTCGATCATAGGGTTATCGATGGGGTCGAGGCCGGACGGTTTTTGAACGTGGTGATCCGGCATCTCGAGGATCCCGATCTGATGCTCATCGAAGGGAAGTAGCTCCCGCCGGCTGGCGCATTGCACATAGAGGGCAGGTGACTTTTGATTCGGAAGGACCGACTTAAAAATCTGCTGATCGAGCTGGTCAAGATCGACAGCCTCTCCCGCAAGGAGTACGCGATCGCCATGCGGCTCAAACGGGAGATGGAAGAGCTGGGCGCCGTGGTATCGATTGACGACGCCGGGGAGAGAATCGGCGGGAGCGTGGGCAATGTGATCGCCCATTTCCGGGGCGAAGTGCCGAGCGCCAAACCGCTTCTTCTCTGCGCCCACATGGACACCGTGGTCCCCGGTGAAGGCGTGGTTCCGGTGCTGGAGGGAGACATTCTGCGCAGCGACGGACGCACCGTGCTCGGCGGCGATGATAAGAGCGGGGTCGCCATTATCTGTGAAGTTTTGCGCGTGCTCCGCGAGGACCGTATTCCCTGCGGTGATATCGATGTCGTTTTCACTATCTGCGAGGAGGCCGGCCTGGTCGGCGCCAAGTGTCTGGACGTCGCGCGGCTCCGGGCGCGCACCGGCCTGGTATTGGACAGTGACTCCGTGGGTTTTCTCTTCACCAAAGCTCCTGCAGCGAACCATGTGGAGTTTGTCGTGCGCGGCCTCGCGGCCCACGCCGGGGTCTGCCCCGAGAAGGGAATCAACGCGATCCGGGTGGCCGCAGACGGGATCAGCAGGATGAGGCTGGGAAGGATCGACGAGGAGACGACGGCAAACATCGGCGTGATCGAAGGCGGGATGGCGGTCAACATCGTTCCGAACTCCGTCCGCCTTCGCGGGGAGGCGCGAAGCCACAGCGAGGACAAACTGGAACAACAGACCCGCCACATGCTCCAGTGCCTCGAAGAGGCCGCCTCGCGCTATTCTCTGGAGCTCGACGGACGCCAGTTTCGCGCCTCGGTGGAGTCTAAGGTCGCGCGAGAATACGATCGCATGGATGTCCCGGAGGGATCGGGGATCGTCCGGCTCGTCCGCAGCGCGGCCGAGAATCTGGGAGTCGAGGTCAGAACGATGGCGACGGGCGGCGGCTGCGACGCCAACGTGTTCAACCAGAAAGGGCTTGAGGTCGCGAATCTTTCCACGGGGATGCGGGAGATCCATACGGTCAAGGAGTGGCTTGATCTCAAGGATCTCTATCTCTCCGCGCAGATGGTCCTGGAGATCGTGCGCCTGAACGCCACGGGAGGCTCTTAGCTCTCGGCCATCAGCTATCACAGTAAGAGCTGATTGCCGACCGCCGATTGCTTACTTATTGTCATGCAAGCAGACGAGCTGGGACTCCTGCTCAGGAAAGAGCGGGGACAATTTCTCGAATTTCTCAGCGCCTACGAATACAAAAAAGGCGGAGGGCAGAACAAGCGCAGCGAAGAGCTGGCTCGTGAGATCGCCCGCCTGCTGGTGGGGATGGCCAATTCCGACGGCGGGACCCTGGTGGTCGGGGTGGAACCCGACAAAACCGTGACCGGCATTCCCTATCCTCCCGAAGAAATCCAAATCCTGATCCATGCGGCCCAAACCCTGGTTCTTCCTCCCCTCTCCGCTTCCTGCGAGCGCATGCGTCTGGGAAACCTCTTGCTCCTCAAATTCGACTTGAGCTCGGGGCCGGAGGTGTACCGGCTCGCCGGCGGGCGCTCCTTTTACCGCATCGCCGCCGAAAACCCATCGCTGCCGGCCGAACAGGTTCAGAAGCTCAAAGAAGCAAAAACATCCTTCATCTATGAGCGGCAGCATGTCATCGATGCGGCCTGGGAGGATCTGGACGGCGATGGCGTGGCGCGGCTGGCGGAGAAAATCCAGGACCCGCGCGATTCGCAGACCCTCCTCGCGCAGGCGTATCATCTCGTCGACCACTCGCGCGAAAAACCCGCCCTCACCATGGCGGCGCTGCTGCTCTTTGGAAAGGATCCCACTCGCTGGCATCCTCGCTGCGGCATCGAGTTCGTCAAATATGAAGGCACCGAGCGGCACCACGGAAGCGCCCTGAATGTCATCAAGCGAATCCGCTTCGAAGCCCCGCTGTACCACCTGATCGATGAGGCCGTCGGCCGGATCAGAGAGCATATCCGGGAACGGACGATTCTGCACGACCTGTTTTTCCGCGAGCGGATGGAATACCCCACCTTCGCCTGGCAGGAAGCGCTGGTCAACGCGGTGGCACACCGCGACTACAGCCTGACCGGCGCGCCAGTGGAGGTGTGGATGTTCGACGATCGGATCGAGGTGCGTAGCCCCGGACTCCCTCCCTCGCCGGTCACGATCGACCAGCTGCGCCAGCAGAAGCGAGTCCACTTCTCGCGCAATCCTTTGCTGGTTCGGGTTCTGGCGGACCTCGGGTATTTGCGCGAGATGGGTGAGGGAATTCCGCGCATGTTTCAGGAGATGGAGCAGTATGGGCTCAGGCCTCCGGAGTTCTCGATCGAGGGCTTTTTTTTCGCCGTTACCCTGCGCAACACCCCGATTTACGACGAAGCAACCTTGGTGTGGCTCAACCAGTTTAACGCCTTTCCGGTTAACTTTCGCCAGAGGAGGCTTCTCGCCTACGCCTATTCGCACGGGAAAATGTTTTCCACGGCGAATTACCAGCGCGTCGGAGAAGTGGATCGGGATACCGCCTACCGGGAGGTCCGCGCTCTGGTGAAATTCGGAATTGTGGCCCCCCTCAAGCCGAAAAGTCGGACCTACCGGGTCATCGAGCGGCTCTAAGATAGTTACTAATACAAACGACTTTACACATGTTACACGAGACCGTGTTGAGAGGGGAGCGAGCCTGAAGGCCGCAGACGTAGGAGACAGCAGGTTCCTGCAGGTCCAGAGCGCGGGAAAAAGCACCCTTAGGGGCTGGCGCGGGTGGCCCTCAAGGTACTGGCCCATCGGCTGCGGCCGGAAGGCTTGTTCCCCTCGAATGTCAACTTACTTAATACGTTTGCATTAGATGGAATTTACCGACTTAGCGCGTCTTGCCGGCGGTTATCTCGAGGCGCGCGCCATTCAGGTCGCCGTAAGCCTGGGAGTTTTCGACGCGCTGGAGCGACGCAGTCTGGATGCGCCCGCGGTAGCCTCGTCCGTAAACGCGGACCCGAGGGCAACCGAGATCTTCCTTAATGCCCTCACGTCTCTCGGCTTGCTCGAAAAAAAAGCCGAGCTTTTCTCCCTGTCCACTATCGCCTCTACTTATCTCGTCAAAAGCTCGCCCAAATACTACGGCGGGATGATGCTGTTCGACGCTTCACTTTGGGACGCGTGGGGCGCTTTGGCGCAGGCAGTCCGCACAGGTAAACCTGTCCGCCCGCCCGACATGTATCAGAGCGACACAGAAGCGACCGAGCGATTTATTTACGCGATGCACTCACTGGTGGCGGCGCGCGGGGATGCCGAAATTTTGGCCCAGACGATCGATTTTAGCGAAGTTACCGAGCTGCTCGACGTGGGCTCGGGTCCGGGCACCTATCCAATCCATCTTTGCCGGAAATATCCAAAACTCAGAGCCACGATCTTCGATCTTCCCGGAACGCTTAAAATCACCGAGAAGTTTGTCCGAGAGTCTGGTGTCGGCGATCGCATAAGGCTCGTGAGGGGAGATTACCGCCGCGACCCGATTCCCGGGAAGTACCAAATGGCCCTGCTCTCGAACATCATCCACGCCGAGAGCGCAGAGGAAAACGAAGGCCTGATGAGGAAAATCCATGCGTGCTTAGACCGGAGCGGAAAGATTGTCATTAAGGACCACATCCTGGACGATTCTCTGACGCACCCGCCTGTTGGAGTCGCCTTTTCCCTGTTGATGCTGCTCACCACGGAGGCGGGCAGGTGTTACTCGTTTAATGAGGTGAAAGGGTGGCTGGAAAAAGCAGGCTTTAAGGAACTCCGGGAGATTGCCCTTGCTTATCCGCTGACATCTTCGGTCGTCACCGGGGTGAAGGAATAACGCCGAATCTACTTTAGATTCAAGTCTTAAGTTACTGATGTTAAGTAAGAAGTAACAACGATGGATGATAGCGACGATCTCCGCAAAG
>MGSI01000035.1 GCA_001798455.1 Deltaproteobacteria bacterium RIFCSPLOWO2_02_FULL_57_26 | reverse complement strand
TCCCGCGGAGTTAGCGCGGAAAAAGGGGCTCTATTCGGATAAGGTCTCCTATGCAAAGGAGGGCGATCTCCCGCGCATGACGATGCATGCCAAGCTCTACGACCCCGAGGTGCAGCTCAGAGATATGGACGAGGCGGGAGTCGATGTGTCGGTGCTTTCCTGCCTGCTCGGATGGGACGCCCCGCTGGAGGATTGCCAATTCATCAACGACCATCTCGCCGAGCTGCAACAAAAGTATCCCGGCCGCTTCGTCGGTCTTGCTCAGGCGCCGGCGACCGATGGCAGCGGAGCGCTCAAAGAGCTGGACCGCGCCATCCGCGATTTAGGCCTGCGCGGAGTCACGATCACCTCCCAGGTCAAAGGGCTTCCTTTAGACTCGCCGAAGCTCTACGGTTTTTACGAAAAGGTAAGTGAGCTGGACGTCCCGATCTTTGTCCATCCCGCGCTGCTCCCGAAGGGATACGAGTTGTTCAAGGAATACGATCTCGGGCGGATTCTCGGACGGGAGGTGGACTTGGCCGCTGCCGCCACCCGGATTATTGCCGGCTGCGTGTTCGAGCGCTTTCCCAACCTCAAGTTCGTGATCGGCCATTTTGGCGGAGGCATCTCCGCCATCAAAGACCGTCTCATCGCCAAAGCGTACCGGTTCGGGACGCTCAAGCGACCGTTCGAGGAATTTTTCGATATGCTCTACTTCGATCTCGCAGGCTTCGAGGGAGGGTTGACCGCGCTGCGCTGCGCCCTGCTCGGCATCCGTCCCGAGCGACTGGTCTTCGCCACCGACTATCCACAGGACTTCACCGGCGTGAACACGGATACGGGGAAGGGGAATGCGGACATCCGCGCCTATATCGCGCAGGTGAGAAGCCTGGAATTGGATGAGCCGACCAAAGAGGGGATTCTGGGCGCGACGGCGGCCCGGCTGCTGAAAATCGCATGAGGAAGCCCCGTGCTTCCGGACTGCGCCTTACGGACCGCGGATCGCAATGTGAAAGGGATGTTGACGAGACCGGGTGTGTTTCTGATCGCCATCGCCGTGGGTTTGTCGCTTGCCTCGTGCTCGCTCGGTCAGAGAACCCCGGCGCCTAACCTGGAGAAGACCATTATCGGGACGTGGAGAGAAGTTGGCGGACCCACTACGATGGAGTTTTTCAGAGAGGGAACCGTGATTGTTACCGGCCAGGGAAGAGCCACGACGGCTTATTACGAATTCGTTGATGAGGATACCCTCAAAATCGAGCCTAAATTCAGGTCAAAGGACAGCAAAAGCGACAGCAGGATAGTCAAGGTCTCCGTCAGGCAAGACCAGCTAACGCTCAGGGACACCGCCGGCGCCACAATCTTTCAACGGGAAAAATAAGCGCCATCGGGAACCTGCGCTGAGCCGCTGGTCATAATAAGTGGATGAATAAACCCGCGGGTGGCGTAGAGATGGGAACAGATGCAGATAAGTCCTATCCGCCACCGCCAGGTAGTTTCAGGATCGAGCAGGCGCCCCGCACAGAGCTACAGGAACTCCAGAACGTTCGACTAAAGGCGCTTATCCGGCGGGCGTGGGAGCACGTGCCTTTTTATCGGGAGCGCTGGAAAGAGGCTGGCCTTCGACCCGAGGATATAGAGTGGGTCGAAGATCTTACGAAACTTCCCGTCGTCAGCAAGAAGGACCTGGAAGACGATCTTCTCGCTCACCCTCCCTTCGGTAGCTATCAGGGCGACTTTCCCGCAATCCGGGTTCAGGCGAGCTCCGGGACTTCGGGCAATCCGAAACCCATTTTCCACACTCACAGCGATTGGAGCGTCATCAGCAACTTCTGGGCCCGCCGCTTGCACGCACAGGGAGTCAAAGAGGGTGACATCTTTCAGCTCGTCTTCACCTATTCCCTTTTCATCGCCGGATTCACCGCGACCGAGGGCGCGATGAAGCTCGGGGCGCTGGTCATCCCGACTGGCAGCGGGGCCGTGACGCCGAGCGAGAGGCAGATCAGGATCGCGCGCGAGTGGGGCGTGACCGTGCTTGCGGGAACCCCCTCCTACGTTCTACATCTGGCGGATGTGGCGGAAAAAATGGGTCTCAAGCCGCGGCGGGACTTCAGGCTTCGGATCACCTGCCATACCGCCGAGGCGCTTTCGGAGCCGGCGCGCCGGGCTATTGAAGAGCGCTGGGGGGTGATGGCGTACGATAATTTCGGCAGCGTGGAGACGGGCGCCCCGGCGTTCGAGTGCGTGGAGAAGAACGGCTATCACATCAACGAAGATGGCTATATCTTTGAGGTGCTCGACCCTGAGACCTTCGAACCCCTCCCTTCAGGACGCGAAGGGATCGTGGTCGCCACCAGTCTCTTCAAAGAGGCGGCCCCCGTCATTCGCTACAACATGGAAGATTTGAGCGCCCTGATCGAGGGCCCGTGTCCATGCGGGCGTACTTTCAGGAGACTCGGAAAGATCAAGGGGCGGACCAACGAGATGCTGAAAGTCCGCGGCGTCCCGCTTTACCCGGCGGCGATCGAGGAGGTGCTCGAAAGATTCACCGAATTGACCCGCGAATACCTCCTTATCTTGAACCGCGTCGGGCAGCAGGATAGGGTAGTGGTTCAAGTGGAGTGCCGCCCGGGCGCCGCGAACGACGCCTCTCTCAAGGAGAGAGTGGAGAGAGAATTGAAGGTGGCAACCGGGCTCTCTATGGAGACTCAGCTCCTCGCCGCGGGCGAACTCGCGCGCGACCTGAAAATCGAGGGCCGGATCAAGGCGAAGAGGGTCTGGGACCGGCGAAACGAGGGATAAAAAGTTCAAGGGTTTAAGAGTTCAAGGGATCTTGAGAGCTGATGGCTGAAAGCTAAGAGCTAGAGGCAAGATAAGATGTTCGATGATACTCGGGAGTTTATCGAGGCGCTCCGGGCCAGCGGGGATCTGGTTGAAGTTGAGAAGGAGGTGAGCTGGGACCTGGAGCTCGGGGCGATCAGCCGGCTCGCCTGCGAGAAGGACGGCCCGGCTATCTGGTTCAAGCGCATCGCCGATTATCCGGACGACATCACGGTTCTCGTCAACCCGATGGCGACCTGGCGTCGAGTTGCCATGGCTTTCGGTCTTGCACCCGACGCCTCCATCAAGGATATCTACCGGGAGTATGAGAAGCGGGAAGGGAAACTCATCCCTCCCGTGACCGTGGAGCGGGGACCGTGCCACGAGGTCGTGCGCCGGGGAAGCGAGGTGGATCTGTTCGACCTGCCTGCCCCGATGCTCCATGAAGGAGATGGAGGGCGCTATCTCGGGACCTGGGATCTCGTGGTCTCGCGCGATCCGGCGAGCCAATGGGTCAACTGGGGAACCTATCGGTTCATGCTCTACGATTCCAGCCACCTGACGGGGTTTCCTCGCCCGACTAGCCATCTCGGCAAAATGTTCCAGGACTATTACGTCCCTCGGGGCGAACCCATGCCGATCGCGATCGTGATTGGGGCCGACCCGCTGTCACACTTTGCCGCGTCGGCGACTTTTCATTTGGGAGGCGACGAGGCGGGCCTTGCCGGAGGTCTGCGGGGAGAGCCGGTGGATCTCGTTCGCTGCCGGACCAGCGACCTTTTGGTTCCCGCGTGCGCCGAGATTGTCATCGAAGGGGAAGTTTTACCCGACCGGGTGGGACTTGAAGGTCCTTATGGAGAATATCCGGGCTACCGGACGGGCGAGATGGGTAATGGCATCTTGTTTCGTGCCACGGCCATTACGCACCGGAAACATCCCATCTTTACGGTGGATGCGACGGGCTACAAAGATGACAGCTCCACGGTCACTGCCTTATCCGGGGCGCTGGCCATCCAAAAGCGGCTGGAGCGGCATGGCGTCCCCGTGGTGGATGTCTATATGCCTCCCGAGGGCGCCGTCCACCTGGCTATCGTCGCCGTGCAATACGGCGGCAAGGAGGTAGCCAGGAATATCCTGGAGACCTTGACCTCGCGCCGGGCGCTTATCTCCAAGATCTTCATGGTGGAGGCCGACATCGATATCTTCGACATGGGCAAAGTGCTGCACGCCTTCTCCACCAAATGCCATCCCGCCCATGGGGTTCATGTCATCCACTACGAGGGCCGGGCCAATACACTCACACCCTGCTACAGCCAGGGTGAAAGGGTAGCGCAGAAAGGCGCGACGGTCTTGTTTGACTGCACCTGGCCCGGCGAGTGGTCCAGAGAGTGGGAGACCCCGGTCAAGGCGACCTTTGATTCCATCTATTCGGAATCGGTCCGCCGAAAAGTACTCGAGCGCTGGAGGGACTATGGTTTCGACAAATGAGCGGAAGTCCTGGGAGACCTTCGTTCGCAGGCCGGGTGATTTGAGAGAGGGCGCGGAGTTGCCTCTGGCGCTGCGGGATCTGAACCCGGGTAGAAAAAAGTACAGCGTGCGCCACGTTGTCGCCACGGTCAGCCGAAATCCTGAAGAGATGCCTCACGTGGATACTTTGTTTGTGAGAACGGTCGTCGGCGTTCTCCTGCCTGAGACATGGGGGATCACAATCCTCCGCGACCTTCCCATTGAGGTACCGGGAAAGCCCTACCACGATTTTTTCGCCTCTCTAAAGGCCGCCGCTCGGGATGGAGATAAAACCTAAAGGAAAAACTTACATTAGCGGCAAAAAGCCATGTAAAATACTTTTAATCTATAGGGAGGTTAGCTATGGCTAAAGATCTGGAAGTCATCGATGCCGACGGTCACATCACGGAAGAGGAAGGGCAGCTAAAGGAATACATGGAGCCACCTTACCGCAACCGGGGCGCGGTCTTATATCCTCGAGACAACTGGGACCGGTCGTTGGGGGGTACCTTGGGCACCCGCGCCAAGGATGCGAAGAGCTGGCTCGACGCGATGGATGAAGGGGGACTCTCAACAGCAGTGCTTTTCCCGACGGAAGGGCTGGGTATCGGCTGGATCCGCGAGCCAGATCTTGCCGTGGCGCTGTGCAAGGCATGGAACGACTTCGTTTCCGAGGAGTTTCAGAAAGTGAGCCCCAGGCTCAAAGGGGTTGCCCTGGTTCCGATGCAGGATGTCCCTGAAGGGGTCAAAGAACTCAGGCGGGCGATCACGGAGCTCAAGCTCGTCGGCGTCATGCTTCCGGCCGTGGGGTTGCGCAAGCCGCTCGGCCATGAAGACTACTGGCCTCTCTACGCGGAAGCCGAGCAGCTCGACTGCATGGTCGGAGTCCACGCAACGGTACGCGGGCCGCATTACTTTGCCGCCGATTTGTTCGATCAATTCATCGAAGTCCACACAGTTTCCCATTCCTTCGCCCAGATGCTCCAGATGACCAGCATCATCCTGCGGGGAGTCATGGAGAGGTTCCCACGGTTGAGGATAGCCTTCATGGAGGCGGGCTGCTCGTGGGTTCCCTACTGGATGGGGAGAATGGATGAAGAGTGGGAGAAGCGGGGTAAAACGGAGGCGCCGCTCTGCAAGAAAAAACCGAGCGCGTATGTAAAGAGCGGGCGCGTCTACCTTCATGCAGAGGACTACGAGCCTCTGGTCGGTGCGACCGCGCAGGTCCTTGGCCATCAGATTCTCTACTACGCCTCGGACTGGCCCCACTGGGATACTGAATTTCCCGAGAATATCCATCATCTCGCTGGCCGTGAGGACCTTTCGCCCGAGGCCAGAAAATGGCTTCTGGCTGACACCGCGAAGCAGCTTTACAAGCTCAGCGGCGCGTAAGAGTCTGTAGCGAGGGGCTGAGGGGCGCTTTGACAACGAAGCACAAAGGGTTTAGAAGAGACGGCGATAGGCGCAGTGGGTGGGAAGTCGGGGTTTCCATGAGCAAGAAGGGCGGCGATTAAGAAAACCCGGAGGCGATCATGAAACTCAGATGGACAAGAAAGGTTTTGCGATGCTTTGGCCTTCTAATCTTGCTTGGCCTCGCCTCGATTCCGAGCACGGCGACGCCGGCTGACAAGCTCATCGGCATCCATTCTGCCCGGGTGATGTCCCAATCCATGCCTTGGATTGCCCAGGCGGCCGGGCTCTTCCAGAAGCACAATCTGGATTTTCAGCTCGTTTATATAGCCTCCTCGGGAATGGTGACCGCGGCGATGCTGGGCGGCGACGCGGATGTTTCGCTAACCGGGGGCGTGGGAAATGTCCGCGCCTATGTGCAGGGGGCCACTGACCTTGTCTTCATAGGCGGTATCAAGAACGTTATGACCCAGAGTATCGTGGCTGGAAAAGGAATCAACAGGCCAGAGGATCTCAAGGGGAAAAAGATCGGGGTGAGCCGTATCGGCAGTAATACCCATTACTTCACGATTCAGGCGCTGCGGCGTTCGGGGATGGAGCCGGGGCGGGATTTTACCTTCATCCAGACCGGCGGAGACCCGGAGACGCTGGCGGCGCTCATTGGCGGTGGCATCGATGCCGCCACGATAACGGCGCCCACCGACGCCATGGCCATCGCGCGGGGGTATCGGTACGTGGTGTATGGGCCTGACCTGCGCATTCCGTATGCGGCCACGTGCTTTGTCGGACTCCGCTCTGTGATCGCCAAGCGGCCCCAGGTTATAGGACAGTTTATGCAGGTGATGGCGGAGGCGGCGAAGATTTTGCACACGGATAGGGAATTTACCTACAAAGTCCTGGGAAAACAGTTGCGCGTCGATGACAGAAAGGTGTTGGACTCTGCCTATAACGCGGAGATCAACGCGCTGGAGCCCCGGCTTGTTTTAAAGGATGAGGCGATCCAGGCGATGCTGGAAGAGGTCTCCCAGGTTGACCCGCGAGCGAAGAAGGTCAAGGTGCAGGATCTTATCGACCGCCGCTATCTCGATGAGATGGAAAAGAGCGGCTTTTTCGAGAAGATCTGGGGCGGTAAAAAATAGCTCAACACGGAGGGATTTATGAAGGAGGTGCGCGACTTTAGCGTTTTGGACTCAGATGCTCATGCCCGAGATCAAGACGAACTGATTGAACCCTACCTGGACGAGCCGTTTCGCAAGCGGAGCAGACCCTTCCTCCCCAGGGAGATCTACGACCGTAGCCTGGGCGGAAAGCTCGGAAAATCCGGCATCAAGCACGAGGAAAGGCTCGCGGCCATGGACACTCAGGAAATCGATAGCGCGGTCCTTTACCCGACGAACGGCTTGGGCATCGGCCGCATTCGCGAGCCTGATTATGCGGCGGCGCTGTGTCGAGCCTATAACGACTACATCGCGGACTATTGCAAGGTCTCGCCTCGGCTCAAAGCCGTGGCCAATCTTCCCATCTACCGTCCTCAAGAGGCCGCCACAGAGCTCAAGCGAGCGGTTACGAAATTGGGCCTGGTCGGCGGCATGCTCGCCGCGCAGGCCCACGGTAAGAACCTGGCGAGCCCGGAATTCCACCCGCTCTATGAGGAAGCGCAGCGACTCGGAGCGCCGGTCGCCGTCCATGCCTTTGGCGGCGACGAGGCGGGAAGCGAGATCTTCGATCAGTTCATATGCCTGCACACGACCGGGCATCCCTTCCCTGTGCTGCGGCAGCTCACGGCGATGATTTTCGGCGGCATCCCGGAGATGTTTCCCGAACTGAAGCTCGCCTATCTCGAAATCGGCTGTGGCTGGATCCCTTATTGGGCGGAACGGATGGACGAGGAGTGGGAGCTCAGAGGGAAGGCAGAAGCCCCGCTTTGCAAGAAGAAGCCCAGTGAGTATCTCACGGGCGGGCAGATCTATTACGGCTGCGAGCCCGATGAAAAAATGCTGGGATTTATAGTCGGGGAGATCGGATCGAAGACGCTCATGTTCGCCTCGGATTATCCCCACTGGGATATGACCTGGCCCGACTCGGCGGTGCTCATATGGCGACGAGAGGACCTATCCCCGGAGGCCAAGAAGGACATCTTGGGGGACAACGCGCGTCGCTTTTACAATTTGAGCTGACGGCTGATAGCTAATAGCCAGGGGCTCGGAGGAAATCCAGCGAATTTAGCCGGCTCTTAGCTCTAGACTCTTAGCCCTTAACTTCTAGGGGAAACACTATGATTGAAACCAAAGGCTTTACTGGAGCTCAAACGCTCCTTCGTGTGCTCGCGGGTATGGGTGTGGACCGCATCTTTGCCTCTCCGGGATCTGAGTGGTCCCCGGTTTGGGAGGCGCTGGCTGAGCCGCCGCCGAAAAATGAAAGCGTCCCGCTCTATTTGACCTCCAGGCACGAGGAGATCGCCGTGGGTATGGCGAGCGGCTATGCCAAGGCTACGGGGAAGCTTCCCGCCGTGATGATCCATACAACGGTGGGCGCCCTCCATGCCTCGATGGCCCTTCGCGGCGCTCTGCACGAACAGGTTCCCATGGTGGTGGTGACCGGTGAGTCGATTGGTTTCGGCGAGGACGAAGGGCCGGATCCCGGAGCACAGTGGGTCGGGCATCTGGCCGACATCGGCGGCCCTGCCCGGTTAGTCGACCGCGTTGTCAAGTGGAGCTTCGGCGTCAACACCAAAACGATTTTGCCCGCAACCGTTCAGCGCGCCTGCCAGCTCGCCATGGCCGCGCCCAGGGGGCCGGTATTTGTCTCGGTGCCGATGGAGTATCTGTTCGAGAAGATGACCAAAAATCCTCCCTCGCCTCTCGGTCCGGCGCCGGCGCCGACCGCTGACGCGAAGGGTATCCAGGAGTTGGCTGACCTGCTTCTCGGGGCGAAAAACCCGGTCATCATCTCCGAGGAGGCCGGCCGAAGCGTGAAGATTGTTGAACGAATGGTTGAGCTGGCCGAGATGCTGGGGGCTCCGGTCATTGAAACCCGCAGCACCGGCTATCTGAACTTTCCCCGCAACCATCCGCTCCACGGCGGTTACGATCCCGAGGAATACCTTCAGGAGGCCGATGCGGTCTTTCTTCTCGGCGCGATGGTGCCCTGGCACCCGCCCTCAAAAGGACCCGGCCCCGGAGTCAAAGTCGCCGTCCTCGGTGAGAATCCCCTGCGTGCCGAGCTGCCCTATTGGGGCTTCAAGGTGGATCTCTGCCTGACGGGAGAGGTCGAAAGCTCGCTCGAGCAACTTATCGACCGGCTCAAGCAGGGCCTGTCCAAAGGAAATTCCGGCCTCGCCGAGCGAGCGAAAAAATGGCGGCAGCGGTACGAAGAGCGAAAACGCAGGTGGTCCGAAGAGGCGCTGAGCTTCCAGGATAAAAAGCCGATCGACACTCGCTGGGTCATGTACGAGCTCAATCAGGTTCTTCCTGCCGACGCGATGATCGTCGAAGAGACGATCACACACCGGCTGGCGTTGCATCGCTAC
>MGSI01000034.1 GCA_001798455.1 Deltaproteobacteria bacterium RIFCSPLOWO2_02_FULL_57_26 | reverse complement strand
GAAAGGAACTTCCTATCATTTCATTTAGACGCGGGGTCAAAACTTCTTGAGGAGTGTTGTGGACGTCGGCCGTTTTGGAGTCGGGCTGCGTAAACCTCAACGCTTCCTATAACGGTCTACGAGGCTGTGCGTGCCGACTGCGAGCAGGGTATAAACGTTTCCCTTGTGCCGGAAAAAACATCGATAATGCACATCGACATAAAATTCCCATTCGTCGTTCAGCTTATGAATATGAAGAGACCGATGACTCGGATCACGGGAAAGAAAGCGAAGTTGCTTTTGGACTTTATTTTGAATGGGTTCTGGAAGATCGCGATAGGTTTGACGAAAAGTCTCGGAAAAATCGAGGACTATTCGTCGAGCCACCGAAGCGCCTCTGACAAAGTCTTAAACCGACGCACACGACCCGCTACAACATCGCGCCTAGAGCTACGAATCGCTTCCTGCGTTTCTGGGCGCTCGTAGATCTCTTGGCTAATCTTAAGCTCAACCAACTCCCTGTACGCTCTATACGGCAAGACTGCTCTAACTGGCCTACCTTTCGCGTTCTTAATTAGTTTGGTTTTTTCTAGAATTGCGTGCGCCTGCATAGCGTCTTTCTCCGCAAACAGTTAAGGTCAGTATATCCAAGCGCGGAGACATCTGCAATCTGACTAACCCGGGGTTCGTCCACTATTGTTTCAAGAGTGGTACGTTCCCCGTTTAGAGAGCCACCAGAATACTCCGCCCAAAACTCCCCAAAAAAGGAGCAGGCCCGTTAAGGACCAAACACGGAACTTCAAGGCACTGGTCCTACTTTGTCAGAAAGGTCTATGAAACAGACCGTCTTACCTGTCCTAAGTGTCACGGAGAGATGCGCATCATTAGCTTCACGGTTCGACCTTGCTCACCGTGCTGAGTTTGTCGAAGCATCGACCAGCCAGATGTCATCAAAAAGATCCTTCAACACCTGGGTCTATGGGAAGTGGTCCAGGCTCCGTCGGACAGAAGCCCTCCAGAAATCACCCTTGACCTCTCCTACTGTTCGATAAACTCACCGTCCCGAGGAAGATCGAGGGACAGCCAGCTAATTTAAAAGCCTCCTTAACCGAAGGCGGAGAAAATGTCCAGCCATGTCCGGAAACCGCCCGCGATTTGACATAAAACTTAATTATCGGATACTCTCTCCCCCATAAAAGGGGGGACGGGGCCAGTTCGCTTATTCCGATTGTTCCTGGAGCCTCTCAAGCGTCGGCTGGCACCGAGGCGTTCGGGGTAATTTCGACTTCTCGACCACTGACCCTCAAAAGGAACTTCCTACCCAGGCATGCCTGAAATCTTGAAATCATCTGAAATCAGAAGCATGGTTCCTACAAAAAAGCGAACAAAATTTGCGTTTTTGAGGAGAAAGGTTCTATCATCAATCGATACTCTGACGTTCGGAACCAACGTTCATCTGGGGAATGTCGGCCTACTCGGCAAACAGTTGCGGCCGTCCAAAAACCGAAATTTCCGGGAGGAGCATATGAACACGCTTCATGAAGGCAATCGAATGGATCGTCGTGACTTCTTCGTCAAAGGCGCCGCGCTGGCGGGAGCGGTCATCCTGCCGTCACTGGCGGCACGGGCCGATCCGGCGGGCTCGACGGTCCAACTCGCGCAAGCGGGCGGCGGCGCAAGTGCGCGTGCCGGCGCCGCGGTCACCGTCAAATCCGTCGATCGCCTCGTCGGCACGGCGATCAGCTACGCCTATGCCGTCAAGGCCGGTCCCTGGATCTTCCTCAACGGCCACGAAGCCTACGATTTCGAGCATGGGCTCGCGCCCGAGGTCGAGGGCCCGCCGGGCCATCGGCTGAGCGGGCGTCCGCCGCTGCGGCGCGAGGCCGACTACATCCTCCAGCGCATGCGCCGGATCCTGAAGGAGTTCGGCGCGGACCTCGGCAACGCCGTGCGCGTCGATCAGTATTACACCATGGGTCCGGCCGTCTCGGCGTACCATCTCGCCCGCTTCGCCGAGTTCGGCCAGTTCATCCCGCCGAGCACCTCGATCATCATGGAGCGCTGCTTCACCGCGCGCACCAACACCCACACCTCGCTGCTTGCCGTCGTTCCGGGCCCGGGCGTGACCGTGGAAGGGATTCGGCTGCCCAACCAGCCGATCTCCGCGTCGGGCTATTTCCCGGCGATGGTGGTCAACGATCTCGTCTTCGTCGCCGGCAACATGGCGCTGAAGGACGGAGAGCTGCCGCCGCACGTGAAGATTCCGGAGACGAGGCGCTGGGGCGGGCAGACCGGCTTCCGCCGCCAGGTCCACACCGTGATCAAGGAACGGCTCGAGCCGTCGCTCAAGGCCGCAGGCTCCGCCCTCGAGCACAGCCTCAAGGCGCAGGCCTATATCCGCGGCGTCGACAACTTCCCGGATTTCATGGATGTCTGGTCGCAGTATTTCCGCGAGATCCCGTGCGCGGTCACGCTGGTGCCCGCGAAGGACTACGCCAGCTCCGAAGGCATGATCGAGATCAACCTGATCGCGCTGAAGGGCGGCTCGACTCGCCGCAAGGAGGTGGTGCGGGTCGACATTCCCGGCTTGGCCACCTACGGGCCCTGCGTGCGCGCGGGCGACCTCGTCTTCGCGTCGGGGCTGATGGCCGTCGGGCGCGACGGTTCCGTCCCCGGCGCCGCCAACGCGGCCGCGTTCGACGGTTTGAGCCTCGCCGGCCGGGCCCAGGGCGCGATGCTGCTGGATTACGCCGAAGCGGTGTGCAAGGCCGTCGGCGTCACCTCGCGCAACATCGTGCGCGCGCAGTATTTCATGACCGACATGAAGGACTTCGCGGGGGTCGCGGCGGCATGGTCGGACCGCTTCGGCAAACAGCCGCATCCCTTCGCCGCCGTGCAGGTTCCCGGTCCGCTGCCGCCGTCGGGCGCCACGGTCGTCAGCGACTTCTGGGTCTACGCGGGGTGAAAGACCGCGCGAGGCTGACGGGGTAACTGCGGGCAATTCTGAGTTCTCTGTGGCGACTCCCAGAAGGAAGTTCCTATCATTTTTCTTGGAGAAAAGATGGCCAAGGAGATAGTCGCTCTAAGTGCGGATGAAAAAAAGCTCTTCATAGAGATCGCAAGGGTAATGAGCGCGTATGAGGAGGATGTCGCAAAAAAATGGGAAGCGCTCGTAAAGGTACGAATCGGCCTGAAAAAATCCGACAGGGCCATCAAAAACTTCAGGGAGGCAGTATGGCTATTCCTCACCTCCCTCTCGGACGGTGAGTTCGATGCCTATTTCAAGAGGATAGAGGAAAAAGGGGCTGATTTTGCTAAAACAAAGGAACAGTACGAGAACCTTATCCTCTCTTTCTACCTTTATGAAGAGGCGACATTCCGTTTCCTCCAGGAGTACTTTGCCGGCAGGATACACATCGTCCTCACGAGCCTCGACTACCTCTATCACAACGTGATCGCGATCCTTGCCAGGGCCTACTTCAGGGAGCTTGAGAGGGACAGGGAAAAGTTCATCACTATCCTTGCCCACGACCTCAGAAACACTCTAATGGGTATCATGGGGTTTTCGAATATCATCATCGAGGATATTCAGAAAGGGCAAATGAGCAAAGAAGAAGAGATGACCTTCCTCACGGCTATAAACAGCAATGCAAAGAGGATGCAAAACCTTATTGACAGCATGCTAAATTACGGCAAGTTGAAGAGCGGGAAGTTCGAGCCCAATATCACGGACTTCGACCTTCTGGAGGTGACCAGGAACGTTGCCCTCGCCCTACTGCCGGAGGCGAATAAGTATAATGCCAGCATCCGCATAAACGGGCACGACTGGAGCGACATGCCGGCGCAACCGTCGATAATGATATCTGCAGACAAGGGTCTCATTATAAGGGCCGTTGGGAATTACATCTCCAACGCAGTCAAATATGCGAAGAAAGTGGTTTCTCTTTCCGTCGAGCAACGGGAGGAAGATATTCTGATCTCGGTTACTGATGACGGACCCGGTATCTCTCCAAGCGATATAAATCTCATCTTCGAGGATTACTATCAAGCCAAGGGAGGAAAGCCCGGTACAGGGCTTGGCCTCCCGAGCGTGAGGATGATAGCGGGTCTCCATAGTGGAAAGGCGTGGGTGGAGTCAAACCTTGGCGCAGGAAGTACATTCTTCCTTAGGCTTCCGAAGAAGGTGCAGAGGTAGTGGGCCTTCCTCTTCTTCTAAAGGGATTCATCCTGGGCCTCGTCGAAGGGGTAACAGAGTCCATCCCTGTCTCCTCCACCGGGCACCTCATCCTTGCCGGGAAGATCCTCGGCTTTTCTAAAGAAGCGATCGTCCCGCTTCATCAGAAAGGTCTATGAAACAGACCCTCTTACCTGTCCTAAGTGTCACGGAGAGATCCGCACCATCAGCTTCACGGTTCGACCTTGCTCACCGTGCTGAGTTTGTCGAAGCATCGACCAACCAGATGTCATCAAAAAGATCCTTCAGCACTTAGGTCTGTGGGAAGAGTCTCATGCCCCGCCTAGAAGAGATCCGGCGGTAAAAGAGATTACCTTTCGAGGTGAGCCGTTCGGTCGAGCCTCACGGCCGAGACCTCAAGGTCAAACCTTCGATCCATCCTACGGTTCGATAAACTCACCGTCCCGAGGAAGATCGAGGGACAGCCAGGTTATTTAAAAGCCTCCTTATCTGCTTGTGCGCCCGCCTGCTGCTGCGCGGGCAGGTACACGCGGACAGGCCGCAACCGGTGGCAAATGTCCATCCCTGCGCTTGAAGCCGCGCTGAAGTTGACATAACGTCACGTTATCGGATACTTTTTGTTCTAAAAGGGGGGGAAGGAACTTCCTATCATCTCCATTTTACCTTGAGCATCAGAAAGATTCATCAGAGTCAGGTGGCCCGGAGAAAGGCCCCCAGCCGATTTTTTCGGGAGCTGGTCTCTCACAGAAAGCTTCAATCGAAGGGCATCGCGCTTCGCCTCGTGGAGGTGGTCCCGGTAAGAAAAGCCGGGCCGCGCCATCCCCACAGTCATCCGGGAATGGAAGAGGTCATCTACGTACAGAAAGGCTCTGGCGAGGCTTGGGTAGACGAAAAAACGGCCGCCATCCGTCCCGGTGATACGATTCTGATCCCGCCGGGGGCGCGCCACATGATGCTCAACACCGGTCGCGGCGCCCTGGTTTTGCTTTGCGCTTTTTCGGCCTGCGATCCGGAGAACCATTATCGAGAGCATCCGGAGATCGCTTACAGTGGTTAGAGAGTAAGCGACGTCCTGTCTGGATCGGCCAGGTCCAGGGTGGAAAGGAGAGCCAGGATACCCACATTTGAAGCGAGAGGAGTTTTTATGGACAAACGGGTAAGCATCGAGATCCCGGGCGTATCACATCAGGCGCCTATTCCCATGGGAGCGAAGATCGGAAACCTGGTTTTTTCCTCAGCCATCTCTGGCTACGATCCAAACACCAAGTCGCTTCCCGCGGATCCCGACCAACAGGCCGAAATGCTTTTTCGCAACGTGCGGACCTTTATGGAGAAGGCAGGCGGGACAGCGCAGGACATTATCAAGATGACGGTGTTCCTAAGAGAGGAGCGCTTCCGCGAGTCCATCAACAAAGAATGGCTCAAGATGTTTCCGGACAAGGAAGATCGACCGGCGCGCCACGCCATCAAAGCCGATCTCCGAGGAGAGGTCCTGTTTCAAGTCGAAATCGTCGCTGTCCTCTAAGGGTTTTCGAGAAAGCAGCGTCCTCCCAGACGGTGCTTTGTAATTTCCGGGATTCGGCATTAGAGTAGCACAAGCATGCCTCAGGAGAATTCCATGACGGAGGTGGGATTTGTCGGCCTTGGCGTCATGGGCAGCCGCATGGTCAAGCGGCTGCTCGATGCCGGGCACAAAGTCACGGGCTACAACCGGACAAAAACGAAAGCGGAGTGGCTGATTAAGGCCGGGATGAAATGGGCCGACAGCCCCGCCGCGGCAGCCCGAGCGGGAGAAATCACGCTCTCGATGGTCACCAACACCGAGGCCTTGAAAGCCGTTACCGGAGGTCCTGAGGGCATCCTCGCCGGCCTCAGCCGGGGCAAAATCTATATGGATATGAGCACCGTGAGCCCTGCCGTGAGCCGCGAGCTGGCCGCGCAGGTCTCCGCCAAGGGAGCGAAGATGCTGGACGCGCCGGTCTCCGGCAGCGTGAGCACTCTGGAAGAAGGCAAGCTTTCGATTATGGCCGCGGGAGAGCGCGAGGCCTTCGAGCAGGCGCGGCCGATCCTCGAAGCCATCGGTCCCAAGGTCACTTACGTGGGGAAAAACGGGCTCGCGGTGACGATGAAGATCGCCACGAATCTGAGCCTGGCGGTACAGATGCTTGCCTTTAGCGAAGGGGTGCTGCTCGCCGAAAAGAGCGGCATCGCGCGCGAGACCGCGGTTGAGGTTCTACTCAACAGCGTGATCGCATCGCCTATGGTGAAGTACCGCGGTCCGTTTGTTCTTGAGATGCCGGAGGAGGCCTGGTTCGACGTCAACATGATGCAGAAGGACTTGCTGCTCGCTCTCGAGTTGGGAAGACAGCTGGACGTTCCCCTCCCGACCACTGCGGTCACCAACGAGATGTTGACGACCGCCCGTGGTATGGGACTCGCGAAAAAAGATTTCGCCATCCTGTTTCAAGTTTTAGCCCAAATGTCCGGGCTAAAACTTTAGTTTTGAGTTTTTAATTTTGAGTTTTGAGTTGGATTAGAAAATGAAGTCGAATCGAGAAACTAAAAACTTAAAACTAAAAACTAAGAACTCAATTGGCCGCGAGAAGCTTCTTCATTTCTATCGGCAGATGCTAAAAATTAGGCTATTTGAGGAGCAGGTCAACCAGCTCTACACGAGCGCCAAGATGCCCGGTCTCGCGCACCTCTATATCGGCCAAGAGGCCGTGGCCGTGGGTGTGTGCGATGCGCTTAAACACGACGATTTTATCACGAGCACCCACCGGGGTCATGGCCACTGCTTAGCGAAGGGGGCTTCCGTGGACCGGATGTTTGCCGAGCTGCTGGGAAAGGAGCCCGGATACTGCCGGGGCAAAGGCGGCTCGATGCACATCGCTGACCAGGACACCGGCAACCTCGGGGCCAACGCGATTGTCGGTGGCAGCGCGGGGATTGCCACAGGGGCAGCCCTGTCGGCCAAGATGCGCGCCAGCCAACAGGTGGCGGTCTGTTTCTTCGGCGAGGGGGCTTTGGGCCAGGGGCTTCTCTATGAATCCATGAACATGGCCTCGCTGTGGCAGCTTCCAGTGATCTACGTTTGTGAGAATAATCTCTACAACGAGTATACCCATTATCGGGAGACAACAGCCGGGGAGTTCCAGGCTCGCGCCGAGGCCTTCGGCATCCTGGCGCAGGCCACTGACGGCCAGGACGTCGAGCTCGTCCATGGGACCGCGCTCAGGCTGGTGGAGCGCGCGCGGCAGGGAAAGGGTCCGGCTTTCCTCGTCTGCCATACTTACCGGTTCCACGGCCATCACGTTGGCGACATCGACCGCTCTTACTACCGTCCCAAAAAGGAAGAAGAAGAGTGGAAGAGGGAGCGCGATCCGATCAAGCTTTTCGCCGCGCGTCTGGTCAAGCGCAGGACAACGGACCAGAAAGCGCTCGCCCGGATTGAGGCGGAAATCCGCCGCGAGATCGAGACGGGAGTTGAATTTGCCCTCAACGCCCCTTATCCCGCTCCCAGCGAGGTCGACCAGGATGTTTATGCCTGAATTTTGAATTTTTAATTTTAAATGTTGAGTCGATGGAAACATTAACTAAAAATTAAGAATTCATAATTCAAAATTTACATCCAATGAAAATGCCGACTCAGAAGAAACCTTTGGTTGAAACAGCCTTGCGAGAGATCACTTTCGCCCAGGCGATCAACGAGGCTTTGGCGGACGAGATGCGACGCGACCCGCGGGTTTTTATTATCGGCGAGGACGTGGGCGAAGCGGGTACGCCCTTCAAGGTCCTGAGCGGCCTCATAGCCGAATT
>MGSI01000033.1 GCA_001798455.1 Deltaproteobacteria bacterium RIFCSPLOWO2_02_FULL_57_26 | reverse complement strand
ACTCGTAGGGCTTTTTGTAGTACTCCTCCAAGAACGCTTTTCCTTCCCTTATCTTTTCCTCCGCGCCGGCGGCGACCGTGAGGTAAAGCCCGGGCTCGATGTCATCCAATCCGCGTCCAGCTTCTGCCGCATAGCCCCGTATCTTATCCAGGCATTCACGATAGACGGCGGGACTGGTGATATTGCTCAGCCATCCATCCCCCAATCGCGCCACCCGCTTTAAGCCAGGCTCCACATTATTCGAAGCAAGCCATACCGGCACCCCGCCGGGTTGGAGTGGCTTGGGCTCCAGGGTGACGTGCTCAAAGTTAAAGAACGCACCCGAGTGCGACACATCCTCTTCCCGCCAGAGCCTTCGGATCACTCGGACGATTTCCTCGCTCATCTTAATACGTTGGTTAATGGAGAGCCCCAGGATGGCAAATTCATGTTCCTGAGCCGGGTCATTGGGCCGGCTATAACCGATCCCGAGATCGACTCGCCCGCCGGAGAGCCAATCCAGATTGGCGATGGAATGGGCCAGGAGTATCGGGTGCCTGAGCGCCGCCAGGAGAACTGCCGTTCCCAAACGAACACGGTGGGTTCGGGCCGCCACCGCAGCCAGCGTCGTCACGGCCTCCAGCCGCGGCTTCGCGGTTATGCTATCGCCGACCCATAAGGAACAAAAGCCCAAGGCCTCGGCCCGCTCGGCGAGCGGATAGATGGTCGTGGCCGGGTCGCGCAGGCGCGACATGACGACCTCCCGGGTCGGAAGGAGGATGCCGAACTTGACGCTCTGCCTTTCTCGCGCGCTCTTCACTGGCTTCTTCCTTCCTTCTCTTCCTGCCTCGCTCCTCGAATCATGCGCGAGACATCATATTCCATAACGGTCTCACTTCGCTGGGTGCGGACAACCTGACGAAAGACAACAATGCCTCCCCCGCGGGACTTAACTTCCTTGGCATCCAGGACCTCGATCTCAACCTGGATCGTGTCGCCCACCTTTACTGGAGCGTAAAGCCGCATCCGCTCGAGCCCGACAAATGCCATTGCCGTGCCGTGGATAATTCCCGTCTGAACAGTTAGCCCTTCGGCCATGCCGAAGGTGAGGGAGCCCGGCGCGATCCGCTCGCCGAACAGGCTCTCGTTGCGGATATACTCGGCGTCGATAAAAAGCGGCTCAAACAGACCGACAAGGCAGACAAACTGCATGACGTCGGTCTCGGTGACCGTGCGCCGGCCGGTCGTGAAGCGGTCGCCGCGATGAAATCCCTCAAAGGTAATGCCTTTCTGCATGTGTCAGATCACTCCTTGATTCTTGAGATCGGCAACCCTTGTCTCGTCCAAATTTAGCCAGCTCCTCAAAACCTCTCCCGAGTGCTGGCCGAGAAGCGGCGGCGCCAGCCGGATCGATGCTGGTGTCCTTGATAGCTTCACGGGGATGCCGGCCATGCGAACGTTACCCGCTGTGGGATGCTGGACTTCTACGACCATTCCGCGATGTAATACCTGCGGCGAGCTTAGGACCTGATCGACCGTCTGAACCGGGGAACAGGGGATGCCGGAAGCGGTTAGAAGTTTCATCCACGCGGCTGTGTCTCGGGCCAAGAACATTGGCTCAAGGATTTCGAGCAGCTCCTCTCTGTGCTCGACCCGCTGCGGGTTTCTGGCAAAGCGCTCATCATCAGCCAATTCCGGTTTTGTGATGGCCTGACAGAAACGCTGCCAGATCGCCTCGCCGGCAACCCCGACCACTAGATACCCGTCCCGCGTCCTGAAGCTCTGGTATGGCACGATACTGGGATGGGCATTTCCGAACCGACCAGAGATCTTCCCGCCAACGAGATAGTTGCTGGCCCAATTGACCAAGCAGGCCACTTCGGCTTCGAGCAGCGAGGTCTCCACCTTCTGCCCAACGCCTAAGCTCTCCCTGGCAAAAAGCGCTGCCAGGATCGCCTGCCCCAGGATTAGACCGGCCAAGACATCAACTATGGCGACCCCAACCTTTGTGGGCTCACCGTCGGGCATTCCGGTAATGCTCATGAAACCGCCCCAGGCCTGGATAATGAGATCGTAACCGGGCCAGTCTTTCATGGGACCATCCGAGCCAAAGCCGGAGACAGACGCATAAATGAGCCTCGGGTTGAGCGCCCTCAGCTCTTTTTCCCCCAACCCTAGCCGCTCCATCGTCCCGGGCCGAAAGTTCTCAACCAGAACGTCCGCCTGCTTGGCAAGCTCGCGCAGAATCTCAATGCCTTGATCGGACTTGAGATTGAGTCCCAGGCTTTTCTTGTTGCGGTTAATGCAGAGAAAGTAGGCGCTTTCACCTCCGGCAAACGGCGGGCCCCAGAGACGGGAATCGTCGCCGATTCCCGGCTCTTCCACCTTCACCACCTCGGCGCCCAGATCGCCAAGGAACATCGTGCAGTAAGGGCCGGCCAATAAGCGCGTCAGATCCAGGACACGAATCCCCACCAGCGGCCCATCCTGACCGCCGGTCATTTAAATTCCTGCCCCCTGCGCTTTAGGACTTCCTGGAGCGTCTCGACACCAAGCCACAAGCCGGGCATCCCGCCTGGAATCGCCGCCACCTCCGCGGCTTCGAGGATCTCTTTTGGGGTCGCGCCCACGTTTAGAGCTCTCTCGATATGGACCCGCACGCCTCGAGGACGCGACAGCGCGCAGGTGATTCCCACCATGATAAGTTCCTTGGTTTTTCGCGGTAGCGCGCCTTCCCGGCCAAAAGTGGCATCAACAAAAATTCCCTTCAGATGGCCGAAATACTCCGGATCCAGCCTCGCGATGACCTCATAAGCGGTATTCTCCGCTCCCAGCGACGCTTTTTGAAACTCTTCCCAAGTATCCGTCTTCATGTTCCCCCCCTTTAATCTTTTCTCGTCTTCTGACTGATGACTACGTCGATAACCGCCGGCCCGGGCTGTTGCAGGGCCTGCTCTAACGCGAGTGCGATCTCCTGTGGTTGTTCCACTCTCTGGCCGAATATGCCAAAGCACTGCGCGAGCCGGGCGAAGTTCAGTTCAGGATCGACCAGATCGGCCCCGAGCTGCGCGGCCAGGCTCACCCTTTCACCGCTGCCTCGAAACTGGTTTTTCACCGCCATGTAGGCCCGGTTGTTAAACACAATGACCAGAAGGGGTATGCGATACTTGGCCATGGTCCAAAGACCTTGGACGCCAAACATCGCGCTGCCGTCTCCGAGGCACGCGACGACACGGCGCTCGCCCGAGGCGAGCTTGGCCCCCATAGCGGCACCTAAACCCCAGCCCAGATAGCCGCCGGAGGAATTGGAAAAATAGGATCGTCCAGCGGCGAAGCTAAAGTTGGACATAAGGATATCCTTCGCAGTCGGACTTTCATTGACGATCAAAACATCGCGGTCCAAAAGTCTGTCCATTTCCCGAATTAAACGAGCAGGATTAACCGGAGTGGAATCCCAGCCGTCGCGCACCCGGTCCTCCAGTTCCCGCTGCGCCCTTTCCTTGGCCTTCTTGAGACAAGCGAGGCGTTCGGCCCTGCGGCCCCCGTCTATCTTGCTTAGCTGATCGCGACAGATCTGCACCAGCGAGCTTAGGGCGCTTTTGGCGTCGGCAATGACGCCCAGGTCCACGGGGAAAACCTTGCCGATTTCCCACGGATCCTCTTCGATATGGACACAGCGGGTTTCAGGCTTGATCGCCGGCTCCGAAAGATAGCGGTATTCGCGGACCAGGCGGCAGCCAACGGCAAAAATGAGATCGGGCTCTCCCCATTCCGGAAGCTTGAAGGTCACCTGGCGCTCAGGGATCTGAAAGCTATAGGGGTGGCTTGTGGGAAAGCTGAGAAAGGAGTAGCGCGGCTCCATGACCACGGGCAAAACCACCATCTCCGCTAGCTGGATCAATTCGTCCACCGCGCCCGCTGCGGCCACGCCACTTCCCGCCACAATTAAAGGCCGTTCGGCCTCCAATAGAAGACGGGCCGCCTCCCGAAGCGCTTCCGGGTCAGCCGCCATCCGCGGAACGATGCGGTAACGCTCCGCCTCCGGAACCTTACCCGTCACCGGCTCGACTAAAAGATTGCTCGGCAAAGAGAGGTAGACCGGACCTTTAGGCGGGGTCGAAGCCACTTTGAAGGCCCGATTCAAAGCTTCAGCGACCCGATCCGATCTGTGGACTTCGCAGCTCCACTTGGTGAATTGCCGCGTTAGCTCTACTAAATCCCGCCCTTCCGTGTGGCTATCACGACCCATAATCCGCATATCCACATGGGTCGAGGTCACCACCACCGGAGACCTGTCCCGATAGGCGTCGTAGAGAACTCCGACGGCGTTCGCAGTCCCTGGAAGCGTGCTCACCTGGGCCAGCGTCGGGCGACCGCTCACCCGGGCGTAGCCGTCAGCCATGGAAACCGCGCAGGTCTCATGAAGGGCCAGGATATATCGAATCCGTTCCTGTTCGGCGATGGTGCCGAGAAATTCTTGCCCGCTCGTGCCCGGCAGGCCGAAAATATATTCGACGCCGTGCGCCGCAGCTACTTCGAGATACGCCTGTGCGGCTGTTCTTTCTCCGCTTCCCAGCTCCGCCATTTCAGAACTCTCCTCCCCTGCTCTCAAAGTACCGTTTTCAATGGATGAGCAGACCTTATCAGAAAGCGGCGATTCGATCTAGGTTTTGTTCAGGATCACGCCTCCAACCGACTCCAGCACGCGGCGGCAAGATTCATAAGATGAGGGGGTTGGGCTACGCTCAGGTTGACATGACGCGTCCGCATCGGATATTTTTCCCTTGAAATGAGAGTCCAGACCGGCCGTTCTCTTCGGTGGCTGCTTGGGCCCTTCCAAGACCACTTGGCATGCGGTCGTGAGGCCGGATTGATGAGTTCTCGGTGGCTGTCCCTCAAAAAGAACTTCCTGCCATTTTCATTTGATCCAACAGAGGAGGCTAGATCTCAGATGCCAACATTCATATCTCTCTTAGCCTGCGCGGTTTCGTTGTTTATCCTTGTGGTGCCAGCTTCAGGTCAGAAGGCGCCACTTGTCGAGGCCGCCAAGAAAGAAGGGGCAAGGGTTGTGGTTTATGGCTCGATGGAATCCGGTATCGCCGAGTCTATTGCCAAGGCCTTCCTCAAGAAGACTGGTCTCCAGGTCGACTACTGGAGGGCCTCGTCGACAAAGGTCATGGATAGAGCGCTCAGCGAGTATCGGGTCGGAAAGCCCCTCTTCGACGTGGTTTTCACCATCGCAGACCCTATGAAAATCATGCAGCGAGAAGGGGTCTTTGCCCGATATGACTCGCCGACAGCCAAAGACTACCCCAAGGACGCCATTGATCCTAACCTGGGGCCCAGCTATCGCAATCTTATGATCGGGATTGTTTACAACAAAAACGCTATCAACCCTGGGGACGCGCCGAGATCTCTAGAGGACCTGTTGAAGCCTCAATATCGGGGGAAATTGGTCATGCCCGATCCCACCCAGCACACGACCGCCACGCAGTGGCTCGCCAGCCTGCACAGGCTGATGGGGAAGGAAAAGTCTGAAAGATATATTCGTGATTTGGCTGCAACCCGACCGATGCTGGTGGAATCTCTCCTCCCCCCTGTGGAGCGCGCTTCCACCGGAGAGATCCCCATTGCCATCACGCTGGTTCACTATACGTACGTATTTGGACAGAAGGGCGCCCCTTTGGATTATGTGAGGCTTCCCCGGATGCTCGGGGACAGCAACTACGTGGCCCTTAGCAACAAGGCCCCGCATCCGAATGCGGGGAAGGCCTTCATCGACTATTTTTTGGACGATGAGAGCATAAATATCATGGCCAAGATGGGCGAATTTGTGAACCGCAAAGGGATATATCCGCCGCTGCCAGATGCGGACAGGATCCAATTTGTCCCGATGGATGACCTTGGTCCTAAAGCCTACGCGGAAAAGAAGAAGGAATACAAAGAGATCTTTCTCCGGTAGGAGTTTGAGAATCGCTGGAGGATGCCGCCGCTCGTTTCCCTGGCAAGAGATCGAAAAAAAAGGGGTGAGTAGCAGGGAGGCTTTATGCCGAAAAGTCTTAGCTCGTTCCTGGAAGAGTGCCAGGGAGAGGTCCCCAACGAAGTCATCCGGATTACGAAACAGGTTGATCCGGCCCATTACGATGTCTCCGCTATCATCAAGCATCTCGGCGCCCAGAAGAAATTCCCTATTGTGATATTTGAACAGCCCTTAAGCCTCCACGGCCGGGTAAGCGATTTTCCATTAGTCTTGAACTGTGAAATCTCTCAGCGGAAAACCCAGATCGCTTTAGGTTTACCCAGGGAGATGACTCGCGCCGAAATGGCTGAGGCGTGCATGCAAAGAGAGGCGCATCAGATTCCGCCGATCTTCGTGGACAGGAGAGACGCTCCGGTTAAGCAGGCGGTGAAGCGTGGAAGCGATGTCGACCTCTACGAGCTGCCGATTATGAGGCATCATGACATGGATGGGGGCCCTTACATCACGCTTTCGACGATTACCCGCGACCGAAAAAAAGGTATTTACAACTGCTCGTACCACCGGATGGAGGTAAAGTCCAAGAACACTACCGCGCTCTATGCCTCGCCGCGCCATCTCTGGGGGATCTACCGGGATTACGAGGAACAAGGCATGGAGTGTCCCGTCGCGACAGTATTAGGCCACCACCCGGCCTATCATATAGGAGCTTGCTATACCGGTCCCTTCGAGGTCAGTGAGTTTGACGTCATCGGCGGTTATCTCCAGGAGCCTCTGAGGCTCACTCCGTCCGAAACGTGGGGCGAAAAGCTATTGATTCCCGCGGATGCAGAAATCGTTATTGAGGGCGCACTGCTTCCGGGAAAGAGGGTTGTCGAAGGGCCCTTCGGTGAAGCTCCAGGTTACCTGGGACCCCAACGCTATGTCAGATGTGTCCAATACGAGGTTAGGGCCATCAACTATCGCAAGGGAGCGATGTATCAGTCCGTTATCACGCCGGAGGGGGACAAGCCGTGGATGGATTTACCCCGGGAGGGGGCTTATCTAAGGCGCTGCCGCGAAGCGGTGCCTGGCGTAAGGGCCGTATGCAAGCTGGGACGGCACGCGAATTACAACATTTTCATCTCCATGAAAAAGATGTCGGAGGGTGATCCGGGCCGGGCCGCTGCCGCAGCAATGACCTTCGACCATGCAAAGAATATACTTGTCTTCGATGAGGACATCGATGTCTACGATCCCACCGATGTTCTCTGGGCTTTGGCGACCAGGGTGCAGCCACATCGACAGGTGACGATTCTGGAACCTCTCTTCCGTGGAAACATGCTGGATCCTTCTCTAGTGGACGAGATCAAGACCTCTTGCATGATCGTGGACGCCACCCGGCCTCTGGACCGGCCTTTCTCCCCAGTTTCTAAGTGCCCGGATGAAGCCATGGAGAAGATAAGGCTGGAAGACTATATCCCGGCTGAAATCCTGCAGCATATTCCAACCGACAGGAGCACTTACTGGTGCTGAATTTTCCGGAGAACGAGACGCGGGGTCACCTCTTGGGGAATAATCGTCTCTGTGGCCTCTGAGAACAGCGCCTACCAGTATTCCTTCTCACTGATAGGTGCGGTTGGTGCCAAGGGTGGCATGGGCCCCGGTCCCGGTTGCCTCGGCTCCTTATTTGGCAAAGAGTTATTGTATCCAATATGCTACTTCATCCTTCATAATCCCGCCTTCATCCTTGGCTTTTTAACCCTTTATCCCTTGAACCCTTCCAATCCTTAATCCATTTTACTGTTGCCTCCTGCCTCACGCCTGTTGCCTTCTGTTATTTTCCCCTTTCTCCCCGCCCGCAAATCGCCTAAAATCCGCAGAAAAGATGCCGGAGGAATCACAGTGGGATTAACTAATGGACGGGCCGGGATCAGCTGATCTCAGATCCGAGGTTTAAAACGATACCGGCAAGAAAAGAGCATGAGGATGAAGTCGATAAAGAAGTTGGGCAATGGACATCCCGGCTCACGGCTGAGGAGGTATTTAAGAAGCTGCAGGACAATGGGGTGAAGGCAGGGACGAGATATCCACCTCTACCCGGAACCCGTTCCAAACTTGACGCAACCGCGCCTTATCGGATACGCTCCCGCCAATGCGATCTATGCTCCTTGGGAGGCTCCTTCGTTTTGAAGGCGCGATTTCGGAGTTCACAAGAGCTCGAGCCAAAAACTAAACCCCTATCATCATGATTTTTTAACCTTTCGGTTCTAAAGGAGGAACGCTATGGGACCGGTAACAACTCGCGTGATGAGCGGAAAGGATGTGGGCGCGATTGCGGACATTGACAATCGTGTGTTGGGTAAGCGGCGGCGCGATTACTGGGAAATGAAAGTCGAATCTGCACAGGCGCGCTCGCCGGTCCCCCCTCTGGTCGCGGAGGTGGACGGACGCGTCGTCGGCTTTATCATGGGCGATGCAAGCGGCTGGGAGTACGGCGTGCCGGAGACAGTCGGGTGGATTGATACGATCGGCGTCCATCCGGAATACCAGCATCACGGCGTCGCCC
>MGSI01000032.1 GCA_001798455.1 Deltaproteobacteria bacterium RIFCSPLOWO2_02_FULL_57_26 | reverse complement strand
TTAAAAGTTGCTGGCAGGAGCCAGGAGCAACCGTATCCTCCGTGAGGTCGAACCCATTCGGTTGCTGTGATCAGTTTATGCGGGATGATTGTTTCTTACTGTGGGAAGAAAAAAGGCGTTAGTTACCGGTGGAACGCGCGGGATCGGTGCAGCGACCGCGAGGGCACTCCTAGAATCCGGACACGAGGTCGTGGTCAGCGGAAAGTCTTCGGGCGGGCAGGCGCCTGAAGGCTGTGAGTATCTCTCCTCTGACTTCTCTAACTCTTCCCAGTTGGGAGCCTTTGCAGCCCGTATTGCCGGGATGGACTTCGCGGTGCTGGTCAATAACGCAGGCATCAATAAGATCGGCCCTTTGGCAGAGTATGATCCGGCAGATTTTGGCCGCATCCAACAGATCAATGTATGGGCACCCTTCATGCTCTGCCGGGCTGTTGTCCCTGGCATGCGGAAAAAACGCTTTGGACGAATTGTGAACATCACATCGATCTGGGGAGTAGTCAGCAAAGCTGGCCGTTCGGCCTATTCGGCGAGCAAATTTGGCTTGTTCGGTTTAAGTCGGGCGCTCGCGCTGGAAGTCGCGGCCGACAATATTCTTGTGAATTGCGTGGCCCCGGGCGTTGTGGACACCGAATTGACTCGTGGCGTCCTTGGAGAAAAAGCGATCGCTGAGTTGCTCGATCGAGTGCCTCTTGGACGGATGGCGCAGCCCGACGAGATTGCTCGCTATGTCCGTTTCTTGGCGAGCGAAGAAAACACGTACATGACCGGTCAAAACATCATCGTGGACGGGGGTTTCACCTGTGGGTGAACTGGTTATTCAGTCTCATCGGGGGCCATACACGGTACGATTTGTTAATGATAGGAACTTGTTTTTTAGGTTGAGCCACCGAGAACTCAAAATTGTCCCCCGCAACCCTTTGCCAGCCCGCTTTCGAGAACCTAAGGAGCACAGCAGAAGGGACGGACTGGCCCCATCCACAATTTGGACTGGAGAGTATCCGATAACGAGGTCTTATATCAACTTAGGGGTCGGCTGGCAGGCTCACATGTGGTTGTCAAAAAGCGACTGGACGAATAGTGCCGGATCGAATGGCTGGAGGTCCTCGACATCTTCCCCAACGCCGATATATTGGACCGGGATCCCTAGTTCCTCTTGGATCCCGATAATAACCCCGCCTTTGGCCGTTCCGTCCAGCTTGGTGAGCACGATGCCCGTCACTTCGAGAGCCTCCTTGAAGATTTTTGCCTGTTGGAGGGCGTTCTGGCCTGTGGTGGCATCCAATACCAGGAGCGTTTCATGAGGAGCTCCGGGTTGCTCTCTGGCGATGACCCGGCGGATCTTTTTCAGTTCTTCTACCAAGTGGGCCTTGGTGTGCAGTCTTCCTGCGGTGTCGATCAGGACGACATCGGCCCGGCGCTTCTTGGCTGCGTGTAGGCCGTCGAAGACTACGGCGGAAGGGTCGGCCCCGGCCTGATGCTTGATCACCTCTGCGCCCACCCTGCTTGCCCAGATCTCCAGCTGTTCGATGGCGGCGGCTCGGAAGGTGTCGGCCGCGACGAGGAGGACTTTTTCCTTTGCCTGCTGGTAGCGAGAGGCGAGCTTCCCTATCGTGGTGGTTTTGCCGGCACCATTGACGCCTAAAAACACAACGACCCAGGGAGATTCAGCCGGACGCGAAGGCGGCGGTTGGCCCTCGGGTGGTTTCAAGATTTGAAGAATTTCCTGCTGCAAATAGAAGAACGGGTCGTCGTGATCTTCTGAGCCGCCTTTTGGAGAGCGGCGCCGGACGGCATCGACCAACCGCTGGGTCGCTTTGACGCCGAGGTCTGCGGAAAGCAAAATCTCTTCCATCGCCACTAGCGTTTCTTCGTCCCATCGGCGGTCTTGAAACAAGCCTTGGAGCTTTTGGGTGAACCCCGCCCGGGTTTTGACCAGGCTTCGCTTCAGCCGCTCGAGCATGGATGTGCCGCTCATTATCGAATCTCCACAAAAATTCCCGAAAACTTTTTTACCACTCCGGGCCGAGCCTCGCAATGAAGGATGGAACTCTATGGAGTTGGCGTGGGAGGGGAGCGGTAAGCCAGTCCGTCAGTTCATGTTGACCGAGACCACTTTGGATGCCCCGGGCTCTTCCATCGTGATCCCGTAGAGAACCTGGGCCGATTGCATGGTCCTTTTGCTGTGGGTGATGAGGACAAACTGCGAGCTTTGGCTCATCTCCTTGACGAGCTCGTTAAATCGGTCGATGTTGGCGTCATCAAGAGGGGCGTCGACCTCGTCGAGGAAGCAGAACGGGCTCGGTTTGGTTAGGAAGATGGCGAACAGGAGGCTCACGGCCGTGAGGGCCTTCTCTCCCCCTGAAAGGAGGCTGATCGATTGGAGCTTTTTTCCGGGCGGCTGAGCTACGATATCGACTCCGGTTTCGAGATAGTCGTTTTCGTCGGTTAAAACCAGGTGTGCTTTTCCTCCGTGGAAGAGTCTGGGAAAGATCTGTTGGAATTTGTCGCTGATCTCTTCAAAGCCCTCTTTAAAGCGGAGTCGGCAGATTCGGTTGAGTTTTACAATCGTTTGCTGCAGGTCGGCTATCGATTTCTCTAGGTCCAGTTTTTGCTGGGTCAGAAACTGGTAGCGGCTATTGAGCTCCTCGAATTCGCCGATGGCGGCCAGGTTGACCTCGCCCATCCGCTCGAGTCTGCTCCTCAGCTCTTCAATTTCCCTGAGGAGATCCTCCCGGGAAACCCTCTCCACCGGCACCTCTGAGGACACTTCCTTGAGATCCACGTCGTATTTTTCCCTGAGGCTTTCGAACAGATGCTGCAGGTTGATCCGCTTCTCGGAGAGGTAAAGTTGAAGGTGGCTCTTTTCTTGCTGCGCCGCTTCGCCTAACGGCCGGAGCCCTTTGATCGTCTCTTCCGTCTCCGTTAGGCGCCGCGAGATCTCCCGGTATTTTTGCCGTTCGGTCTGGAGTCTCTCTTCGAACTCCCGCACGGCCTGCCGCTCTTGTTCCAACCAGCTCTCTGCCCGTCGGATGGCCTGCGCTAGCTGGTCTTTTTTCTCCCGCATCTGTGCGAGTTGGCTCTCGCGGCTTTCGACCTGGTCGCGAAGCTCTTGCTGAAGCGTAAGGCGGTTTTCCAGGTTCTGCTGGGAGTTCTCTTTCCTTTCACCCAGGGCTGCGCCGCGGACCCGCGACTCGGTCACTTGAGCTTCCAGGAGTTCCGCCTCCCGGTCCAACCCGGACAGAGTCTCTTGCTTGTCGGACAAGGCGGCTTCCCGCTCCTTCCTGTCCTGGAGTGTGGCTTCAGTGGTTTTCTGGGCGTCCTGGATGTCGAGGTCCAAGCCTTCCAGACCGGCTTGCAAATCCCTTTCAGCCCCGGTGAGTGAAGCCAGGGTCTCCTCTAACCGCTCAACTTCCTGGTCGGCTTGGAGCCGGTCGTGTTCCAGGCTGATCCGATCGAGCGCCAGGCGGTGGCTTTCCTCGACCAAAGCGGACCTGCATGTTCCGGCGCGCTCAAGCTCTTCTCGCAGAGCCGTGATCACTGTTTCTTCTCTTCCCAGCTCCGCTTCCAGCTCGATGAGAAGGCTCTTCAGCTCTCTGATACGCCGCTTTTGCGAGAGCACATTGCCTTCCAGGCTATCGGAGCTACCGCCGGTCACGACGCCCATGGGGTCGATGACCTCTCCTTCAGGAGTGACCAGCGTGTTGATAAACCCGTTGCGGTTCCACAGCTCTAACCCGGCCCGCAGGCTCCTGACCACCACCACGTCCCCCAACAGGTACTCGGCGATCTCGCGGTAGCCGTCTTTAACGGCGACCCTCTCGAGTAGGGGAGAGATGACTTCCGGCGCGGTCACCGGGAGCGAGCGGGGCACCCTCGGGGATAGCTGCAAGGGGATGAAACTGCTCCGACCTGAGGCCTCGCGCTTCAAATATTCGATGGCCTCAAGCCCTTCTTCGTGGCCGCGCACGATGACGTACTGGAGCCGATCTCCGAGGACTGCGGTCAGGGCTTTTTCCAAGTCTTCCGGAGCTTCGATGACCTCGGCCACGAGCCCATGGATCCCATTCAATCCGGTCTGCTCCTGGCGCTTCAACATGATGGCCCGCACCCCTTCGTGATATCCCTCGTAGTTTTTCTGGAGCTCTTCCAAGGTCGCGAGCTGGGAGCGGCTCTCTTGCAGCCGTTCTTTCAAGGCCTCGATGGTATTTTCCTGCTGCGCTTTTTTTTCTGCCCCCTGTTGGATGATCGCGGCGATCCTTTCGATCTCCCGCTCGATGTCGCGGGCGCGCGCCGAGGAGCGGTCCAAGGCCGTTCCTCTTTCCTTGCGCTTTTCCTGCCAGGCTTCCACGGAGCGGGCGCTTTCGGCCGCGGCAACCTGGGTCTTGGACAGCTCGACTTCGATCTCCCTGCGCCGCCTCTCCATAGCGCTGAGATCATTCTTCAGCTGGGAAACCCGATTCATCGTGTCGATCAGATCGTCTTTTTCTTGCTCCAGCGCTGAGCGGAGGTTCCGAATCCTGACCTTTATTTCCTCTAGCGCTTTTTCCTTGTCGCGCAGAAAACCTTCTTCGAAGAGGGAAAGCTGGATGAACTGATCCTGGGCCTGTTTTAGCTCGTCAATTTCCGCGGCCAGGGTGGCGAGTTTGCTTTGCATTTGCGCAAGTTCGATCCGGGTTTGCCTCTCGGTTTCTGCTAAACGTTCCAGATCCTTGCGGTCGAAATCGACTTTCTGTTCTTCCCCCTGGATCTGGACCTTACGCTGATAAAGCGTCTCTTGCCTTGCGGCGATTTCTCTTTCCGCCTCCAACAGGGATAGCCGGATGGCTTCGCTTTCCGCCTCCTTGGAGTGAAGCGTTGCAAAAAGTTGGGCGGAGTGATCCTCCGCTTCCGCCAGCTTGAGCTGATGCCCGGCGATATCCTCCTCCAGGTCGCGGCTCTGAAGGGTCGCCCAGGCGAGGTCCTTTTCTTTTAACTCTTGTTTGAGAGATTTGTAGCGCTCGGCTTTCTTGGCCTGGAGTTCCAAGCTCCGGATTTGCCGTTCGATCTCCCGGACAATATCGCTGACCCGCAGCAGGTTTTGCTGTGTCCGCTCGAGCTTTCGTTCCGCCACCAGCTTGCGGCTTTTGTATTTGCTCGTTCCCGCGGCTTCCTCGATGAGCGCGCGGCGCTCTTCGGGCTTGGCGTTGACCAATTCCTCGATGCGCCCCTGTTCCACGATGGAATAGGCCTTGCTTCCTGCCCCCGTGCCGAGGAAGAGTTCAATGATATCCTTCAGCCGGCACGGCACCTTGTTGATTTCGTATTCGGAGTCTCCGGAGCGGAAGAGCCTACGGGTAACCATGATCTCACTGAAGCTACTGTATTCGGCTGGACCCCGACCGTCGGAGTTGTCGAGGATTAACGAAACCTCCGCCATCCCGGTGGAAGTTAGGCTCTCGCTACCGTTGAAGATGACGTCCTCCATCATGTGACCCCGGAGGTGGCGCGCGCTCTGCTCTCCCATGAGCCAGCGCAGAGCGTCTACAATGTTGGACTTGCCACAGCCGTTGGGCCCGACGATGGCCGTTACCCCGGGATTAAACTGCAGGACGATGCGTTGGGCAAATGACTTGAATCCCAACAATTCCAGGCTCTTAAGGCGCATAATTCAATTCCCTAGCAGGGAGGAGTCAATAGCACACAAGTGGCTGATTTAATTGCCACTATTCCACAAGAGCGAAAGCGTGTCAAGGAAAAAGGACAATATAAAGGATGTTTTTATGAGAATACCACAATATATTGGGATGGGGATCAGACAGATCTACGGACCTGTGCCCGTTAGAAAAGGTAATAAGCTATCTTTCCAGAAGCTCTGTGTTCCAATAGGACACGTCAACCGTGCTCAAGAACGGGAGCCATTCCCGGTAGCGTGACAGGTTAAACGTTTCCTGCATAAATGGGGTCCATTTCGGCTTGTAAGGTTTCCGCAGCAGGGTCAGCTTCGCCTCTTGGGGAGTTCGCCCCCCTTTATGCCTGTTACATGCGTGGCATGAGCAAACGACATTTTCCCAGGTGGATATTCCCCCGCGCGATCGGGGTATCACATGGTCCAGGTTGAGCTCATGGCGGGGAAGTCTGTGGCCACAGTACTGACAGGTGCAATTATCACGCGCGTAGATATTGTAGCGGCTAAAGCGGACCTGTCTCTTGGGGACCCGGTCATACCCCACCAGAAGGATCACTCTCGGTACACGAATGACCCGGTTGACCAGCCCGATGGATTCGTCCCTGACGGAAACGGAGAGGTGACTCCAGCTGTCAAAATCGAAAGTTTGGTACTGCTCGTTTACTGCCCGCGCGATGCCTTGATAAAGGAGCGAAAAAGCCCGCCGCACTGAGGTCACGTGGATAGGCAGGTAGGAGCGATTTAAGATGAGCACCTTCGTGTTGAGAACCAAATAACCCGGTACGGTAGTTGCGTAGTTCATACCGCGTTTTGAGGGACTAGAATGAATTTATATTGTCGTAGCAGATTCTAATTACAGCCAAAATATCGGTGCGGAGGTAAAAAGTCAACAGAAAGGGGGGTATGGGCTGTATATCGAGGCTCTTGCTATTAGCCTGATAGTGGACTATAAATTGATCTGGTTTTGTCGTTCCTTATCGATCTGTTATAGATCTCCAATGCTTGGGAGAGATCCCGCCATTTTTCCCCCGCCCGAGCCGTAGACCAGATTAAAAAGCACAACTCATGCAACAAGACATCTTTATTAACTCCACGCCCCAGGAAAGTCGCATTGCCATCGTAGAGGACAAGGCCCTCGCCGAGTTCTTGGTGGAAAGAAGACAGGAGAGAGGCATCGTCGGGAATATTTACAAGGGCAAAGTGGCCCGGGTGCTTCCCGGAATGCAGGCAGCCTTTGTAGAGATCGGCATGGACAAAGCTGCCTTCCTCCATGTCTCCGATTTTTCCACCGCGTACGAGGCCGCCTCTCCTCCTCCCGGGTCAGAAGACGAGATCATCTTCGAGGGTCCCAAGCCGTCCTCCCATCGCCGTCTTCCGATCGAGCGGCAGCTGTCGCGCGGACAGGAGATCTTGGTCCAGGTCGCTAAAGATCCGCTGGGGATGAAGGGGGCCCGCATCACGTCCTACATCTCTCTCCCGGGACGATACCTGGTCTTCATGCCCACAAGCACTCACGTCGGCATCTCGCGCCGCATCGAGGATGACAAGGAGAGGAAGCGCTTGAAGGAGATTGCCCTCTCTGTTTTATCCAAGGAGGGGGGTTTTATTTTGCGGACAGCCTGTGAGGGGCGAAGCAAAAGGGAGATTCAGAGGGATCTCGCATTCCTGACCAAACTGTGGCGCGGGGTTCAGAAAAAGGCCGAGGGTGCAACCGCTCCTTCTCTCATTCACCAGGATCTCGATCTCATCTCCCGTACCATCCGTGACTTTTTTACTACGGACACGCACCTGGTCGTTATGGATCACGTCAAGGAATACCGGCGCATCCTCGATTTCGTGGGCCATTTCATGCCTCGGCTGAAATCGAAGATCACCCTCTATTCGCAAGCCGAACCGATCATGGACCATTACGGCATCGAAGAGCAGATCGCCAAGGCTTTGGAGCGCAAGATCTGGTTGCATTCGGGAGGCTATATCACGATTGAACGCACGGAGGCCTTGACCGCCATTGATATCAACACGGGGCGGTTCGTGGGGAAAAGGAACCAGGAGGAGACGGTTTTCAAAACGAATCTGGAGGCCGCGCCGGAGATCGTCCGCCAACTGCGGCTGAGAAACGTCGGCGGCATCATTATCATTGACTTTATTGATATGGAGAAGGAGGCCAACCGCAAAAAAGTATACGACGCGCTCAAGGAGGCGATCAAGAAGGACAAGGCCCGCACCAACATCTTAAAGATCTCTGAGCTGGGCTTGGTCGAGATGACTCGGCAGCGGACGCGAGAAAGCCTGGAGAATGTTCTCCTGAGCGCATGCCCCTATTGTGAAGGCCGGGGCCGCATCAAGTCCCACGTCACGATCGCCTACGAGATCCTAAGGGCGATTAAGAGGGAAAAGAACCACCTCGAAGATGGGAAAAGGATCCAGGTCAGGGTGCACCCGGATATCGCGAACTTCCTCTATGACGATGAAAGTCGCAGCCTGGACAATTTGGAGCGCGAGATCAACCGTAAGATCATCATCAAGGCCAGCGAGGAGCTGCACCATCAGAAGTACGAAATCTCTGCTATCTAACGGGAGCGTAATAAGTCTCGTTGTATTGGCTCGGGGAGCGGAGCCTCCCATCCTCAGCTAGCGCTGCGGTAAAGCTTTACCGGCGCCAGGATCAACGCGCCGATCAGCACCAACGCCCCTGACAGAAAAAAGGCCCAATCGATGCCGTATCTCCCGATGAGAAAACCCGCAATCATCGGAGTCGGAAATACTGCAATCTGGGTTACTAGGGACGTTAGCCCGAAGGAGGCGGCCTGGATCTTGGAGCCGGCGACGTCCAGGATCGTTGCGTGCGTGATGTTTAGCAGTGTGTAAAAGAAAACACCGATGGCGCTGATGACCAGCCCGAGCAGGATCCCTGGAGTTGCGACGGCCAGCAAGAGGAAAAGGATACCGAGGGACAAGAAGGAGGGAAACAGAACGGCCCTTCGGCCGTAGCGGTCGGAAAGATAGCCCAGGGCGGGTTGCGAGACAGTTCCCATCGCGTGAAGCAGGGCAATGTACACGCCGAGGATGAAGGGTGAATAGCCGAGATGTTCTTGCAAATAGATAGGCAAGAAGGTGATCACAACGAGCCGGCCCATCTGGAGAAGGCCTGTGGCTGCCGAGACAGCAACGAAGAGGGGGTGTTTCGCAAGATCGGCCATCTCTCGAAGCTGGCCGCCGCGCCACCCCTGGGACTCCGCATGCGTAAAGAAATCTGCCAGGCTCCACCAGACGATGATCCCGAAAAAAAGCCCAGGTAAGACCTGCATGCTCAGCACCGTGTGCCACGGTAACGCGACCAGCAGCAAGCCGACGCCAAGGGGGGTTAGCGTGTCGCTGAGCGTTGCGCCCATACCGTGAATGGCTAGAGCCGTGGCTCGGCGATCCGGAAAACGGTTGGACAAAGATGCGGCGGCCGCTGGATGCCAGAGCGCTGAGCCCAGCCCAACAAAGCCAGAGCCGAGTAGCGCCCAGAAAAAGAGGGGCGCGATTCCCATGAGAAAATAGGCGGTCCCCATAAAGGCTAGGGCGGAGCCCAGAATAAGGGCGCGCTGGCGCACCAGGGAATCTGCGAGCATGCCCATGGGCAAATCCAGGCTGCCCATAGCCAGCTGTCGCGCGGAATTCAGCGCGCCGACTTCAATGTCGTTCAACCCCAGCCCTGCCTTGAGAGATGGGAGGACGACCGGGAAAAGCTGCTGGAACCAGTGAATGAAAAAGTGGCCACCGGTCAGAAATCCCAGAAGCCGCAGCCGCTC
>MGSI01000031.1 GCA_001798455.1 Deltaproteobacteria bacterium RIFCSPLOWO2_02_FULL_57_26 | reverse complement strand
CACCCGTTCCATCGCCTTCACAATAGGAGCTTTGAAGTACTGCTCCCCGCACACCTCGCAGAGCCCAGCAGGGACATTTTTAATAACTGTCACCAGCGTCTCACCCCACCGATAGTCTACGGTGATCTTCCGCTCCGATAGGTCACCCTCGCAGAAGCAGCACTTATGATATCGCCTCGGCATTTCTACTCCTTTGTTCTACCCCTTTTCTTCTCTTCCCAAGCCTTCACCCTCTCCCTGATCGTTTTCTCGTAGCCTGAATCGGAAGGGGAGTAGTACTTACGCCCCTTGAGTTCTTCGGGAAGGTGTTCCTGGTCGACGATGTAGCCGGGAAAGTTATGGGCGTAGCGGTAGCCCTTTCCGTAACCCAGTTTTTCCATCAGTTCAGTG
The DNA here is from genome assembly GCA_001798455.1 of Deltaproteobacteria bacterium RIFCSPLOWO2_02_FULL_57_26. GTDB lineage: Bacteria > Desulfobacterota > Binatia > UBA9968 > UBA9968 > 2-12-FULL-57-22. The sequence goes on along the minus strand of MGSI01000031.1, from coordinate 13,390 downwards.
GGGGCGTTACGGAGATGCAGCGGCACCGGTAAGGCGCCTTTCTCTTTAACATCTGCCGCAGCAGCGAGCATCGCCTTGTAGGAAGCGTTGGACTTCGGCGCCGTTGCAAGGTAGGTCGTCGCCTGGGCTAGAGGAATCCTTCCTTCGGGAAGGCCAACAAAGTGAACGGCATCCTTGGCCGCAACCGCGACTTGAAGCGCCTGAGGGTCGGCGTTCCCGATGTCTTCGGCGGCGAAAATGATCATGCGGCGCGTGATGAAGAGGGGATCTTCACCCGCCTCCAGCATCCTCATAAGCCAGTAAAGGGCTGCGTCTGGGTCGCTCCCCCTTAGGCTTTTGATGAAAGCGGAAATGACATTGTAATGCTCCTCGCCGGATTTGTCGTAAAGCAGAGGCTTTCTCTGAAGCGCCTCCTGGATAGTCGCAAGATCGATCTGTCTTTCCCCCTTGTCGCGGCGGATCAAGTTGGCCGCGGTCTCCAGGGCGTTGAGGGCCACTCGGGCATCGCCCTGGGACTGCTGGATCAAGAACTCGCGCGCCTCCGCGCTCATTGCCGGACGCCCTGGGCCCAAACCTCGCTCGGGATCCTCGAGCGCTCGGTCGATGATCTCGCCGATCTCATCTGAAGCGAGCGGATGGAGGACCAAAACTTGGCATCTGGATAGCAGTGGAGAGATGACCTCGAAGGAAGGGTTCTCCGTGGTGGCGCCGATCAGGATCAGAGTCCCGCTTTCCACGTGCGGCAGGAAGGTATCTTGCTGCGCCTTGTTGAAATGGTGGATCTCATCAACGAAGAGGACGGTGGGCTTTCCTAACCGGTGGAGGCGCTCCGCCTCTTCAATAATTCTTTTAAGCTCCTTCACGCCGGATGAAACGGCGGAGAACTGAACGCAGTGGGCTCCAGCGGCGGCGGCGAGGAGCCGCGCCAGGGTGGTTTTCCCGCTCCCCGGCGGGCCCCACAGGATAAACGAGTGAAATTTGCTCCCATCGATCATCTCCCGAAGCAGCCGCCCGGGGCCTAGAAGATGTTTCTGGCCGACAAACTCCGCTAGATTTTGTGGCCGCATCCTTTCTGCTAGAGGTCTTATGAGGAGTTGCTTCTTGATTGGGGAAGACTCAAAGAGCTCCATCAAAATTATGCTATCATTTTTGTCTGGCGGGGTATAGCAGCTCTGAACCGGCCGCAGCCCTCCTCGTGTGGTTCACCGGGGGGCAGAAAGGGTTTTCCCCCGTCGGAAACCCTTTTATGCTTTCGCGAGGGGCTTTCTTAGGAAGGAGAGTGATGGTATACAATCCGCATACGGAGGTCTTTGCCTGATGGCTATACGGCAAGAGCGCCGCGACCCATCGTTCCTTCAAGCTTCCCCGCGCACGGTCCTGTCCCCTGAGACCGCGGTGTCTGGTAAGCTCACCTTTGATCTCCCGGTGAAGATCGACAGTCGCTTTACGGGCGAGGTGAAGGCTAGTGAGTTATTGGTGGTGGGACCCAATGCGGAAGTCGAGGCCAAAATATCGGCGCGGGACTTGCAGATTGAAGGTAACCTGGTCGGGACCGTTCGCGTTTCCGGTTGGATAGAGATCCTGCCGGGGGGGCACTTTCGAGGCGAAATTGAGGCAGGAAGGCTCCGGGTCTATCCCGGAGGTTTATTCGAAGGCAAAGGGAATCTCAGCCTCCCTTAGGTCCCTTCTTGCTCGTAGAGTCTCGCCTTTTTGCCGGACCTTCCCCTGAGATAATAGAGTTTGGCACGGCGCACCCTGCCCTTCGAAGTGACCTCGACCTTTTCGATCCGCGGCGAATGCAGGGGAAAAATGCGCTCGACTCCGACGCCGTACGAAATCTTCCGCACTGTAAACGTGGAACGGCTAGCTTTCCTCGTTATGCCGATGACGGTCCCCTCGAATATCTGAGTCCTTTCTTTCTCGCCCTCGACCACCTTGATGTGAACCCGAACCGTCTCGCCGGGCCGAAGAGCTGGCTTTTCCTTTTTGGTCTGTTCAGCCTCGATTTGGTCTATGATCTCCATAGGCTTCTCCCTGCGTTTTTACTCTTTCCCCATCAAGCGATCCAGGATGATAGCCGCGGCGGAGCGGACCGAAAGGTGGTTATAGTCCGAGTCCCCTTCAATCGGCTCAAGGATATAATCAGCTTGTGCCAGGATCGGGTCGGCCAGACCCCATCCGGTTCCCAGAAGGAGCAAGTAGGGATGTACCTCTCTTATTAGCATGTCCTTTAACACAGCGAAAGAGGTCCTACCTGCCCCCGGTCGGGCTGAGGTGGCTATCAGGCGGGGCTTGACCCCGCAGAGGCGCTCCACGTCGAGGATGGCATCGTCCAGCGTATCATTTAAACGGACGAGCGAAAGCGCTTCCTTGCGCGTCTCGTTGTACCTGCTGCCATATCCCTTTTCCCAGTGATGGACGATCTTCAAGGCTAGTCTCTGCAGGGCCTTGACGGGAGTCACGACATAGAATCTCGTTAGGCCATAGGTCCGGGCCGCGCGCGCGATGTCGTGAATGTCCATGTTCGTGATGGCGGTCGTGACGACGTGTCCGTTCTTGTCGACTACGGGATAGTGCACGAGGGCCAAGTATAGATCCGCGCCGGCGCGGAAGCGTTGTTTCTCTTCCGGAGTCAGTCGCGCCCGGCGCAGCAGATCCGGCCTTCGCTCCCGCGTCAGTTTGAGACTTATCTCCCGGCGCCAGGTTCTGACTCGCTGGTGGTCTCCTGAGAGCAAGACTTCGGGTACCCTCATCCCTCTGAATTCTTCCGGGCGCGTGTACTGCGGGTATTCTAGGAGGCCGTCGGCAAAAGATTCTTCGTCCAGCGATTGCACGTTGCCGAGCACCCCGGGGATCAGACGGGCTAGCGCGTCGATGAGCACCATCGCAGCGACTTCTCCGCCGCTCAGCGTATAGTCGCCGATGGAAATTTCGTCATCGATGAAAGATTTGACTCTTTCGTCGATACCTTCATAACGGCCGCAAATCAAAACCAGCTCTTTTTCTTGTGCAAGTCTGGAAGCTTCCGGCTGGGTCAGGACCCGGCCCCGCGGGCTGAGCAGAATGACGCGGGGGTGATGCAGTTTGGCTCTGACATGTTCGATCGCGGCTATGAGCGGCTCCGGCTTCATGACCATGCCGTGGCTGCCGCCATAAGGGTAATCGTCGGTTACCCGGTGTCGGTCCTTCGCGAAATCTCGCAGGTCGACCAAATCGATGGAGATCAAACCCTTTTCCTGGGCCTTCTTTAAAATGCTGTGGTTCAGCGGGGATGAAAACATCCCCGGAAACAGCGATACAACGGTGAAGCTCAACATGGCATTTCAAACCATTTCGGCTGGCCGAACACACCGCTTCGGATTCGAATGAATGCGGCCAAGGCCCAGGCTAGGGTAAGGCGGGTTATAGGTTATAGATCCAAAAGACCAGGGGGAGGATTGACAATGATTTTTCGTCCGCGGAGATCGATTTGCTCGATGATCTCTTTTACTGCGGGAATGAGATACTCCTTGGCGGTTCCTTGCACCACATAAAGGTCGCCGCCCTTCTTCGACCAGATCCGGGTGAGAGTGCCGAGCCATTCGCCCTGGGTATTGAAAACGTCGAGCCCCAACACTTGGTAATAGTAATACTCTCCAGGCTCAAGCGGCTGCAGCGCCGCTTCGGCCACGCAAAGGATTGAGCCTACCCATAATTCGGCCTCCTCGATCCTGTCGGTTCCCTCAAGTTTGATTAGAAGATGGCCCTTATGAGCCTTTTTCGCTTGGAGAAAACGATGTGAATAGACTCCGGCCTTGTTGAGGACGACCCTTTGGATTAGGCAAAGCCCTGAGGTCTCAGGGTTATAAAGTTTCAGCTTCAGCCACCCCTGGACCCCATGGGTGGTTACAATTTCCCCTAACGGAACGAGCCGCTCAGGCTCCTCCTGAGGTGCACCTGTTGGGTTATTTCTCTTCGACAATCTCCAGGACAACCTTTCGGTTTGCCCGTGAGGCGGCGGCGTTCAGAATCGTACGGATGGATCTTGCCGTCCGCCCCTGTTTCCCAATAATTCTACCGAGGTCCTCTTTCGCCACCTTAAGCTCCAAGACCGAGGCGGTTTCTCCTTGGGTCTCCTTAACCTCGACGGCATCGGGATTGTTGACCAAGGATTTTGCCAGGTACTGAACCAGTTCTTTCATGAAGGAGGCACCCCCTGTCCGTGGAATTAAGCGATGCGTTTCTCTCTTTTGATGATCTCCGAGACGGTCTGGGTCGGTGTGGCTCCCCGTTTGAGCCACCGCTCGACTTTGTCGCGGTCGATCTTGACTCCGCCAGAGACGGCTTTGGGGTCGTACGTCCCGACCTGATCGATAAACTTTCCATCGCGGGGCGAGCGAGAATCGCTAACGACGATGCGGTAGAAGGGCCTCTTTCTCCCCCCGTGTCTTTTGAGTCGTATCTTTACACTCATCGTTTTCCGTCCTTCCAGTCTAGTGAAAAAGCGGCGGCATCCGGTTGAAGAGTGCCCGCGTACCCAGTTTATTGACACGCTGCATGAGTTTTCGCATTTCCAAGAACTGTTTGATCAAGCGATTGATGTCTGTGACTGTCGTGCCGCTTCCTTGGGCGATCCTTCGGCGTCTGCTCCCGTTCAATATCGACGGATTGCGCCGCTCGTCGGGGGTCATGGAATTGATGATGGCTTCCACCCGCTTGAGCTCCTTTTCAGCTTGGCTGAGATCCGCTTTCTGCGTTAGCTTCCTCGCCCCGGGTATGAGCTCGAGCAAGTCGCCTAAGGGCCCCATTTTTTTCAGCTGCTGAAGCTGGGCCTGGAAATCCTCCAGCGAGAATTGATTCTTCTGTGTCAGCTTCTCAAGGCGGGCCATCTCTTTCTGCTCGTAGGTCTGCTCCGCCTTTTCGATGAGAGAGAGAAGGTCTCCCATTCCCAAGATTCTCGAGGCTAAACGGTCCGGATAAAACGGCTCCAGCGCATCCGATTTTTCGCCCACACCAGAGAACAGGATGGGCTTGCCTACTATTTTACGCATGGAGAGCGCGGCGCCACCGCGGGCATCCCCATCCATTTTGGTGAGGATGATGCCGGTCAAGTCGAGCCAGGAGTCAAAGCCTTGCGCCTGATTGACGGCGTCCTGGCCGGTCATGGCGTCCGCGACGAGAAGGATGTGACGGGGCTGTAACGACTCTTTAATGGACTTGAGCTCCCGCATCAGTTCTTCATCGATGTGGAGCCTTCCGGCCGTGTCAATCAGAAGCAGATCGCAAAAGCGGCTATTGGCCTCCTCCACGGATCGCTGGCAGATGGTCAAAGGGCTCTCCGCGGTATGGGAATCGTGAACCGGCAGGTTTAGCTCTCGACCTAGGATTTTGAGTTGCTCGATCGCTGCCGGACGATAAACGTCGGCAGGGACCAAGTAGGGTTTTCTCTTCTGCTCTCTCTGCAAGTACAGCGCTAACTTGGCGAGGGTGGTGGTCTTGCCCGATCCTTGCAGACCGACCAGCATCAGGATCAGGGGAGGGGAACCCTTCAACTCCAACTCGCGGCGCTCCCCGCCCAGCAGAAGGGTTAGCTCGTCCCTAACGATTTTCAGAAAGTGCTGTTCTGGGGTTAGGCTTCGGAGTACCTCTTGGCCCAGGGCTTTGGATTTGACCGACTCGAGGAATTCCTTGACGACTTTAAAGTGGACGTCGGCTTCGAGGAGGGCCAGTCGGACTTCGCGTAAGGCCTCCTCAATGTTTTTCTCGCTAATCCTTCCCTGACCCCTAAGCTTTTTGAAGGTCAGCTCAAGTTTTTCAGTTAAGCTCTCAAACATCTCCGGGGCAGGCTAAGTATTTATTTTCTAAAGGAAAAATCGACTGAGACCAAATTATATGAATTTCCCCGGTTTGTCAAGAAAGGAAAAAAACGGCCCGCCTCCCCTTGGAAGAAGGGTCGGGCGGGCCGCCTCGGTCGAACAAATGTTCCTACATCATGCCGCCCATGCCGCCCATGCCGCCCATGCCTCCACCTGGTGGCATTGGTGGCATAGCCGATTTCTCCTCCGGTTTCTCCGCCACCATCGCTTCAGTGGTAAGCATAAGCCCTGCGATGGATGCAGCATTTTGAAGGGCAGTGCGGACAACCTTTGTGGGGTCGACGATGCCGGCTTTCATCAAATCCTCATATTCCTCCGTTGCTGCGTTGAAGCCGAAGGCACCCTTGCCTTCTTTTACCTTTTGCAACGCGATGGCACCTTCGACGCCTGCGTTGATGGCAATTCTTCTAAGCGGCTCTTCCAACACGCGCCTGACGATGTTGAGACCCCATCTCTCATCGTCGTGGATCTTGAGTTTGTCCAGTGCGGTGCAGGCCCTGAGCAAGGCCACTCCTCCACCTGGAACAATACCTTCTTCAACCGCAGCCCGGGTTGCGTGGAGAGCGTCCTCAACGCGTGCCTTTTTCTCTTTCATCTCCACCTCAGTGGCAGCGCCGACATTGATGACGGCCACGCCCCCGATGAGCTTAGCGAGCCGCTCCTGGAGTTTTTCGCGATCGTAATCCGAAGTGGTCTCGTCGATCTGGGCGCGGATCTGCTTGATCCGGCCTTCGAGGTCAGCCTTTTTCCCGGCACCGTCGACGATGGTGGTGTTGTCTTTGTCCACCACGATCCTCTTTGCCCGGCCAAGATCGTGCAGCGTGACATTCTCAAGCTTGATGCCCAGCTCCTCGGCAATGACCTTGCCGCCGGTCAGAGTGCCAATATCTTCCAGCATCGCCTTTCTTCGGTCGCCGAAGCCAGGCGCCTTTACTGCTACGCACTGGAGCGTGCCGCGAAGCTTGTTGACAACCAGAGTGGCCAGGGCCTCGCCTTCGAGATCCTCGGCGATGATGAGAAAGGGTTTGCCGGTTTTGGCGATCTGCTCTAGGATCGGGAGGAGATCCTTCATCGTGCTGATTTTCTTCTCGTTGAGCAGGAGGTAAGCATCCTGGATGACGCACTCCATCCTTTCAGGGTCAGTGACGAAGTAAGGGGAGAGATAACCGCGGTCAAACTGCATGCCCTCGACAACCTCGAGCGTGGTCTCCAGACCTTTGGCCTCCTCCACGGTGATCACGCCTTCCTTGCCGACTTTGTTCATCGCCTCCGCGATGACTTCCCCAATAGTCGAGTCGTTGTTGGCGGCGATGGTGCCTACCTGAGCGATTTCCTTTGGGTCTTTAGTTGGCTTGGATAAATTCTTGAGTTCCTCAACCACTGCCTTGACCGCCTTGTCAATCCCGCGCTTGAGGGCCATTGGGTCATGGCCAGCCGCTACCATTTTGACACCCTCGGAGAATATCTGGCGGGCTAAAACTGTGGCCGTTGTGGTCCCGTCTCCGGCGACATCGGAAGTCTTGCTCGCCACCTCTTTGACCATCTGGGCCCCCATGTTTTCAAACTTATCTTCGAGCTCGATCTCCTTCGCCACCGTGACCCCGTCTTTGGTCACGTTGGGTGCCCCGAAGGATCTATCCAGGACCACATTGCGCCCTTTGGGCCCTAAGGTCACGGTCACCGCATCCGCGAGGAGGTTGACCCCCCGAAGGATGGACTCCCGTGCGTCGCGATCGAATTTAATTATCTTTGCTCCCATCTCGATTCCTCCTAACCTATAGTGCGTTTATTTGTTTTCGATCACACCGAGGATGTCCTCCTCGCGCATGATCAAGTGCTCTTCGCCGTCGATACTGATCTCTGAGCCTGAGTATTTCCCGAACAGCACGCGGTCATTGACTTTGACATCCAGCGGGGTGATCTTGCCGTCTTCGTTCACTTTCCCCTTTCCGACCGCCACCACTCGCCCCTCCTGGGGTTTCTCTTTGGCCGTATCCGGGATGATAATACCCCCCTTGGTTTTTTCTTCCTCTTCGATCCGCTTCAATATAACCCGATCCTGCAGAGGCCTGATTTTCACTTCGCTTCTCCTTTCAAGTGTTTTTCAGTAAGTTATTGAAATTGAAGACATAAAATCGATCTAGGTACACCCGCACGCCAGCGCGAAAATACAAGATAAGTATCCCGTGCGAGCGAGTAATATTTAAGCACAAAATCGCGTGTGTCAAGAGACCGCCGTCTCCCTGACCCGTTCCCGGGTCCGTCCACCTCCCGCTATAAACGGCGGATATCGGAGCGCGAGGCTAAGTCCTGTGTTTTTTGAGTTCCTCCTCGAGGTACTTTCGGTAAAGGACATCCCACTCCCGGCTCCCCTGGGGGACGGCGCGGGAAAGGGATTGGATTTTTTTACGCACCGTTTCGTCCAGACGCTCTTCGCGGCCGAAAAACTCGTGCAAAATTCTCTTGGTCTCGGCAAGGGCCCGGCCCTCGTTGGGGAAATCCGCCAGGTCGTCCTTCCACAAGCCGTCGAGGATCAGGTGAGCGAGATGGGAGATGCGGTCTTCCGATAGTCGGCTCACAGGATAAACCCTCTTTTTTGCGCCAGTTTCTGCTTGATGAGGATGAACATCTTGTAAGAATCCATCTCCTTGACCTCTTTGACTTGCCCCGCATGGGAAGCCAACATCTTGCGCGCCTCATCCTCGATCGCTTCCTCCTCGTGAAAATTTTGCGCAATGATCTCACCGATCTTGGTCCGAATCTCGCCCTCAGCGGCTTTCGAAACCATTAGTTCGTCGACTCGGTAGGTCTTCAGGAGTTGGCCAACGAGTCTCTCGATCTGTCCTGGCTTGATTTTCATGGGCTGTGGAAAAGTCTGTGGATAATTCTGAGAAGACCCTGTGTACTGACGTAGCACCAGCTGTGCGGCGCCACGGTGATTCTTACCGGTCCTGCACCACGAAGTCAACCACCGAATAGATTGCGACCCGGGTCGAAGCGGCTGCGAGAGCCGTGCACGGGCAAAATATCGCTTGTGCTGCCAAAGCCTTTTTGAGAAGATGCCGGCATGGCGGGGTACCTGGAAGACAAAGTCCGGGAGGCGGCACGAGGAAGTTATCCACAACCGGACAGAGGCCGGCCGCGGCATTTCTCGCGAGAGAAAGGAGGCGGAGCGGTTGGCGGTGCGTAAGCCTCATCCCTTAAGCAGAGGAGGGAAGATTGCCGTATTGGCGCCGGCCGGATGCGTGGATGAGGGCCGGCTTAGCACGGGGGTGGAGGCGGTTCAGCGCGCGGGTTTCAGGGTCGAGCTGGCCCAAGCGATCCGTGAGCAGAAGGGGTATTTGGCGGGGGATGAAGCGGAGAGGGCGAAAGCCTTGCGAGAATTTTTTAGGCGGCAGGATATAAGCGGAGTCTTCTGTGCCCGCGGCGGTTTTGGTTCGATTCAGCTCTTGCCTTACCTGGACGCGGAGGAGCTCAATCGCAACCCGAAAATCTTCGTCGGCTACAGCGATGTGAGTATCCTGTTAAACTGGTTTCTGCAAAGATGCGGCATGGTGACGTTTCATGGTCCCATGGTAGCGATGGAGCTGGCCCGGGGTCTGGAAGGGCGGAGCGCAGATTTTTTTTGGGGCACCCTTCTGGGTGAAAAACGCCGGTGGGAGGTGGAGGCGGGCTGGACGGTCCGTCCCGGCGTGGCGCGGGCGGAGATGATGGGCGGGTGCCTCTCCATCCTCGTGACCACTCTCGGCACCCCATACGAGATCGATACGAGCGGCAAGCTTCTCTTTCTCGAGGACGTCGGGGAGAAGCCGTACCGGATTGAGCGGATGCTGACTCACCTCCGCATGGCTGGAAAGCTGAGCGGGCTTGCCGGAGTCCTATTCGGCAGCTTCACCGACTGCGAACCGGAGGGGGGGCGGGGCTTCAGGGAGATCATTGAGGAACTCTTTCACGATGCGCCCTATCCGGTGGTTGCGGGATTTCCCGCCGGTCATGGCGAAGAAAATCTGTTGCTTCCCTTCGGTGTGAAGATGGCCCTGGATGGAAGAACCGGCGTGCTTTCTCTGTTAGAATCTCCGGTGGCATAAGACCGATATGGTATTTCATCCGGTTGAAGAGGCCTTCAAAGAGGCCGTAGCTCAGGGTGTTTTTCCGGGCGCTGTGATTCTTGTAGCCAGGGGCGATGAGATCGTCTTGGAGCGCGCCCTTGGTTGCCGCTCCCTGGTTCCGGAAAAGAGTCCGATGCAGTTGGACACGATCTTTGATTTGGCCTCTCTGACCAAACCCTTAGCCACCACGATCGCGGTGATGTTGTTGGTGCGCGAAAGGAAGATCCGGTTAGAGGACCGGGTGACGCGCTTCTTCCCCAATTTCGGTGTCTTCGGCAAAACCCATATCACCTTTCGCCATCTGTTGGCCCACTGCTCGGGTCTTCCTGCCTGGAAACCCTACTATGAAGATATCGTAAAGGGCGAGAAAGAGGGTAGGATCAATTTTGTGGCGAGCAGGGCAGCCAAAAGTTACGTTTTTGAGTGCATCCACCGGGAAAAGCCGGCCGGCCCGCCCGGAACCCAGAGTCTCTACAGCGATCTCGGTTTCATGCTGCTCGGCGAGGTCGTCGAGGAGATCAGCGGCTGGACTCTCGATCGCTACGCTCAGGATAAGATTTTCAAGCCCACGGGGCTCCGCTCGACCTCTTTCGTGGACCTGACGCAGCTCCGGATGCGCCGCCTTCAGCCTGCCAAGGAGATGATCGCCCCGACGGAGAACTGTCCCTGGCGCCGGAAAATTCTTTGCGGCGAAGTTCATGACGACAATGCCTATGCCATGGGTGGCGTCGCAGGGCATGCTGGGCTTTTTTCTTCGGCGCGGGACATCCATTTGCTGTTGCGCCGCCTCAGCCGCTGCTTGAGAGGGGAGGATCCCTTTCTGCCCGCGCCCTTGATGCGGGAGTTTGTCACCCGGGATGAAACCGTCAAGGGATCTAGTTACGCTCTGGGCTGGGAGACTCCTTCCGCTGAAAACTCTGCGAGCGGAAGCCATTTTTCGCCTTCCTCTATCGGCCACTTAGGTTTCACCGGGACATCGGTCTGGTGGGATCTCGAAAAGGACTGCCACGTGATTCTTCTTTCCAACCGGGTGCACCCTTCACGCGCGACGGATAAGATCAAGGCATTTCGCCCCTACATCCATGATCTGATCATGAAGGCTCTTTTCGAATGAGCGGTCAATTAAGGCCCGGGGATCACGTTTACCTTATTGCCATCTGTGGCGTAGGAATGGCCTCTCTTGCCGGATTGCTCCAGTCTCAGGGATATCGGGTGAGCGGATCGGATCAAAATAGCTATCCTCCGATGAGCACCTATCTCGGCAGGTTAGGGATTGAGGTGCTTGCGGGGTATAGCGTGAAGCATCTCGTCCGGCGACCCGATCTCGTTGTGATCGGCAATGCGGTCTCCAGAAACAATCCTGAAGTTCAATCGGTTCTGGATCTGGGGATTCCTTATCTCTCTTTTCCCCAGGCGCTGGGCAGGTTTTTGATCGGCTCGAAGAGATCGATCGTCGTCGTGGGGACGCATGGCAAGACCACGACGACCGCCTTGCTCGCATGGGTTTTAGCGAAGGTAGGATGGGATCCGAGTTTTTTTGTCGGCGGCATCCCCCTCAACTTCGATACCGGGTTCCGGTATGGGGAGGGGGGTTGGGTCGTGCTGGAAGGGGATGAGTACGACAGCGCTTTTTTCGATAAAGGGCCGAAGTTTTTGCACTACAGGCCAGAGAAAGTGATCCTGACCAGCGTCGAGTTTGACCATGCGGACATTTACCGTGACTTGGAGCACCTGAAGGCCGCGTTCCGAAGCCTGGTGGAGCTTATCCCCTCTTCAGGGAGCCTTTTGGTTTGCAACGAATATGCAGCCGCTTTGGAGGTTGCGGAGCCCGCCCGTTGTCCCGTGACGTTCTATGGTGAAGGAGCACGAAGGGATTGGGAGGCAAGCAATGTGTGTGTGCGGGAGGGCCGAAGCTTGTTTGAGCCACGCTACAAGGGGATTTCTGAAGGGACCGTGGAGATCCCGCTCATGGGACGGCACAACGTAAACAATGCCATGGCCGTATACGCCATGGCCAGAGAGTTGGGGATAGACCGAGCGGCCCTGCGGGGCGCGCTGGCAAGTTTTTCTGGGGTCAAGCGGAGGCAGGAAGTCAAAGGGGAGGTTAACGGAATAACGGTTATCGATGATTTCGCTCATCATCCCACGGCGGTCAAAGAGACTGTCGAGGCCGTTCGGGCAGCTTACCCCGGCCGCAGGCTCTGGGCCGTCTTCGAACCCAGAAGCAACACCAGCAGGAGGCGGATTTTCCAGCGCGAATTCCCTCCAGCCTTGGCCACTGCCGACCGCGTGGTTGTGGCCGGGGTGTACCAACCGGAGAAGATCCCGGAGGATGAGCGCCTCTCGCCCCCCGCTATCGTCGAAGAGATTAATCGTCTACACGGAGACCATCAGGCCGTGTTCATTGAGATGGCAAGCGAGATTCCGGGCTACGTGGCAGACCAGGTAAGATCCGGCGATATCATCCTGGTCATGTCGAACGGCGGCTTCGACGGCGTGCAGGAAAAGATTATAAAGGCATTGGAACAGAAGACCGCTTGATCCGATTGGGAAATTTCGTAAAATTGATTGCACAAACGAATGATCGGGACTAGCTTTTCGGCTCAGAGACCGACAACTTATGAACGGCCCTCACTCACACCGTGCCAGCCTGCCTTCGAGAGCCTCGAGGGGCCACCGGACAGAGCAGAACCGCACGGGCTCTGTTCATACTTTATTCTTCATCTTAGGCGCGTAAGAGGAGAAAGGGCAGAACACGAGTTTAAACGGTGGCAAGGACTTCGGCTCCGGGTTTACAACGAATGTATTGATTTTAGGACCTGCCACCTCCCTCTTCCGAAATCTAAAGGCTATCAAGGGCCTGAAAAAGGAGAGAATCATGAATCCTCTTTTGGTGATCGCCGTCCCGTTAGCGTTGGTGATCGTAGGCATGATATTGAACAGTATCGGACTTTCATTTGACCAGCCTGAAAGTTCGTCAGAGCAAGATCCTGCTAAGAGATTGGCAGCCGAAAGGCAGACTTACCGCACCTTCTTCGATCTACAGAGAGCTCGATCTTTGAAAAGGCAGAAAAGGGTAGGTCAGTATGCCTGGTTGGTACTTGTCGCGTTTATTGCGTCCTTCTGGTGGATGTATTTAGATACAGTGAATAAGACAACAGCCTCCAATCAAATTGCCGCGATTCAGACAGTGCCCACAGCAGAAGGAAAAGAAGTGGTTCTATCTGTGACTGTTCGCGACGGGAATAATGTGAAATACCTCATCAAATCGGAAAAAGCCGGCACCTCGGGTGTCGCGGCGAAGGAAGGACTCTCGAAAGAACCTGTCCCATCTTGGGAGGTATCCAGATTAGGAACGGCTTTGAGTGTCGGTGATAAAGCATTACCTCTTGGCGTCGCTCTGAAAATTTCGAATTAAGGAGCGAT
>MGSI01000030.1 GCA_001798455.1 Deltaproteobacteria bacterium RIFCSPLOWO2_02_FULL_57_26 | reverse complement strand
GAGATCGTCCGGTCTTTTCGGGTCTGCATAACGGATTTCAAAAGTTGCCGTGCCGGCGCTATCCCTCGGATAGCTGTCAATCCGTAGCTGGAGGCTATCAATATGTTCGTATCCGGGAATCACAGGCTTGGGATCGAGCGTGACCCGAGTCCGGGGGAACAAAAAATAGGCAACAAAATCCGCTCGACGCTCGGATCCGTCTTTCTCAATGGCGTAGCGGATAACCTTTCCTGCTTGCGTCCCGCCACCGTTTTTAAAATCATCACCCTGCCAACGCCAGTAAAAATTCCACGCAACTTTCTGCCCGGCCTGTGGATCGCGCGGCTCAATCTGGGGGAAAGGACGTCCGGCCACATAGTTGAGAAGCTCGCCATCTGCCCCTAACCGAACCTTTCCGGAGTATCTCTTGGTTGCCTCCACATACTCTCGCGGAACGTCATATCTGGTTGGCTCTTTGATCTTAAAGCTATAACCCTGCTTGATCCGATCTAAAAGGTTGTCGCCAACCATCCCCTTCACCCTTTCCCAATTGTGAGGACCAATGGTGTCGCCAGGCTTAGGCTCGGCTTGCTGTCCTGACAATTCCGAAGGGCCGATCAAGAGCAGAAGCAGCCCAAGGAGAAAACCGTGGAGCGCGATTCGTGACTCGCGAATCGCGAATCGAAAAGCGAATGGTGATGGACAATGAGCTATGAACTTCATCGGAAACTCCGTCGCTAACGCCTCAGAACTGGTAACGCATCTTGAGAAAGATGGAGTCCTTCTCATCAAAAGAGCCAAAGGACTTAAACTTGTTACGACCGCCGTAGAGGGCCGCAATCAGGCTCAGTCTCATCTTCTCACTCCAAGGCGGGACATAGCTGACTGCCGGATTGGCCAGCCAATAACCCTCCGGATCATAGCCCACAAAAACGTCGGGTAAGACTGTGTCTCCGAAGTAACCGGTGCTCACTCTGAAGGTGAGAGAAGTGGAGACCTGTTTGATCTTTTCCGCGGTGGAGAATGCACGGATGCCGTCCTCGTGATCAAAGATGATGCTTTGGAAGATCTGAAAGGACAAGTTAAAAACACGCCAGGGGTCATCTGGATGGAGAAAGGGAATCAGGGTTGAACGGTCAAGGCCGAGAGAATACCTCAAAGTATTCTTTTCCGTTATCCCGTCTCCATGCCGAGGATGAGGCCCCGCCTTAAGGCCAGAGGAGCCAGGGTACTTAGAGATGTTAAAGGGCTTGGACGGATAGAGGGCGATTTCGCCCTTTAGAGCCGTCTTTAACTGCTCAAGCGGATAGTTGAAGTGGCCCGCAAAAATGCTCGTGCGGTCATTGAAAAGCCTCAGCCGAGCAATCGTGGTCCCGCCCGGACCCAGAGAAGTCCCCAAAAGCTTGAAGGTCAAATCCCCAGGTTGAGGATTGAAGCCCCAGATATACCCGAGGCCAAAGTTCAGCTTTCCGATGCTATGGATGACCCTTCCGCCGATGCGCCAGTTATCCCCAGCATCAGGCCACACCCGTGATATCGAAGGAATAACCACAGGAGCGGCCCCTATAGGGTTAGCAAAAAGACGCCCCAAGGCTATGCGTGTTTCGGGATGAGGAGCCCATCTCCCCGCGGTTGGAGCGCTCTCGTCAACTCTCTTTCTCCTCTCGTCATAACCAGGCATCGCAATGAATTCTAGGGCCGTGTTGCTCGCCGGAACCAATCTATAGCTAGCCCTCAACCCCCACAGGGGAATCCGCGTCTCATCAAGACTAAAGAGGTTAGCCGCTGCCGGAGGAGAAAAAGTGCCATCCTGAGGGTTGATCACATCGAGCAGTCTTAGCCCATCGGTCTCGCCCCAGGAAATGAACTGCCTTCCGATCCTAAGGCTCAGCCGGTCGATGGGATGAACATCCCAAACCATCTCCCAGGGCTTTAAGCTGTCTTCGTCGTAGAAGGTGTTTTCGAGGGGGGACAAGGAAGGGACATTTCTTCTCCGGTCCCTGGCCTCCTTGTTGTAGCGCGGCTCCTTGACAAATCTCCAAGATATAAAGAGCTTGACTCTTTCGTCGAAGTCAAAATTGAATTCGGGTTGGATGACAAAACGGTTCATAATGAACCGGTTGCTGGTGGTAAATTTGCTGTCACCCGCGACAATGGAAAGACCCGTTGTATTCTCGATGAAGCCAGCAAATGTGACGCGCTCTTTGAAGAGTTTTTCCCATTCCCCGCCTAGAATAGATGATGCCCGGGCAGGCGCTGTCATCAGGAAAATAAGGAAAAAATTGCCAAGAAAAAATATCATGCGCCTGAACCTCACAAACCGCCTCCTCACTCGTCGCTCGGGCTCTTTTTTTTGACTTTCATCAAATACAGATTGGGACTGTCTCTTAAGTTTGAGCGTTGACGTGTAGGCCCTTGCAACCGTCGCGTCAAAAGCCGAGTTTCTCTCAACAGTATCGGAGCCATCGACCTACCTTTGCTATGCGTCAGCCTGTCGGATGGGCCATTCACCGATACGACTCCCAAGACCTCTTTATTGGAACCGAAAATAGGAGCGGCGATGGAAGAAGTGTTGGAGAGCCTTTCCCCTTCGCTGAAAGCGAATCCCTGGGCGACGCACTTATTTAATTCCCGTTCGAGCCGCTCTCTATCGGTGATGGTCCGCTCCGTAATGCGTTCCAAGCGCTGCCGGCTCAAAAGACCTCTACGTCTCTCTAGAGCCAGATGGGCTAAAAATACCCGCCCTGTGGCTCCTGCGTGCAAGGGGGCAGAGGATCCGATATCAAATCTCGTGCTTGTAGCGTGAGGGCTAATGGCCTGATCTACAATTACTGTTTGGTTCCCCATCAAGATAGAAAATGCGGCTGTCTCCGATGTCAGATCCCGGAGCTTTTCCAGGTGGGGCCGGACAACCTTGGAAAGGTCGAGATTTTGACGGTAGCAAGTTTCCCACCAGAGCACACGGTTCCCCAGGACGAAAGTTCCATCTTCATTCCTCGCCGCAACGTCGTGCGATTCCAAGGCACGTAAAATCCTAAAGGCTGTGCCCTTGTTTAATGCTAAGGCTTGTTGCACCTTCTTAAGTGTCACCCCTTGGGAGGAAGTCGCAAGCAATTCGATAACCTGAACGATTTTGTCAAAAACTTTTATTTGCGTGCCAGGCATCGGATATCTCCCAACTCAGCACGCCATACCATCCATACGCTGATCGTGAATCATCGCGCCCGTCTGTGTCTTGCATTGCAAAACTTATATTTTACAATACAAACGACGCTCAAATACTATAACTTTGCACCTGTGTCAACAGTAAAAATGATGGGCTGGAAAAATCTTAAGGCACGCGGAGGAAAGTCAGACCCTTGCCTTGACCCGTCCCGAAAAGCGCGCCGGAGAGGTGCCTTTTTTCAAACCCGATGATATCAAATCTCTGATTGACCTGATCGAGACAAAAATTATTTGGCGAACTTCCACCTACTCGATGGCGAATGCCAACTCCATCCGCTCCTTGGCCACGGGATCAGCAAAATACTGAATGTAATTGAGCACCAGGGCTCTCTCTTGAGGGCGCAGGATATCTTTAAAGCCTGGCATCGCGGTATTGGCCTTGCCGTCGGTGATGACAGAAAAGAGATAGCTCTCTGTCTGCTTGCTCATCCAGACGGAATCGGTAAAGTCCCGCGGCTCCGGCGAAAGCAGGTGCCCCACCTCCCCCCCTCCGCTCCCGGATTCCCCGTGGCAACCCGTGCAGTAGGTATTAAAGATATTCCGCCCCGCTCGATACGACACAAAATCCCTGGCGGTGCGGGGGATCTCCTCTGGTGCAACCGGTCTCGCCTTAGGCGCGGGCACATCGCGGTTGAGACGCTGCAGAAACACAGCCAGAGCCTTCATCTCGTCTCTGGAGAGATATCCGAATGAAGGCATCGGGCTGTAAGGGAGAACCGCGCGGGGATTGACAAAGTAGGCCAGGTACCAGTCCTGAGTGTGTCTGGGAGTCGTGCGCAGATCAGGCACAAACCCGCTTAAACTGCCTGGCGGAGTCGCTGCGACGGAAGTTGCGTGACAGGCAGAGAAACAGGGCTCGCGCGAAAAGATTCTCCAACCCTGCTCTTCGAGGCGGGTAAGCGGGGCGTCACGGGGAGCCGGCGGCGCAAGGCATCCTGAGGCAAGGCCAAGCGCAGCGATGAAAAGAAAAAATACCCGCTTCATAGCGTCACTAGCTCAGGGTGCTCAAAAAGCCAACCAGCGCTTTTATTTGCCGCTCGTTCAGATAGAGCTGCGGCATCTTCCCTCCGGGAAGCACTTCCTCGGGATCCTTCAAAAGGCGCTCCAAATTCTCTCCGTCACGCTTTCGCGCGATATAGGTCAGTGCCGGGCCCACCTCTCCTCCTCTGATGCCAAGCATGTGACACAGGTTGCAACCAGCGCCGCGAAAAAGAATGTTGCCGTCGTAGGCAAACTTGACTGCGCCCTTGTCTGCGGCGAATTTTATGTCTCCGTGATTCCGCTCGTCCTCCGGCCGTTCCGTTGGATAATCCTTTGCCGCGCGCTTTGCAAGCAAAGGGAGGTTCTTGAGCTGGTCTCGGCTATCCAGAAGCGTCATCAAATAGACCGTGATGTCTTTAATTTCCTCCCGGTTCAGCGAAAAGACCGGCATCGTCGAGCCTGCGACCACGCCTTGCGGCCTGGCCAGGTGAGCATAGAGCCATATCCAGCTTCGATCGCTTCCCACCGTGCTTAACTCAGGCCCTTCTTCGCCTCCGTCACCGTTGATTTTGTGGCAACCGAGGCACAGGTAGCGGTTGACCAGCTGTCTTCCCCGCACGACTGCTGCCGTGACCCTGGGAGGCAGGGTTTTCAGCCCATGGCAATTGTAACAAGCAGCCTGCATGTAGTCGCCTTTGAGAAGAGGCTTCGCCAAGATGCCTCCCTGGCCATGCGCTTCGAGAGCGGTCACCGCCCTGCCCTCTCCTCCGTGGCACGCAACACAACCAAACTGCTTTGGCGGATGGCTTTCCAGAAGCGAAGAATGCTTGCGCAACGGCTCCGGGAAGTTCCGGAACATAGGGTTCTCCAGGGCGAGGTGACAGGACACGCAGCGCTCGACCGTCCCGCGCTCTTTGAGCTGGAGCTGCTTGAGCTCTATGCGTTGGCTCCTCGCCCACTCTTTCTCGGCCTCAGTCTGGGCACCGGACAAAGCCAAACGGTAGTAGGTTCGCTGGACCCGTTCCCATTCTTGCTGCGCGGCGTCCCACACAGCCCAACCCAAAATGAGGGTTAGGGCTAGGCTGGCCGAACCGAGCCATTTCTCCATACGAACCGGACCACTCCTTTACTGCGGACCCGGCCAGCCCTGCCAGGGCCAGTAAAAACTCCAGTTGGGACCGCGAAGAAAAACCCCGATGACTGTCGTCACCACAATCCCGGCCAGGATAACAGTCCAGACGATGAT
This sequence comes from Deltaproteobacteria bacterium RIFCSPLOWO2_02_FULL_57_26, assembly GCA_001798455.1. Classification (GTDB taxonomy): domain Bacteria; phylum Desulfobacterota; class Binatia; order UBA9968; family UBA9968; genus 2-12-FULL-57-22. Next base: position 5,317 of record MGSI01000030.1, on the reverse strand, counting down.
CATGCCCATTCGCTCTCGGGCAAACCAGACCCCTTCTCCTCCGGCCTTCCGGTCAAAGTAAGGCAAAAACAACAAGAACAGGGTTAGGACGGTGGGGACCATGACGCCGCCCCAGAAGGCGGAGTAGCTGACGAGCTCCTGCAGACCGAGGAAATACCAAGGGGCTTTGGACGGATTGCTGGGCCGCAGAGGGTTAGCCTCTTCTTCCAAAGGAGCATCAAAGAGGAGAGAGGCCGCGACCAATCCAGCCATCAGCACCACAAAGACCAAGAGCTCGGCATAGACGACCAGCGGAAACGTGGGGATAACGGGATCTGTCCGCGGAGCCGGGGCCGTTTTTTCTTCTCCGCCCGGATGGCGCTGCAGCGGGTGAGCCAGGCCGCCGTCTTTTACGACGCGCCAGATGTGATAGTTGATGATGAGAGCGGCGAGTGCGGGTACGGCGAGGACATGCAGAGTGTAAAAGCGCAGGAGCGCGTCGCTCCCGACGCTGTCGCCTCCGAGAAGGACGAATCGAAGTTTGGGGCCCAGGACCGGAGCGTAGCTGACGATGTTGGTGCCTACCGTAACCGCCCAGAAAGAAAGCTGGTCCCAAGGTAGAAGATAACCGGTGAAGCTCAACGCCAGGGTCAGGAGGAGCAGGACCACACCCAGGATCCAGTTGAATTCTCGGGGAGGTTTATAAGCGCCGGTGTAGAAAACCCGGCACATGTGGAGGGCGACTGCGACGACCATAGCCTCGGCCGCCCAGCGGTGGAGGTTGCGCATCAGCCGACCAAACGTGATGACATAGTCGAGATCCAGTATCCGCCCATAGGCAGCGCCGGTAGAGGGTTCATAGTAGAACATCAGGTAGACGCCCGTTACCCACTCGATGATAAAAAGGTAAAAACAGATCAAGCCGAGGCCGAAAGTGGTCTGGGGGCTGAGGCTTCGGCGAAAGACCCTTGTCGGATGGACATGAAGGATGAGATTGTTGACCACTACGGCCAACTGCTGCCGGAGACTGGCGGGATAGCTCCCGCGAAAAATCGAACGGTAAAGTTGCCGCCCCAGCGCTCGGAGCGCCGCCAGGAAACCCAGGACTCTGTTGGGGTGGCCGTCCATGGTCTTGCTCACCTACTCCAGGCAACTGAAAAGATGGATCTTCCCATCGGGGTGAGTGAGAAGCGTCGCCGGAATCCGAGCCGCCATGGCACGCAGCCTCGCCCCCGCGCCAAGTTCCTCGACCCAAAAAACAGAGCCGTCCCCGCACACCAATACGTCCGTCACCTTGACGAAGGGACTGGACCGGCCGATCCCCACCACTGCCTGAGTCTTATCCTTCGCTACTCTGAGCAGCCCCCCGTCATGAAAGCGACCTTCCGACCACTCCTGCTCGCTCACCAGGATTTCCTTTCCGCTTGGCGACCACGCAAAGGCACCAAAGGCTGTGCCGGACTTCTGCGTCCAGACGCTTTTATCCCCGGTCATCAAATTCATGACCGTCAGGACATTGGCGGGAGGCTCACCCGGAGCCGGGATGTAGCCCTGAGGCAGAAGTTCCTGGCTAGTGGCAAAGTAAGCCAGAGATGCGCCGTCCGGGGAGAGACGCGGAACGCCGGTGTAAGACGCTTCAGGAAGGATTTGCCGCCAGCTCGAACCGTCAGGCTTCATAGCCCAAATGCCCTGCTTCACCATCCCCCGCAGGGGCAATTTTATTTGGAAAAAAATTTCCTCTCTCCGTCTGGACCATCCGAAGGGGACAGGGATCCCCTCTTCGAGGACTTTATCTGGTCCCGATTCCAGCGAGAGGCGTGTTTCATATCTTTCCAGATCTGCCAGACCCGCGCGCCAGGTGACGTGGTGGCTGCGGCTTTTGCGGAGATTCATCGCGGCGTAGCTGAGCCTGTCCCCGCTGGGGTTCAGGGTAAAACCCAAGATCGCGAAGTCGCTGGCCGGTTTGACGGCCAGACTTTTTCTCCGTCTCAAGTCTATGACTTCAACAAAATTCTTCCTGGGATTGGGACCCTCACGCACCAGGTAAGCCAACCGATCTCGAGACCCCGAAATGAGTAACTCGCCCGTCTCCCGCGTTGCCACCGGTGCCAGCGCCCTGTTGGCGATGTCAAAGACACCCAAAGTCGTCAATCCCCACCGAATCGTGGCCACGAAGATGCCCCTTCGCGGAAGGGATAAAGCGAAACTCTCTCGCTCTTCCGAATGGCTGGGAACAACGGTTTCACTTGAACCCCCGCGACCTTGCGGGGAAGAGATGATGTCTTCAGACGAGGGGGGATCCGGAGCACCGGAGCCGCCTGAAGTGCAGCCTGCAAGCAGGAGCAAACTCGCCAAAGCAAAATAACGAAGGAGCCTTACCGGCATGCCTCAGCGCTCCCTAGGCCATTCTGAAAAAAGTCTGTCGGGGGACCGGACGCCAAGTGTCAACGACCAGCTGACCGTCAGGGTCCTGCAAGATCCTAAACCACGGCAATGGCTGCGGCGCCGGGCCCGCCAGCACGCGACCGCTGGAATCGAATTTGCTGCCATGGCAGGGGCATTGAAATCCCCATTCCACTTGCGACACTGTACATCCAAGGTGCGTGCATATGGCAGACATTGCCATTATCCCTTTTTCCGTGGATGCGATGAACAAACGGCTTTCCGGGAGAAATGTTTGGCTCCCCGGGGGGAATCCCTCCGCCCTGCCGATTTTGAACATAGTCGGCGGGCCAAAAATCAGGTTGGGAATGAGAAACCTGAAGGAGCCAATCCCCAGAAGAGCTGCGGGGAGTCCGGCACTTCCCCAGGCCAACCATGTAAGAAACTCCTCCCTGGATAATTTTTTCACTTAAGCGACCCTCCGGTAGAAAGCCTCGCGTAATTCATGCGAATGTCGCAATTTCCGTACCACGCCTCAGTGAATTCTCGACACCCATCTAATCCGCTCTCTCTGGCTGCAGAAGGGACAGCCATGATCGGCTCTTATCAAAAGTAGGAAAAGGAGCCTGCCGTTTTCTTACCTCTAGGAAAAAAGGGCATGGAGAGGGACGATTCATTGGAGGCGAGCAACAGCGTAGAGCATTCTTAAATAGCTTGACGGGCAAGGCCAAACTGGCTAGATGGTAGGTCAATGGCCCGTCACCCGCTGAATTTTCACTTTGCTTCTGAACTTGGCCCGTTCTTTGAAAGCGAGGGTCGTCTTTATCCGTGCTAGCATTGCTTCTCGTTCTAAGGCTCATCCATATCCTTGCTGCTGCCACGTTAGTAGGTTCAGTCATTTTTAACTACTTTCTCTTGCGGCCAGCCCTGCGCTTGATCCCTCCGGCCCACGCAGTGGTGATTGCCCAAAGAGTGGGCAGCTTGTTTACCTACACCGGTTGGACTGCCCTGGTCCTTCTCTTCCTGAGCGGCTTGCTGCAGCTCTACTATACCGGTCGACTCTGGCTGCTCATCTCCCTCGATCTTTATACCCACGGTCCCGGACGTTCGCTCGCTCTGATGCTTTTATTCTGGCTCATCACGGTCACCAGCTCTTCCATCATGACTTTCGGCCTGAGGCCGAAACTGATGAAAAAACTCACCGTCAGCTCTAATCCCACACTGGCGGATGTGGAAAAAAGAAGAGCCGACCAAATCTCTGCATCCGCCTGGCTGGATCGGTGGCAACTGGTTAACCTTATCACGTCCACTCTGGCGCTTATTGCCGGCGCGTCCATCGCTTTCGGCGGACTTTTCTAAATCGTGCATGCAACCGATCGGACACTTAATCCAGCACGCCTCTACCGCCCCTTTCTATAAGCGGAGATTCGGGAGCTTAGGAACCGACGCGGTCTCTCACTCGAAAGGTTTCGCCGAGAAGATACCGACCATGACCCTCGAGGAGCTGGTGGCGGAAAAGATCAGAAGTGGGGACCCGTACTCGCTCAGGTGCGCGAAGGGCCGCCTTCCCCTTGTGGTGTTCCAGTTAGAGTACGATACCGAGACGGCCCTCTATGTCGCGCTGGACCGCGACGATTTGAAGCACTATGCGGAGGCGCTTCGGCGCTGCTGGTCACTGCTCGGGCTCAAGCGGGGAGACCGGGTCGCTATATTCGATTACGGAACCAGCCCGGTCTCTTACCTCGCCTCCTCCTTGTTCACTCCTTATCTAAAACAGGGCGCTGCCGATCTCCTAGGATGCTTACCCATTTGCAACGACGGGGTGAGCCACATGGCTCGGAGGGCGGTGGATATCGCTAGGCTTGTGCGCCCCCGAGTCTTTTTCATTCGTAACGATTGTCTTCAACCTTTCACTGCAGAAGTCGAAAGAGAAGGCTTACGGCTGTCCGATTACACCCTTTTCTTGGTTGCTGTCGAGAATGAGAGCCTTCTATCAAAGACGGAACAGGGCGCATTCGAGAGGAAGCTTGGAGTGCCTGTATACCGCCTTCTCCGCATGGATGCAGCGATGTTCTTGGCCATGGAATGCCCTGAATGCCGCTTGCTTCATAGCTGGCAGGATCTTTACCTGGTGGAGAGCGTCGCCGAGCGTATCGAGGAGCAGGTGGACAACGAAAAAGAGCATCGCCTGGTCATTACTAACCGGTTTGCCCGGACCTGTCCCACCCTACGTTATCTCAGCCAAATTAAAGGCTCTTTAGAACCTGCTGGTTGTCCGAGAGGCCCAAAGGAATACAGGATCGCTACATGAAAAAAGCCCGGGAGCCGGTCTATCTAGACAGCCAGGACACTTGGCCTGCAGAGAAGCTACGGAGACTTCAGTTTCGAAAGTTAAAGCGCATGCTCGGCCACGCTTATCAAAACCTGCCCTTCTATCGACGCCGTTTTGAGGCGTCCCATTTCCACCCCGATTCAGTGAAGAGTCTCCAGGACCTTTTAAGGGTGCCGATCTTCACCAAGAGAGACCTTCTTCGAGAGATTAAGGAAAAGGGCAGCTTCAGCGTTGGTACGGAGACTTTCGATGGCGGAGAGCGGGCGGTCTTATGCATGACCTCAGGAACGCTCGGGACCTCGTTCCTCTACTGGCCTACAAAGTGGCGCTCTATTCGAGGGGGTTCCTTGGCTCGAGCATACTGGTGGGGTGGCTTGCGCTCCGGAATGCGAATGCTCATGGCAGCGCCCGCCTGGCACAGCCTTGCCGTGCAGGAGACAGAGGTGGTACAAAAAATAGGGGCCACCTGCGTGATTCCCTGGGGAACTTTCCTTCCCCGATTTTCGGGAAACTTTCTGGACACCATGATCGAGGTAAGACCCGACTTCGTCTCGATCTTCTTGCCGATGTTCTATGCTCTTCTGGCTGAGTGCCGTAGACGCAAGATGAGTCTTGCCAGAGCCT
>MGSI01000029.1 GCA_001798455.1 Deltaproteobacteria bacterium RIFCSPLOWO2_02_FULL_57_26 | reverse complement strand
TCAACTACTTATCTGGTTGTGGGCGGGCTAGGCCTCTTGCCCCTCATTATGGTCCTGCGTCTCCCGAACGAGGAAAGGGCCCCGGTTCCAGCAACAGCAAACCCGGGACGATGGATGGAGTTCAAAAGGGGCATCGTTGAGGTCGTCTCAAACAGGGCCGTTGTCATCGCCTCCGCATTGGAAGCGGTCATGTACGTGGGGTACGGCGCCTTCCTAGGTTTTTTCCCGATTTATGCCAGGGGAATTGGCCACAACGACGCCGCCATCGGCCTTATCATGGGAGGTCAGCTCGCGACAACCATGATCGGCAAGCCTGCCGGCGGTTGGCTATCCGATCGGCTAGGGAGAAAGCCTATGATCCTTTTGGGCCTTGCTCTCTGTGCTCTGATGCTTCCGCTGATTGTCTTGGGGGAAGGCTTCCTTAGCCTTCTTCTCCTCTCCTCCCTGTTTGGCTTGGGCGTAGCGATCGTTACTCCCTCGACGACTGCGCTCGTGGCTGATCTGGCAAAGGCTGGAAGGAAGGGCTCAGCTATGGGGGTCTTTGGAACTATTTGGGACAGCGGTGAGGCCGCCGGGCCGATTCTGGCCGGTTTTCTCACCGCCTCGCTTAGCTACTTTAACGGCTTTCTCATTATCTCAGGGGTGATGGCCCTCGCGGCCGTGATTTTTGCGGTAACGATAAAAGACCCGATGCATGCCCCGGCCCGGCAGGCTGAGGGAAAGCCGGCTTAAAAAAATCGACTCTGCGATGGGAAAATACATCAGGGTTTGTTCCGTCGACGAGGTTCCTCCTGGAAAGGCCAAGATGGTCAGGGTCGAAGGTAGGCCGATTGCTATATTCAATCTCAACGGGGACTTCTATGCCACGGACGACAACTGTCCTCACGAGGGTGGCCCGCTCTCCGAAGGCTTCATCGAAGGAGAGAACGTGACCTGTCCCTGGCATGGGGCCACCTTCCACATTGTGAACGGAAAAACGTTGGAGCCGCCTGCCGGAGAAAAGATGGGTCCACCGGTGGATCAAGGAGTTGCCTGTTATCCGGTGCGGATTGCGGGAGAAGAACTGGAGATAGAAATTTCGTAGGAGGAGTTTATGGAGACGTTAAAGATTGACGACTATATCGAGTTCCATCCCAAGGCTTTTGTGCGCAAGCGCCTCTTTGAAATGGGAGAGCTTTATTTCAATATGTACTGCATCCAGCCGGGACAGAAAAACCCGCTTCACCGCCACCCCAATTCGGCCGAGGTCCTCTTCTTCGTTGAAGGCACGGGAGAGGTCATCGTGGGGCGGGAGAAGAAAGCGGTGGCCGCCCGCGAGGCCGTTTATGTTCCCGTCAACGCACCTCATGAAATCATCAACACGGGCAAGACCAACATGATTGTGGTTTTGGTTCAGACCCCGCTCCCGTGCGAGCACGTCTATGTGCGGCCAGAGGAGGTCGGAGAGCTCGTCCAGGTACAGTAACATGATAGTCATCCCCACTTTGCGCATTCTGAAAATTCTCAGGTTGTTCAGTTGACAAGGTCAATTTTGTGGTGAAATAAGTAATCTGGTGGGTGAGGATAGATAACTATGCTTAAGGCCATACCTGTGGAAGAGGCTGTGGGGATGCCTTTGGCTCACGACATCACCGAGATCGTTCCAGGTAAGTACAAGGGGCCCGCATTCCGGCGCGGCCACGTCATTCGTCCCGAAGATGTTAGCCGGCTTCTCGATCTCGGCAAGGCCCATATTTATGTCATGGAGTTAGCGGAGGGGGAAATCCATGAGGAGGACGCCGCCCGCAGGCTGGCTCGGGCCGCGGCAGGTCCGCATCTCATGTTGACCGATCCCGTCGAGGGCCGGGTTAATCTGGTGGCGGAGATCGCCGGCTTGCTGAAGATTGACGCGGATCTTCTCTACCGCTTCAACGATCTTGGCGAGATGATCCTGGCGACTCTACCCGCCAACCGATATGTCAGAAAAGGCGATGTCGTGGCGGGGACCCGGACCATTCCTGTGGTCGTGAAGGAGGATTTGATCAAGAGGGCCGAAGCGATTTGCAAAGAGAAGCCCATTGTGACGATCTTCCCTGTTCCCGCGCGGCGCGTTCACCTGATTGTCACCGGGAGCGAGGTCTACACGGGCCGCATCAAGGACGGCTTTGAGCCTGTCGTTCGGCGCAAGGTAGACGAGATGGGCTCGGAGCTGGAAGCGACCAAATTCGCCCCCGATGACCCAGACCGCATCGCTGCCCTGATTAAAGAATCGCACCAAGCCGGGGCGGAAATCATTCTGGTCAGCGGGGGTATGTCCGTGGATCCCGACGATTTGACTCCCGAGGGAATCCGCAGAAGCGGGGCCAAAGTGGAGACGCACGGCTTTCCGGTCCTGCCGGGATCGATGTTTCTTATGGCCTATTTAGAACAGACCCCCATCTTGGGGCTATCGGGATGTGTCCTGCACGACGCGGTCAGCGCCTTTGACCTGCTTCTTCCTCGCTTGCTGGCGGGAGAGAAGATCTCGCGGCCTGATATCGTTGCCATGGGGCATGGCGGGCTACAAAGAAAACATGAGCACTAAAAAACTGGCGCCGTTCAAAACGTTCCAATCGTTCAAGACGTTTAAACGGTTTGAACTGCTCGAACGGCTGGAACGAACGGGTTACCTGCTGCGAGAACAGTCAGAAGGGAGGGGAGGATGATCCTGAAAGACTTAAAGGAGAGGTGCGATCCACGGTGGGCCTGCCTCTTAGTGGTCGATGTTCAGAACGATTTCGTCCACCCCAAGGGGAGCGCGGGGCAGAGAGGCGAGGACCTGAGTGAGGCCGTAGCCATGGTCCCGAGACTGGTGCGTTTTATCGCTGAAGCCAGGAGCATGTCGCTTCCGGTCGTTTACGTCAGGACGACTCACAGCGAGTGGACCGATACCCCTTCCTGGGTTTACCGCAAGTCCCAGCAGAAGGCGTTGGCGACCTGCCGCGAGGGTAGCTGGGGCGCTGAGTTTTATGAGGGAATTTCTCCTCTGCCCGAGGAACGGGTAGTGATCAAGCACCGCTACAGCGCCTTCATTAACACGGACCTGAATACGGTCCTCAAGGCCAAGGGCACTCAGAGCGTCTTAGTGACCGGCGTGGCTACCAACGTGTGCGTGGAGACGACGGCCAGGGACGCCTACACGTTCGACTATTACGTCACGCTAATCGAAGACTGTTCCGCGGCGTACGATGGCACGCTCCACGCGAACACGTTAGAAAATATCCGCCGCCACTTCGGATTGGTGGCCTCCTCCGATGAGGTCATGGCAACGTGGGAAGGTTTACAACAGAGAAAAGCCGCCGGACTCTAGAACTTTGAACTAATTGAACGATTTGAACCGTTCAAACAGTTTAAACTGTTCAAGCCGTTCAAGGGCTATTTCATGAACTCGGCGTTGATCTGATCCAGCAGCTCTGCCCGGGGTTGAAGCATGTCTTGCCCCAGCTCGGCCAATGGAGTCTCGCAGAGGTTTAGATCCTCGATGAACTCTGGCCGGGTGGGATCGTAATAAATCAGGCCGGTAAGGAATCTCCCTTCGGCGACCGCTGCATGGATGGCCGCTACGGCCTGCATTTTGTTGGAGGGGTCATAGTCTCTCCCCAGCTTGTGCAGGATGATGCGTGATCCGTCGTGCAGTTCGACATCCTGATCTGTCCCCTCCTCATAGTCGACCTCGATGTTTTCATACGGAGGGATGAAGTCTACATCATGAATCGGGTCGAGGTGCTCTTTGACGTACTTCAAGCTCTTGGTTGAGCCCTCGTGATTGTTGAACGTAACGCAGGGACTGATCACATCCAGAATGGCGCTCCCCTTGTGCGCCAAGGCGCCCTGGATCAGGGGGGCGAGCTGCTTACGGTCGCCGGAGAAGCTCCGCGCCACATAGGTGGCGCCCATGACGATCGCCAGCTCGGCAAGATCGATGGCAGGCATATCGTTGACTTTTCCGCCCTTCATCACCGAGCCCTTGTCAGCGGTGGCAGAAAACTGTCCCTTCGTCAATCCATAAACTCCGTTGTTCTCGACGATGTAGGTAATATTCACGTTGCGCCGCATCATATGACAGAAGTTTCCCAAGCCGATCGCGGCAGTATCCCCGTCCCCGGATACGCCGATGGAAATCAGGGTGTGGTTGGCCAGGTTGGCGCCGGTGGCTACTGCCGACATCCTTCCATGGACCGCGTTAAAGCCGAAAGATTGGCTGATAAAATAGGCGGGCGTCTTTGAGGAACAACCGATGCCGCTCAGCTTAATGACCTTACGCGGGTCAACGCTACTTTCAAAGAAGGCCCGGATGACGGATGCCGAGATGGCATCGTGGCCGCACCCCCGGCACATCGTGGTGGGGGCCCCCTGATAGTCCTTCTCTGTCAAACTGATGCGATTAACTTTCTCTCCCGCCATTCTCCTACCCTTTCCCTGAGATTGGCTTCGTGGGCTTTGATCTGCCGGACGATCTCTCCCGCGGTTACGGGGAGGCCGTCATAGATGAGCACGCTGCCGATCTTCGCGCCCAATTCCGGCCATTCCTCTTTGAAAATCGCCGCCATCTGGCCGTCGCGGTTCTGCTCCACCAGATAGACCCGGTCGTGGGCCGCGACGAATTCTCTTACCTCCTCGGTCAAAGGGAGCGCCCTGAGCAGGAGGTGGTCGGTCTTGACGCCTGAAAGGCGCAGCCGGTCACGCGCCTCCCGGACTGGCTCGTAGCTCGAGCCGAAGCAGATGACGCCGGTTTTGGCGCCGTCAGCCGTCTCGATGATGGGCTCGGGGACATATTTGCGTGCCGTTTCGAACTTCCGCCGCAGCCGGTCGAGGGTCTCCTTGTAATCTTTTTCGTCCTCGGAATAGTGCGCGTCTGAGTCGTGACCGGAGCCGCGGGTGAAGTAGGCGGCATGCCGGTGCATATTCCCTGGGATTGTCCTGTACGGAATCCCGTCTCCGTCCGCATCGAAATAGCGGCGGAATTTCTTCCCCTGCTTCTCCCATTGCTCCAGTTGCTCTGCCGTGACCAGCTTGCCGCGATCGAACGGCTCCTTTACCAGTACCAGAGGATCTGAGGACCAGAGGTTCATCCCGAGATCCAGGTCCATCATGACGAAGACAGGAGTCTGAAACCTCTCGGCGAGGTCGAAGCTGCGCCGGGAAAAGTCAAAGCTCGACTTCATGTCGTGAGGGATCAGGATGATGTGGCGTGTGTCCCCGTGGGAAGCGTAGTACATGAGCTGGATATCGGCCTGCTGGGTCCGCGTGGGCAGCCCGGTCGAGGGCCCGCCGCGCTGGATGATGAAAAAGACACCCGGCATCTCGGCAAAATAGGCAAGGCCAATGGACTCATTCATGAGTGAAAGTCCGGGGCCTGAGGTACTGGTCATGGCGCGGGCTCCGGCCCAGCCTGCTCCAAGCACCATGCTGGCGGCAGAGATTTCGTCTTCCGCCTGAACAATCGCATAGGTGGCTTTGCCTTCTTTCGTCTTGCGCAGCCTGGGGAAGTAGTACTCCATGGCCTCCGCGAGCGAACTCGACGGGGTAATCGGATACCAGGAGACGATGGCAACCCCGCCGAATATTGCCCCAAGCGCACAGGTCGTATTGCCATCGGTGATGATTTTCCCCTTATTCCCGTTGGGGATGGCGACCAACCGAGCCATAGTTTGGGTGAAACCTTTATCCTTCATGTAGTTGTAGCCGGCCTCGATGCAAATGAGGTTGGACTCTATGACTGCGGGCTTCTTGCCGAAGGTATCTTCTAGGACCTCCTTGATGGTCTCCATATTGATGCCGAACAGGTACGCCAAGGCCCCGACATAAATCATGTTCCTCTGCTTGGTCCGGAGCGGAGAGGCGGGAACAATTTTTTGGATCAGCTTATTGGCCGGCACCCCCAGATATTGAACTCCATCGCGCTTCAGGTTGGGAGAAAGCGGTGTCGAGTCGTCGTAGATAATCAGGCCGCCGTCACGGACGCGGTAGATGTCCTTTGCCGCCGTGGCATCGTTGAACATCACCATGACATCGATGACATCCTTTCGCCCCATGTATCCGTCGGCGCAGGCTCGAACCTGATACCACGTCGGGAGCCCCTGAATATTCGAGGGGAACATGTTCTTTGACGAACAGGGGATACCCATTTTGAAAATGGCTTTAAAAAGGATGTTATTGGCGGAAGCGCTCCCCGTACCGTTCTCCGTTGCTATACAAATGTTGAGATCGTTAATCGCCGGCGATTCCATATCCGAGTTACACCCCTCCTTTCGGGTAGATCACGCACCCGAAGATTAATATTTAAATTATCACAAACGCGACAAAAGACAAGAAACTCCTGGCCTTATCCTGGGGTATACTGCTCCTCGGATTCCCAGAATTTTTCGATTTCTTTCCAGGCCTTACGCACGCTCTCGTCAACATCCAGCGCCTTCGCGTACTTTAGAACATCCCTCATCGCCACGATCCCTAGAAGCGCCTCTTTGTCTCCCCGAACCGGTATGTGCCGGAACCCCCTCTTGTACATCTCGGCCAACACTTCCCCAATGAGGGCCGAATGCGACATGGTCACAACGTCAGTGGTCATGACCTCCTTGATAGGAGTCTTTTTGGTGTCAATGGCTTTTACCGCGACCCGTCTTAAAACGTCCCGCTCGGTAAAGATCCCCTTGGGTTCTCCATGGTCCAATGCGATGACGCAGCCCGTATCCTTCTTGATCATGATTTCCATGGTCTCGTGGACCGACTGAGAGGAATCTACGGTGATGAGTTCACTGGACATAATGCTGCCGATGGTCTGGGTCTCCGGGAGGCCCCGGCCTAATTCCACAGCGAGGTTCAGTATGCGTCGCATGGAGACCATGCCGACAATCTTCCCTTTCTCCCCGCGGACGAGCAGGTGGCGGAATTTTGACCTATACATTTTCCCCAACGCTTCGACGATATGCGTGTCCTGCCTCACGGCACGGATCGGGCTCGTCATGACTTTCTTGATATTGGTTTTTTTAGGGTCCGATTTCTTGTTCATGACGCGTCTGAGGACATCCTTCTCGGTGAAAATCCCCACCGGCATCCCGTTGTCCGTGATGATCACGCGCCCGACTTTCTTCGCCACCATGGTCTCCATGACCTCGAATACGGTGCTTGACGCTTCGGCCGCAGTCAATTCCGTGGTCATGATCTCGCTTACTTTATTGGACAGCATAGGGCACCTCCCGACGCGAAGCCAGCCTCAGGTTTACATCGCTAAGATTCGCAGCATAATCAGTTTTGATAAAATATGTCTGTTTTTCTTGGAGGGCGCAAGGGGAGGTTGCTGGATGGCTGCTCTGGCGGGGCGAAGAAGATTGCAGAGCCTGGAGAGGCGTGTTAAATTGTTTTTTGTTTCAGCGAGGGGGAAGCTCGATGAGCCGAAGGGAAACGGAATTTGACCGTGAGGTCATTACCGAGACCGAAAAGAAACTCAAGAGGCCGCCTCTTTACAAAGTCCTGCTTCACAACGATGACTACACCACCAAGGAGTTTGTCGTTCAGATCCTCCAGTACGTATTTCACAAGGAACATACCGCGGCGGTCCAGATCATGCTTCATGTCCATAAAAAGGGCATCGGGGTGGCCGGCGTTTATCCCTACGAGATCGCTGAGACCAAGGTGGCGCTGGTCGAAAATCTGGCCCGTCAGCATGAGTACCCGCTAAAGTCCACGATGGAAGAGGCCTGAGATGTTCACCAAAGAGCTAGAGGCGACATTGAATTTGGCTTTTTCCGAAGCCAGGCGGCGGCGTCACGAGTTCGTCTGCGTCGAGCATCTCCTCTTCGCCCTGCTTCAGGATAAAGATGCCAGTTCGACAATTGTCCATTGCGGCGGCGATATCGCCAGGCTGAGGAAGGAATTGGAGGATTTTTTCCGCACACACGTGGAGACGCTGCCCGAGGGATGGAAACAGGAGCCACAGCAGACCCTCGGCTTTCACCGGGTGTTGCAGCGGGCGGTGATCCATGGCCAGTCGGCGGAAAAAAAGGAAATCCACGGCGGCAACGTGTTGGTCGCCATCTTCCGCGAGCCGGACTCCTACGCGGCGTACCTCTTAGAACAGCATGGGATCACGCGCTTCGATATCATCAATTACATCTCGCACGGCATCTCCAAGATTCCGGTTGCCGAGGAGAGTTCCTCGGGCCCGGAGGAAGGGTTAGAGGAGGACGAAGAAAGTCCGAAGCCCGCGTCGAAGACGGACCCGCTCCAGGCGTTCACGGTGAATTTGGTGGAAAAAGCGCGCCAGGGTCTGATCGACCCCCTCATCGGCAGGGAAGCTGAGATCGAGCGCACGATTCATGTCCTGAGCCGCCGGCGCAAGAACAACCCCATTTACGTGGGCGACGCAGGTGTGGGCAAAACCGCGATCGCCGAGGGGCTGGCCCTGCAGATCGCCCAGGGGCGGGTCCCCGAACCCCTCAAGAATGCCGTTATCTATGCCCTGGACATGGGGGGGCTGTTGGCCGGGACCAGGTTCCGCGGCGACTTCGAGGCCCGCTTAAAGGGCGTTCTGAACCGGCTGAAGAAGCAGCCCAACGCCATCCTATTCATCGATGAGATCCACACCGTCGTCGGAGCCGGAGCAACCAGCGGAGGGTCGTTAGACGCCTCTAATATGCTGAAGCCCATCCTTTCTTCCGGGGAACTCCGCTGCATCGGATCGACCACCTACCACGATTATAAGAGCTATTTTGAGAGAGATCGGGCGCTGGCGCGCCGTTTTGAGAAGATCGAGATCTCCGAGCCCAGCATCGAGGAGTGCTACAAGATTCTGGAGGGACTCAAGCCCCATTATGAGAAACATCACGGGGTTCACTATACCTCCTCCGCTTTGCGCGCGGCGGTCGATCTTTCCGCCAAGCACATCAATGACCGGCGCTTGCCGGACAAGGCGATCGATGTGATTGATGAAGTCGGGGCGAAGGTCAAGCTGCTACCGTTGGAGAAGCGAAAAAAAACCATTGTCCCCAAAGACATCGAAAAGATCGTAGCGAGAATCGCGAAGATTCCGCCACGCAGCGTGTCGGCCTCCGATAAGATGCAGCTGCAGAACCTGGAGCGGGATCTCAAGCTTGTAGTGTTCGGACAGGACGCCGCGATCGAGACCCTGGCCAGCACCATCAGGCTCTCCCGCTCGGGGCTAGGATCGCCGGAGAAGCCGATCGGCTGTTTTCTCTTCTCGGGCCCAACCGGTGTGGGCAAGACCGAGGTGGCGAAGCAGCTCGCCCGCGTCCTCGGGGTGGAGTTTCTTCGCTTCGATATGAGCGAGTATATGGAGAAGCATACGGTTTCGCGCCTGATCGGCGCTCCTCCCGGCTACGTCGGCTTCGATCAGGGAGGGCTGCTCACGGACGCCATCAACCGGAGCCCGTACGCCGTGTTATTGCTCGATGAGATCGAAAAGGCGCATCCCGACCTCTTCAATATTCTGTTGCAGGTTATGGATCACGCGACGCTGACCGACAATAACGGGCGGAAGGCGGACTTTCGCAATATCGCCCTGATCATGACGACCAACGCCGGCGCGCGGGAGATGAGCGAGAAGCCGCTCGGATTCGGTTCTCGCACTAATGTGGGAAAGGGCAAGGAAGCGATCGAGAAGATGTTCAACCCGGAGTTTCGTAACCGCCTGGATGCCACCATCTTCTTTAACTCCTTGAGCCCGGAGATTATCGAGCGCGTAGTGGATAAGTTTATCATGGAGCTCGAGGCCCAGCTCAGCGAAAAAAAAGTTTTTCTCCAGCTCTCCCCAAAGGCCCGCCGCTGGCTCGCCGAGCGGGGATATGACCCGACTTTCGGGGCGCGTCCCATGGCCCGCCTGATCCAGACGGAAATCAAGCGGGTGCTGGCCGATGAGATCCTTTTCGGGAGGCTCCAGAACGGTGGCAGGGCGGAGATCGATGAGATCGAAGGGCGACTCACCTTTGACTACCAGGAACTTTCAGCTTCGGAGGCCAAGAAATCGGGCGAGGAAGCCTCCAAAGCCGGATTGACCACTTCCTCGGATTCCTGATTCCGTTTCTCCAGGCCCCGCCTTGGCCATCCCGACCCCCTCTTTCATGGAAACGATCGTCGTTGCTCTTTTTCTAACGTTATTTCTGTTGGAGTTTCTCGTCGAGTTCGCGCTGAACGAGCTCAACCTGAGTCATGTGCGTCAAGAATCCGTGAGAAGGGCCGGTCCGGGGCCCTTCGATGGATGGGTGACCCCGGAGGTATACCGAGGATCGGTCGAATACACGCTCGCTAAGGGGACGTTCCGGCGTTGGGAATCGATCTATGACGGGCTGGTCGTTCTGTGGGTTCTTTTTGGCGGCGCGCTCCCTTATCTGGATCGCCTCACTCAGACGGCCGGCGGCTTCTTTTCGCCGGGGGCCCACGCCACAGGCATCTTCTTTTGCTTTGGTGTGGCCGCGATTTTCTCGGTTTTGGGGCTGCCAGGGGAGCTCTACGTCACCTTCGTAATCGAGGAACGCTTCGGTTTTAACAAGACCACGCTGCGGCTCTTTTTCACCGATAAGCTCAAAGCCCTCATGCTCGGCTTTGTGATCGGCATTCCCTTTCTTTTTGGCGTGCTCTGGTTGATGGACAGGGCAGGAGCTTACTGGTGGCTCTGGGCCTTTCTCTTCATCTTTGCCTTTCAATTCCTCATGGTCATTGTCTACCCTACCCTCATCGCCCCGCTCTTCAACAAATTCGAGCCGTTGCCCGAAGGCGAAATACGGCAACGGATTTTCGCATTAGCGGGCGAACTGGGCTTCAAAGCGGGCGGAATCTATACGATGGATGGCTCAAGGCGCTCGGCCCACTCCAATGCCTATTTCACCGGACTAGGGAAGGCCAAACGGATTGTGCTCTTCGATACCCTCCTCAAGCAACTTACGATCGAGCAAGGACTCGCTGTCCTGGCCCATGAGATGGGTCATTACAAGATGAGGCACATTCGTAGGATGATGATCGTCAGGGGTGTGTTGCTATTGGCCGGGCTATACATTTTAAGCCTGCTT
>MGSI01000028.1 GCA_001798455.1 Deltaproteobacteria bacterium RIFCSPLOWO2_02_FULL_57_26 | reverse complement strand
GAGGAGCTAAGGAGGAGTCGGCGAGGGGAGGAGAACGAGGCACGGTCCATGGCGATGTATCTGTGTCGGACCTTGGGGGCCACAGGCACAGCGAAATTGGTAGGGTGCTGGGGTTAGAGAAGATCTCATCGGTGAGCTCAGCCTGTTTCAGGATGAAGGCGAGAGTGGGAGCGGAGAGAAGGATAACTCGCAGGGCGCGGAAGATTGAGGAAGAGCTCCAGAAGAGCCAAGAGCGGACTTGACCCCTTCCGACCATTGGGACTATTTTTTGCCTTTACCCAGTAACCTTTCCACATCGGCTAAGTCCTGGGTTCGTCCAGTAGCCCGCTTGTTCTTGATCAAGTGCTCCTTGGACAACACGGCGATGGGTTGATCGGCGAACTTGGTGATCAGCCGATCCGGCCAGGCCTCGGCGAAATCCACTCCATCGATGGCGGTGAGCACATCGATCCTTAGGGGGGCCACGCCGATCTGAAAGACAACGCCTGGGTTCGTAAGGTCCTTTTCGCTCAGGTCGTGCAAGGGAGCGCCAAATGCCCGCAAGGCCTCGATGACTCTCTTTGCGTTCTCAGGGTCCGGACGCACCCAGACATCAAGGTCTTCCGTGGCGCGGACATGCCCGTGCGCAGCCAGAGCGTGGGCGCCGACCACAAGGAACTCAACGTTATGGGCGTTGAATTCGGCTATTAGATCTCTGAAGTCGCGGTTCATCGGCCTGGTTCGATTGCCAAGCAAGGCAAAGAAGCGTCAGTTCCCACACCGCCTCAATTCGCTCCTCCGGCGTGGCTTTGTCCCAATGCGATTCTCGGGTCAGTAGATCTCCGCTCCGGATAACGCGGGTGATGAGGCTTCTACGTGGGGCGGCCGTTTCCATAGCAACTATATTATAGCGTAATTCTCGGTAAATTTCTTTGGCGTCGCGCGAGGAGGACTGAAAGACGGGATCAGCCTTAGTGCACGGGCCGTCTTCTTAGGCAACAGGCAAGGGGCGGACGGAGGAGGCTGCCTACCCGGTCAATGCGCGAGTCCAAACTTGCTTATGTCTCCCCCGGAAAAGAAGGTGCCGATGAGATTGCCGCGCGTGATCGGAAGATCGAGGTGCGACGGGTGCGACTCGTCGTGATGGATGGTGATCCGATACGGCCTTGGCCGCCGCACGTGGTTGCGCGCGATGGCCTGTAAGGAATTCACAGGCGGCTCGTCGTCGGCTCCCTTGACTCGGATCGCGATGCGCTCGCCGGCCTGAAACAAGCGCCCTGTTGGCACGATCGGAATGGGCAGCTCGTAGATCTTGCCCGGTTCGAGCGGCTCCCGCTCTTCATGCGCCAGCACGGGTTCCCATGGCTCGCTGTCGTCTCGCAGGCGGCGCTGCGAGGCGCGTAGCCAGCCGCGCGTCAGCTCGTGCTCTTTGCCATCCCGATCGATGAGCAACAGGGTCGCGAACAGCAGCGCTTCCGTGTCGGTCGTGGAGAGATACAGGGTCAGGACGCTCGGGCCCAGCACCTCGGTGTTCTCGACGAGCGGCGGCGTCGCGTAGGTCACCGAGCCGTGCTCGAAGTTCGATTCGTCGAAGGAATCTACGCCCTCGCCCGGCCAGAGTTCGTGTTCGCTGAGCAGGCCGTCCTTGTGCAGATAGAACGTCGTCCAGCGCGCCTCAGGCGGCGGCCAATCGTCCAGCGACTTCCACTCGCCGGTGGGAGGGATGAAGCAACGGATCGGCGGCTCGTCCATGACGCCGGTGTCGATCCCCTTGAGCCAGTAGTCGAACCAGCGCAGCGACTCGTCCTGGTACTGGTAGAGCGGGCGGTCGAGATAGACACCCGGGCCGATGACTATTTTTTTGGGCCCCTTCCACTCCTTCCAGGACGTAAACGCACCAGGCAGGTGGAGGCCGTAGTTCCCCCAGCAGGCACCCAGGTAGGCCGGCACCATGGCTTTCGTGTCGTGGGCGCTGCGCGTGCGCCAGAAGGGCCCATCGAACGGATTCAGGACGACATCGACGATCAGCGGATTCGTGCCCACCTCCGGGTTCTGCAGCGCTTCGCGCAGTACCGGCACGGCCATGATCTCCTCGTCGCGCATGGCTCGCTCGATAGCCTGCTTGAAGCCGTCTTCGCCTAGCATCTCCTTTGTCAAGCTGCGGTATCTGGGCCGGTGCAGGCTGTTGCGCCAGTGGGCGAGGAAGCCGTGCGCCAGGATGCCGCCGTGGTACGAGCGCTGGCGGTAGTCGTCAGTGCCCGCGAATGGGGCGAAGATGGCCTTCAGCGGCTTTGGGCCGGCCGCGGCCACCGCCTTGGCGAGCCGGGCAAAGTAGGAGACGCCGAACATCCCCACGTCGCCGGTGCTCCAGGGCTGCGCTGCGAGCCAGTCGATGAGATGGCAGATGTCCTGGACCTCTACCGGGCCCAGCAGCTGATAGAAACCCTCCGACTTGCCGGTGCCGCGCACGTTGAAGACGGCGTGGACGTAGCCGCGGCGGGCGAAGAAAGTCGAGTCGCCGCTTTCCATGTAGCCGCGCATCGGGGTGAAGCCGACAGGACGCATGGGTTGTGACTGCAGATCCTTATTGTAGGGGTGAGCGCCGAGGATGACAGGGAATCGCTCGGAGGATGCGGGGCGGTAGATATCCCCATCCAACGCTGTACCGTCCGGCATAGGAACGCGCACGTCTCGCTCCACCACAACGTCGTACTTTCGTCCCGACGTGGACCACTTGCGTGTGAACACGAGCCTGGAACCTCCCCTACGATTAATTTAGACCTTCAATACTCCAACGCGGAGGAATAGTTCATCTCGTGCCTAGTTGCTCGGCTTGAATTTGGGAAGGAAGATGCCGGGGGCCACCTCCTCGAAAACCGCCTCGACCTCCATGCCGATTTTCACCTTCTCGATCGGGCAATCCACGATGTTGCTGAGCAGCCTCGGCCCCTCATCGAGATCGATCCAGGCAGCGACGTAAGGAATGTCGCCTTCGAATGCTCTAAGGGAGCGACCAACGACCTCTCGGATGACGGAAAATGCGAAGATCTTGCCGCGCCCACTGACTGGCGTCCAGTGGAGCCTTTCGCTGCCGCACTCGACGCACGCCGGACGCGGGCACCAGACCCAAGCACGGCAATCGCTGCAGCGTTGGATGACTAGCTGTTTCTTGGCGGTTGCTTCCCAGAAAGGTTGGGTGAGCGGTACGATCTCGGGCAGGGGTTTTTTTCTCTCTCGCACTGGCTCGGCCATTTCAAACCTCTTTTCCCAGAATCGCTGCGGCGGTGCAGCCGAAGTTCTTGCCGTAAGCGACCGCCCCCAGACCGGTCACCAGTCCGATCTTGGCATCGGGGACCTGCCGCGCGCCGCCTTCACCTCTTAGCTGCCTTACGGCTTCGATAACGTGAACCATCCCTCCCGTGGTGGAAGGCTGGCCGCAGTTGATAATTCCGCCTCCAGTTTGGATAGGGAGATCTCCTTTGAACGTGAAGTCAGTGGCTTCGAAAAACTTTCGGTCGCCTTTCTCACAGAAGCCCAGATCTTCGATCTGGAGCATGATCACGACGACGTAATCATCATAAAGGCCTAAAAAGTCGATATCGCCGTGACTCACGCCGGCCATCTCGAAGGCCCGTTTTCCGGAGTCGGTGATTCCCGTGACCAGCGGATTGGAGTGGGAGCTGGGACCGAAGCTCGGGTTGTGACGCTCGCCCCATCCCAAGAGATAAACCGGTGGCTTTCGGAGACGTCTCGCGCGCTCCGGCGAGGCCATGATGTAGGCCCTGCCGCCGTTGGCCGGCATCACGCAGTCGTAGAGGCGTAGGGGGTCGGAGATAAAACGTGAGCTTTTATATTCTTCGAGGGTCAGTGGTTTTCTTAAGTAGGCGTTCGGGTTCAGGGTCGCGTGGTAGCGCGCGGTGACGGCGATCTTGCCGGTATGGTCCGAAGTCATCCCGTACTCGTAAACGTAGCGGCTCATGACAAGCGAAATTTTGCTGTTCGGTCCCATCATCCCGAATGGGATCTCGAAGTTTCGCGTATCCCCCGGCTCTATCCTGGAGTAGTGTTCCGCAAAGGGAGCTGCGGCAGCCACGCAGAGGACGAGATCGACGAGCCCGGAGTTCACCATGGCGGCGGCTTGGCCGAGCAGCGAGACGGCGCTCGATCCTCCGTTTCCTCCGCCCAAAAGTACGCTGGGTGAGATCCCCAGAATTTCTGCCGCCTCCACGGGCCAGAAAGACTGGACGTAGTCGGTCGTGTAGATAACGGCAAGGCCCTGCCCGTCGAAATCTTTCTTTGTCAGGCCGGCATCTTCCAGCGCCAGGCGGACAGCCCATGCGAGATATTCACCGGTAGACCGGCGCGGCTCGCCTGGCTTTCGCCCAAGCCTGTCCATCGGCGTCTCGCCAATCCCAACAACAGCGGTTTTTCCTCTAAGACTCATCTTTTCCTCTCTTGGCTTTGCGCCCTTGGCCATCGGCACGAGTCATGCTGGAGCGCCCACGATGCCGTTCAATTCTTCCGCCTTTCCGTAGAACTGCTCTTCTCGATCTCTTCTAACAGGGAGGTGTCAACAAAGTCTCGCGGCTGGGCCTGTTTGGCCTTGGGGTCTTTCTCCGCCATGAAGTCAAGCGTTGCCTGAATCCCCTCTAAGGTCGGATAGGGAGGCGTCTTGAACAAAGGGGCACCCGCATTGTAGGTGTACTCCAGAACCTCCAGATCGGTGGTCTTAAAATTTTTGGCGATGACCTTCAGAGCAAAATTTTTATCCGCTTTAATCCGCTCGATTGCGGAAACGTAGGCCTTCAGGACCTTCAATGAAGTCGCGCGATTATTTCCCACATATCTTCGAGTCGTAGTTAGAGTCGTATGCTGAAACGAGATGCCCATTTGGGGCAAATAGGCGAGCTCCCTGAAACCCGCTTTGATCGCCATGATGTTGGTCGGTGGAGAGACGGCACCGGCGTGGATAGCCCCGGACTTGAGCGCCGCCAGAATTTCCGGGACCCCACGGATTTGCAGGATGCTGACGTCTGTCTCGGGCTTGATTCCCCACTTCTTGAGCGCCAGCCGGATTGCGAGGTCTGTCGCTGAGCCGAAAGTCGTGATCCCCAATTTTTTCCCGCGCAGCTCTTCCGGCTTTTCGATTCCCGCAACGGCTATGACCGAAAAAAGTGGCTGATTGATCAGGCCCGCCACGATGACAGTATCCGCCCCGGTCAGGCGCGCCGCCAGGATCGGCTGGCTATAAACCTGAGCAAAATGGACGTCTCCGCCGACAAGAGCGGAGACGGTCTGGGGCCCGCCGCGGATGTAGATCAGCTCCGGGCTCAATCCCTCGCGGGCGAAATAGCCGGCCTCCTGGGCCACCAGTCCCGGAATATGAGCGACGCTTGCAGCCCCGATGGCGATTCTGACCGGCTGAGCGAAGGCGGCGAGTGCTCCCCCGAAAAGCGCGGCAGAAACGACGATCAGACAGAGCAAAAGTTCAAGGTTTTTGTTCCGATTGCTCATGTTCCATCCTTTCATTCGCCGAGCGCGCTCACGGGCAACGAAGCACGCTATGGATGCACATCCTGCGTGAACCATTCGGTCGGAAGATCGCGCCCCACGCTGCGTCGCACTGCCTCGTCATAAACTTTCTTGGCGACAGCGGCGAACTGCAAGCCCTGGCCGACGTTGTTAACAAAAGCCGTCGCTTCGTGCTCGGTCGCTCGTCCTTTCGCCTCGCCGGTGAGCAAATAGGGCAACTCCTGAAATTGCTCCCACAATGGACCGTCTCGGTTAGACCACCAGCCGGGTTTTGTCTCGGGCGTTTCCACCGAGGGGAGGCGATGGAGTTGCGGGCGCGTGGTCGCCGCGTTCTTGGAGAAGAGAAAAGCGCGATCGACCGCTTCGAGAAAGCGCTGGTCCATCTCTTGCACCTTGACCGCGCTGTAGTGGACGCCGGGACGCAACCACTCAAGCCTGTGCACCGGCTCCATGGAGTTGGTGGCCGTGGCGACAATGTCCGACCCTTCGACCGCCTGCTCGGGAGAGTCGACCGGCACGAGCCGAGCTTTTACCCGATGCTGTAACTCTTTGCAGAAGCGCTCCCGATTGGCTCGGTTCGGGCTGAAGACCTTGACCTCCTCGATCGGGCGAACGGCGCAGTGCGCCATCAGTTGCCCGCCCGCTTGCCAGCCCGTTCCGAGAAGGGCCATGGCGCGCGCCCCCTCGCGGGCGAGATAGCGGGCCGCCAGGCCGTTGGTCGCCCCGACGCGCATGCGCGAGATATAGCCGTCCGGGGAGATCATCAACGGCGCTCCGGTCTCTGTGCTGTAGAGGATCAACATTCCGTTCCACCGCCCGTCGGCGCCGGGAAGCCGGTCACGGCGCACGTTGCCCATGACCTCGGGCCAGATAAGAATGTCGCTGTTGATCCGAAGCGCCGCTACTCCCGCCTCGGGCCACAGGCCGCACATCATCTTCAGCCCATAAGTCCCGCGCATCTCCCCGCTGGAGGTCGGAGCGAGAGTGTCGACGCGGGGGCTGCTGATGGCTTCGGCTTTCGCAACCGCAGCTTGGGATCGCTCTACGGCGTCGATCGCCATCTCCACCGTGAGGATCGCATCGATTTCTTCGTTGCTTAGAATCAACGTCACGTGTCGGTAACCCCGCCTAAGTCGCGCTTCCGCCGTGGAGCGTTACGCAATTTCTATATCCCAAAGATCCTCTTCGCCGCCCAATTCCGGACAGTAAAGGTCGACCTGGAGCAGGGTCGCGCAGCCCGGACAGTAGTATTCGTGGAAGCAACCGATGAACGGCTCGCCCGAAGGGAGCGGCCGTCCCGCTACGTCATTGAGATCGACGATCCTGCGCAGACTGTGCTTCTTATAGTTCTCGTCGGGCCTGGCTAAAGCCTGCTTGCATCGGGAGCAGAGAATGGCTCGGTCGGAGCCGGCTTGGACGAGCTCCAGATACTCGTGAACACGCCGCACCGGAACCCAATTTTTTTGGCCCGCGCTGCTTGTGCGGCCGTTTCCACCGAGCTTAGCTTCTTTAAGCCGCCGCGCGCGGATCTCGCGGCGCAGCTTCTCGGATTCGGTCTGATTCACCGCGCCGCTCGTGGTATCGACCGCGACCCCATAAATCGAGCGCGCCGCCTTAGCGGAAGTCACCCCGCGCCTCACGTCGCGCAGAACGGCCTCGGGTGCCCGGTCGAGCGGATCACCGTAGCCGCCTCCACCTTGAACGAAGTCCGCGATCAGAGTGAACTCAGGTAGCTGGAGCCGTCCTACATGACCGGAGGGGTGCGAGATCTTTCCCCAACCCTGCTCTTCGATCTGCTCGGGTCGGCTCGGGTAATCACCGGCCCGGAGCTTCGCGAGAATATCGGATGGAGTGGAAAACGCCGCGCGGATGCCGCCGGGTCCGACCGGATAGCCGCCGAAAAGACCGTACGCGCCCTGAGGAATTCTGCCGTAGAGCTTGTAGTCCACGGAAAAGTCCTGCGAGCCGTAGATCAGGTAAATCCGATAGCTGCCAACCCCACCGCGGTATTTGCCGAAGCCGGAGCCGTCGCGGTTCTGGTTGCGAGCGAAATAAAGAAACGGATATTGCATTTCGGTCCGCTCCACGTCGCTGATGCCGCCCGATGGGATGTTCATGTGGCCGCCCGTGTTGACCCCGTCACGCGTCGGCGCGGCGCCGAGCCCGCCGCCGTGAATGTCGTAGAGTCCCTGCGCCGTTCGAATTCCCTCGCGGTTGTGACCGGCATAGAAAAAGCCCGGCCCTCCGTCGTACCAAACGCTGTACCAGCCTGCGTTGACGTCTTCGAGGCGTCCGGCGCAGAAGAGCATCCTCGCGGTGCACGCGCCTACGGCCCCGACGATCATCTGTCCCACCCGGGGTGAAAAGCCGCATGCCGCCGGGAACTTGCAGTTCAGCATAGAGCCTTCTGGCACGTGAATCTTTACCGGGCGCATCTTGCCGTCGCTCCACGGCACGTCCCAAAAAAGCGTGTTGGTGAGCGACAGGGCGATGTGCGCGATCGTGGCCGGCAGCGTCGAGTTGGCGTCGTTACGCATCTGCGGGCTCGATCCGGTGAAGTCCAGGTGGAGCTCATCTTCTCGCTTGGTCATCGTGCAGGCCACCTGCAGAGGGACAGACTTGCCGTCCTGCGTCGAGGTGAAATAGATTTTCGAGCGCCACCTGCCGTCGGGGATGGAGCGGAGCTTGGCCCGAGCCTTGGACTCCGAGTCCTCGATCATCTTCTGTCCCGCCGCCTGCACAAACTTGAGCCCGAACTTCTCCACCAACCCCAAGTACCTCCTGGCGCACACGTTGTTGCCCGCCACCATCGCCTTTAGATCCAACCCCACATACTGCGGGTCCCGACACTGCTCGGTCAGCGTCTTGAAGATGTCTTCCCGAAACTCTC
>MGSI01000027.1:1237-15241 GCA_001798455.1 Deltaproteobacteria bacterium RIFCSPLOWO2_02_FULL_57_26 | reverse complement strand
TCCTGCCATTCCTGTATCCTGTCTCCTAGAGACATACTCCTGTGGATGCGGACCATCTCGTCAAGCCATCCGCGGGCGGCCTCTCCCTCTCGCGTGAGATGGAGCCGCAGTTCCTGTAGCCTTCCTTGGAGTCCCTCCCATTGCCGCAGAAAGGCGTTCAAATCTCTTCGCGTGAGAAGTATCTTTGAAGATAGGTCCTCGAAGGGATCGAGCAAGGCCTTGGCCCTGGCGGGGAGCGTCGCCTTCGCGTTGTTGTAGGCCTTCTGCCATTCCGCAATCTTGAGGGCCTGCCATATCTCTCCCTGAATTTTCTGCACCTCTTCAAGCCATCTTTCTTCTTTTTCACTCTTCTTTCTTGTCTGGAGCCATACCTCTTCCATCTCCTTGACGAACTTGGCCCATGAGATGAAGAGTTGAATGACCTCTCGGGCACGTTTCCAGAGGTGAACGGGCAGGGGGTCGATCGCGAAACCAGGTCTGCGCGATAACCGGTCTTTCAATCTAAAGAAACCGGCAATCATAGGATGCTGTTTCTCGATAAGGGCTGCGTTCTTATACCAGAAGAAAACAGACATGAGATTCCAATAGACCTTAGGGTTATGGTTCCATCTTGAGAGGATCTTGATCATGCTCTCTTTGCTATAGAATGTCTTCCAGGCATCCTCATAAGCCCGGGTCCACTCCTCGGCGGTCATCTGAGGATGTTTGATGGTTGCGTGGAAGGAATCGCGCTTGTTGAAATCCGGATCCATCCACTCTCCGTGCCGCTTCATCTCGCGGTGGTCGTGCGACCCGGGCAAGGGGGTGAGCATAAAGAACGAGGCCTGATCGGGCTCGATCTCCTCCATGAGGTAGCGGATGTCCTGCGGCACCTGCTCCCTGGTGTCGAAGGGGAGACCGATAATATACCCGGTGTGGACGACTACTCCGGCATCGTGCCATTCCTTAATAATCTTCTGATACTCTTCGACGTGATTTTGGCCCTTTCCTTCGGCCTTGAGATTCTGGGGATTCACGCTCTCCATGCCGATAAACACCTGGGTGCAGCCGGCTTGGCCGGCCAGCTTCACGAAATCCTTGGGCTTGCGGGCTAGGTCCACTTGCATCATGAAGGAGATCTTGATGCCTTCTTCTCGCAAACCAATGATCGCCTCGAAGGTTTCTCGCCAGAGCTTTTTACGGGCGAAGTTATCGTCGGTGAAAAAGTAAAAGGATGTGCCGTGCGCGTGATAATTGCGGCGCAAAAGCTCGGCAATTCTTTCCGGGCTCCGCTCGCGCATCTTTCTCCCCTGGACGTTGATGATGGTACAAAAGGAGCATGCGAACGGGCAGCCCCGGGAAGTGTCGGCGGTTCCGAAGGCGGGCTTAGCAAAGTGCTTCATGGTCTTGGGGCTCGTCAGGGGCAGGGGAGCCTCGTGAATGTCCACCAGATTCTGGAGATCCTGAGCATAGTGATACACAGGTTTAAGCCGCCCCTTGAGGCAGTCGGAAAGGATCTCGTCCCACTTCCCCTCGACCTCGCCGGACACGACCGTGATCGACTCGCGAAACAGCTCCTGGATATCGGGCTCTTCCATCCCCAGCATGGATATAGTTCCGCTGGTGTGGAAGCCGCCGATCATGACGTCGATGGCACGGGCTCTAAACTGTTTCGCCAGATCCAGCGCCCGCGGGAACTGGTTGGTCTGGACGCCGACGAGGCAGACCAGCAGTTTGGTGTGGGGTTGCTGACTCCAGCGAACGATTTTTCGGATCGGTAATTTCTCCGCTGTCTCATCGAAGGTGACCACGTCGATCTTGAGATTTCCGAAGACCCGGCGGTCGATCACATCCTGGGTCAAGCCGTGAAGGACGCTGAGGGTATTGCTAGGCAACACCCCTTTCCAGAAGCGAACCACGTACCCCTCGTCGTCGTATTTGGAGGGTTTGATCAGAACAATCCGGAATCTCTTGATCTGCGGTTTTTCTGTCAATGCGCGAGCCGCCTCGGCACTTGTAAGTTGCTGTAACATACCTTATAGATAAAAGTATCCGCCAGGACTTTTGGCGCACTTTAACAGCGGGTCTAGCTGATGTCAAGCAATTTGTGTGCCCTTCTGCATCGCTTCGGCATGGCGGCTTGAATGGTCCGTTTGTTTCGCGTCTCCAAGATCTACCCGCCCAATTATGCTGCCCTTGCGGATATCCATCTGCAGATCGAGAAAGGCGAGTTTGTATTTCTTAACGGCCCGAGCGGGGCCGGGAAGACTACGCTTCTAAGGCTTCTCTTCCGCGAGGAAGAGGCGACCGAGGGCCAGATCATCGTCAACGGCAGGAACATCACCCGGCTCAATGGCGGGGCGGTGGCCCGGTTGCGCCAGGAGCTCGGCCTGGTTTTTCAGGAGTTCAAGCTCCTGCCTACCCTGACGGCGCTGGAGAACGTCGCCCTGGCCGCCGAGGTGGTGGGGACACCTAGGCGGGAGGGCCGCAAAAAAGCCTTTCACCTGCTGCGGGAGCTGGGGCTCAAGGATAAGCACGACTGCAAGCCGCCAGCGCTTTCCGGAGGGGAGCAGCAGAGGGTCGCCATAGCCCGGGCTTTGGTGAACGATCCGATTCTGGTTTTGGCCGACGAGCCGACGGGTAACCTGGATGCGGAGATGGCGGAGGAGACCATGCGGCTCTTTTTGCGCATTCACGAGCAGGGGACGACCGTCGTGATCGCCACTCACGACACGGGGCTCCTGCAGCGGTTCAGCCATCGCGTGGTCTATCTCCAGCGGGGACGTCTGGTGGGGGATTCCAAACCTGCGGACGGGGAGAGGTCTGCGTGAGGCTGACGCAGACTTCCTTCGTATTCCGCCGGGTTCTTAAAAGCCTGAAAGAATTGTTCTGGACCCATATTCTGACCTCCGGCACCATGGCGATGACCCTGTTTATATTCGGCGGCTTTCTCCTGATTCAGGAGAACCTGCACGGCCTGCTCAGGGGATGGGGAAGCCAGGTTCAGGTTTTCGTTTATCTCGAAAAAGAGCTGGCCCCCGAGGAACTCGATCAGTTGCTCAAGCAGGTACGTTCTTACCCGGACGTGGAGCGCGTGCGCTACGTCTCAAAGACCGAAGCCTGGGAGAAGTTTAAGCAGACCCTGGGGGCGCAGGCCGGGGTGCTAGAGGGACTGAAAGCAGACATTTTACCGGCCTCGCTGGAGATCGCGCTCAAAGGACCGCACCGCACTCGGGCGGCCGCGGAAGCCTTGGCGCAGCGACTGCGCGGCCTGCGGGGAGTCGGCGAGGTCGAGTATCCCGAGGAGTGGGTGGAGAAATTGGGGCTTCTCGTGCTCGGGATCCAGTGGGCGAAATGGGTGCTCGGAGGTTTTCTTTTTGTTGCCACGCTCTTGATCGTGGGAAGCACGGTTCGGCTGGCTTTTCTGGCGCGCAGGGACGAGATCGAGATCATGCAGCTGGTTGGCGCTCCCGCAGGGTTGATCAAGGCCCCGTTCGTGATCGAGGGGATGATCCAGGGTGTGGCGGGGGCTTCCGTGGCGCTGTTTGGTTTGTGGCTGTTTTTTCTTTTTCTGCACGATCGGATTCCTGCCTCTTTTGGCGTCTTTGCTCCCGGCGGTGGGCTGCACTTTCTCGACCTGCAGGGGAGCGTGGTTTTGGTGCTTCTCGGTTGGGCGATGGGGACGGGAGGAAGCTTGTTTTCCCTGCGGCAATTTCTCAAACGGTGGAGTGGATGATGCGGACGTTGAAAGCGCGGTGGGTCTTGCCCGCGCTGATGATTTGCCTCTGGTCTCAGGTTCAAGGGGCCGAGGTGGAGAAGCAACTGGAGGGGATTAAAAAAAAGATTGCCCGAGAGAGACAGGGGATCAGCAAGGTCCAGAAAAAGGAGGGATCGGTCCTCAAGGATCTTCGGAAAGTTGAGGAGGCATTGGACAAAAAAGACCGGGAGTTGAAGCAGATCAATGGTCGGTTAGAGGCGGTGGTTGGGGATCTCCAGAGAAAAGAGGAAGAGGCGCAAAAGACAACCTCATCGTTGCAAACGCGGCGGGAACTGCTCAGGACAAGGGTGAAGGCGCTTTACAAATGGCAAAGAGGGGGGAGCCCCTTCGTGCTTCTCAATGGGGGTTTCTCCGTAGCCGAACTCATGCAGCGCAAACGCTACCTTGAGATCACCCTGGCCTACGACCAGCAGCTCGTGGCAGCCTTGGGTCGGGAGTCGATTCAACTGGAGGCGCTCAAAGAGGAACTGGTCAAAAAACGCGAGGAGGTGGACCGGGAGAGAGGGCGGCTGGTGGAGGTCAAGGAAGCGATCCGCCTGCAAAGGGAGAAGAAGAAACTGGTCCTCGCCAGCTTGCGGCGGGAGAAAGAGGTGCGGGTGCGGGCACTGGAAGAGCTGGAGCAGGCAGCTCACCGCCTCCAGAAGATGATGGACGAGATCAGCCGCAAAGCCATGGCCAAGACCGGAGAGGTCCCAGGCCAGGTTAACTTTGAGACCATGAGAGGAAAGCTCGAGTACCCGGTCCGGGGGGAGGTGACGGCGGCCTTCGGAAAAACCTGGCACCGGGAGTTTTCCGCGGAGCTGTTTCGCCAGGGCGTCGATATCGCAGCTTCTTTAGGAGAAGAGATCAGGGCCGTCGAGAGCGGCAAGGTGATTTTCGCTAATCGCTTTGCGGGATACGGCAAAATGATGATCATCGACCACGGGCAAAGGTATTACACCATCTATGCCCATCTCTCTGATCTCCTAAAAAACGCCGGGGACCTGGTGCGCACAAGGGAGCCGATAGCCACCGTGGGGGACAGCGACTCCCTGGAAGGCGCGCGGCTGTACTTCGAGATCCGCAAAGGCGGAAAACCTTTGGACCCTCTCCCGTGGTTTAGGAAGCGGTAGCTATTTGGGGGCTTTTAAGCTAGAATTTAATTTCAAAATCTTAATAGGTGCGGAGCAATCTTATGCGCTGGTTGAAACGGAGTAGAATTGCGGTTCTTTGGTTGGTCCTGTGTCTTGGGCTGGGTCTATTTTTGAGCAGCCACGTGGTGCCGGACGTCTCGGCCATACCGCGGGAAGAATACGAGCGCTTAGAGACCTTTACGAATATCCTCGCCATCGTCCGGAAAAACTACGTGGACGACGTCAATACCAAAGAACTCTTGACCGGGGCGATCAACGGGATGCTGCATTCGATGGATCCACACAGCGCTTATTTGACTCCGGAGCTTTACAAAGAGCTGCAGATGGATACCCAGGGGAAATTCGGCGGGCTGGGAATCGAAATCACCGTCAAAGATGGTGTTCTAACGGTCGTCTCACCGATTGAGGATACTCCGGCATACCGGGCGGGTGTCAAACCCGGGGATCAGATCTTTAAAATCGAGGATGATTTCACCAAGGATATGACGCTGGTGGAAGCGGTCAGGCGGCTGCGCGGTCCAAACGGATCGAAGGTGACGATCGCGATCAGGCGGGAAGGCGTCCCGGATTTCCTGACTTTTACCCTCGTGCGGGACACGATCCGAGTGCAGAGTGTCCGCAGCCGCGCGCTGGAGGAAGGCTACGGATATATTCGCCTCGCCCAGTTTCAGGAGCGCAGCGACCGGGATATGCAGAAGGCCCTCGAGAAGCTGAGATCGGAGAAAGGCGGGCTGAAGGGATTGGTTCTCGACCTGCGTAACAATCCGGGCGGCCTGCTCACCCAGGCGGTGAGGGTTGCAGACCTCTTTCTCGACTCCGGCCTGATCGTTTACACGGAGGGGCGTTTGGAGAGCCAGCGACAAAAGTATTTTGCCCGCAAGGAGGGCACCTGGAACGATTTTCCCATGGTCGCTCTCGTCAATGGCGGCAGCGCGAGCGCGTCGGAAATCGTGGCGGGGGCTCTGCAGGACCATAAGCGGGCGGTAGTTCTGGGGACGAAAACCTTCGGCAAGGGCTCGGTTCAGACCATTCTCCCCTTGGACGATAATTCTGCGCTGCGCCTTACGACCGCGCGTTACTACACCCCCAAAGGGCGATCGATCCAGGCAACCGGCATTGTTCCGGACATCGTTATGGATAACGTCCCGGTACAGGAAGCCAAGGTGGAGGAGCGAAAGCGTCCCACGCTGAGAGAAGAGAACCTGCCCGGCCATTTGGAAAATCAGAAGGAGCAAAAGGCTAAACCGGCGCAGCCGCAAAGTGAAGAGTCGCGCGACAGTGACCCCCAGCTCAAGCGCGCTCTAGAGTTGTTAAAGGGGTGGGATGTCTTCAAACAGCTGGTGCAGAGAAAGGCTGCCTGATGGGGATCCTGCCCCGTCGAGAGAGATCCGAGTGTGCGTCGCGATTAGCCCTCCTTCTGGAGGGCTAATCGTTTTGTGGGGTCTGGATTAGGCGGTACGTTGGAGCGAGGCAGTCGAGCAGAACACCGCAGATGGGCCTTTTTCAACGGTCAGTAGGGGAATGAAAGAAGCGCGACAAGACCCAGGCCTCCCTTTTTTTGCCGCTGAAGCGCAGGGGCTTCTAACCGTTAGCGAGCTGAACGAGATCGTTAAGGGCACGCTTGAACGGGAGCTGGACGCGTTTTGGGTCGTAGGGGAAATTTCCAATTTTCGCGTTCCCCCCTCCGGACACCTTTATTTCACACTCAAGGACGACAAGAGTCAGATTGCTGCGGTCATGTTTCGACGCCGGGGATTGAGCCTTACCTTTCAGCCTGAGAACGGCATGGAGGTGATGTGCTTCGGCCGGGTGAGCCTCTACTCGCCGCGTGGGGACTTGCAGATCTACGTCGAAACGATGGAGCCGCGGGGGCAGGGCGCGCTCTATGTGGCGTTCGAACAGCTTAAGAAAAGACTGGGGGAGGAAGGGCTATTCGCTCCGGAGCGGAAGCGGCCGCTCCCGTTTCTCCCGGCCTCCATCGGTATCGTCACCTCACTACAGGGCGCGGCCCTGAGGGACATGCTGCGGATTATCGGTGATCGGTTTCCGGAGCGCAGGGTTATCGTGCGTCCGGTCAAGGTACAGGGGGAGGGGGCGGCCGAGGAGATCGCTCAGGGGATCAACGAGCTCGGGGGCTCCGGGATGGCAGAGGTGATAATCGTCGGACGCGGTGGAGGATCGTTGGAAGATCTCTGGGCCTTCAACGAGGAAGGGGTGGCCCGGGCCATCTTCGCGGCACCGGTTCCGGTTATCTCGGCCGTGGGCCACGAAATAGACTTTACCATTGCCGATTTCGTCGCGGATCATCGGGCCCCAACTCCGACCGCTGCTGCGGAGATGGTGGTCCCCCGCAAAGAAGAGCTTAAGGCCCGACTGCAGATTTTGGGCAGTCGGATGGAGAGGATGATCCTAACCAGAATTGCAGCCGAGAGAGAAGCCTGGGACCAAATGGTTCGCAGGCTGGTCGATCCCCGACGCCGGCTGCGGGAAAACCAGATGCGCTTGGACGAACTCTCCTTAAGTCTCTGGCGTCGATTTCGGGACCATCTCGATCGTTTGAAGAGCCGTCTCACTCACGGGGCCGGTCGGCTGGGCACGCTTAGCCCACTTGCGGTTCTGGAGAGGGGCTACAGCATTACGCATAAAATGCCCGAGGCGCTCCTGGTGAAAGACAGCAGCTCGATCCAGGTCGGCGATCTCCTACGGGTTACCTTCGCTCGTGGAAAGTCTCTCTGCAGGGTGGAAGACAAAGAATAAGACGGGGGCGGGCAGATTCCTCGCCCTCGCGCTTTGTCTGTTAGCTAGCCCCTCCTGGGCCGCGTCGCATTCCCGGACGGTTTCGCTCGCCCCCGCGCAGGTTTTTCAGGGAGGGATCGTCAGGATCACGGTTTCAGGAGAAGACCTGGAGGAGGTCGGAGGTTTTCTTCAAAACCGGAGCATCGCCTTTTTCCCCGCTCAAGCAGGGGTCTATTTCGCGCTTTTAGGTGTGGATCTCGAACAGAAGCCGGGGGCGTTGGAGATCACGGTGAGAAGCAAATCCAAGGATAAGGAGAAATGGGAGAGGTCCGTACTCTTGCGCATCAAGAAAAAAGCCTTTGCGCGAGAAGAGCTTACCGTGCCACCATCTTTTGACCGTATCGACGAAGCTGCGCGCAAAAGGATTGAAAAAGAACAGGAAACCTTGGACCGGCTCTGGGCGCTGGCAACGCCCCGGCGCCTCTGGGATGGCGGCTTCCTTCAGCCGCTCCCGGGAGGGATCTCTTCTCCCTTCGGTCTGCGGCGAGTGATCAACGGGTATCCTCGCTCTCCTCATGGGGGGGTTGACCTCAAGGCCTCCTTGGGTGCGGAGGTTCGGGCCGCGAATCACGGTCGGGTGGTTCTTAGGGAGGAGTTCTTCTTTAGCGGCAAAAGTATCGTTCTGGATCACGGTGGCGGACTCTTTACGATGTATTTCCATCTATCCGATTTTGCCGTGGAACAGGAGGGATTGGTTCGTAAAGGCGATGTGATCGGCAGGGCGGGAATGAGCGGGAGGGTCACGGGTCCCCACCTCCACTGGGGGGCCAGGCTCAACGGGGCGAGGGTAGATCCCTTTGAACTGTTAGGGGCGACAGGCAACGGGCAGTAGGCGAGAAGCAATAGGCGAAAGGCGCGAGGCAAAGATCATGGCGAAGAAGGATAAGAGATTCGAGGAGGCCCTCGACGAGCTTGAGAAGGTGGTGGAGCGGCTTGAATCCGGTGAGCTCTCTCTCGAGGACTCTCTGGCGGCCTTCGAAGACGGGGTGAAGCTCGTGCGATACTGCAATCAAAAACTTACGGAGGTCGAAAAGAAAATCGAATTATTGGTGAAGGACAAAGAGGGGAAGCTCCAGCTTAGACCTCTGGAAGAAGTTAAAGAAGAAGACCTAGAAGGGACCGAAGAGTAGCATAAACTTTATGCGGCACCGAGCCTGCATCTGGATGATGGACCGAATCTGGTATTGCTTCCCTTTTTTTGACGCTTGTTCGGCACCGCGTATCTGGATGGTCGCGTGTTTAGATGAAGCGAGTTTATGTCGCAAGGCATCCGCTGGAGGCGCATCTTGTAAAGGGCTTGCTCGAAGCGGAGGGGATCGAAGCGTTTGTGCGTGGGGAAGATCTGTTCGGGGCGCGGGGAGAGGTGCCGGTGACGTCCGAGACCTGTCCGTCGGTGTGGATTGTCGACGACGACCTGTTCGAAAAAGCCGAGGAATTTGTCCTGGCGTACTCGCGCGGTCAGGTTCCAGCCAGAGCTAAGAGTCGTTCGTGGCGCTGCCCGCGCTGCGATGAGCTGCTCGAGCCTCAATTCACCGAATGTTGGCAGTGCGGCGCCACGCGGCCGATGGGCCGATGATTGCGATGCTGTAGGATTATTTCGGGAAAAAGATCTCCCGAAAGCGGGCGCTTAGGCTCTGAAATTCCTCTTTTGTCGGGCTCTCCATGAGAACGATTTTTGGGCCTACTTTGTCCGCGTCTTTGATCGGCGGGTAGACTCCCGGGTACAGAACAAATTCGCCGTCCTCAGCCACGATTTTTTGACCCTCTTCCGAGCTGGCATACTCGATGTAAAGCCGCGCCACGTTGGGATTCGGAGCCTTGGAGTTGAGGCCCATGTACGAAGGCTCGGCAAGGTATTTATCCATGGGCGAGTAAGCGATCGGGCCCTTAAACTGCTTCACATATTTTATATAGGCCAACCCAATGGACGCCTCTCCTCTGATAATCACGTTCGGAACCGGAGAATACGATTCCACCAGGTGAGGCTCCTGCTTTGCCAGCGCTCTTACG
This sequence comes from Deltaproteobacteria bacterium RIFCSPLOWO2_02_FULL_57_26, assembly GCA_001798455.1. Taxonomy (GTDB): domain Bacteria; phylum Desulfobacterota; class Binatia; order UBA9968; family UBA9968; genus 2-12-FULL-57-22. The sequence goes on along the minus strand of MGSI01000027.1, from coordinate 5,545 downwards.
AAATCGATCCATTCTCGACCCTTGAACTTTTGTAAATTCCAGAGAAATTGGGCGGTGCTCGTATGCTGACTCGGGTCGGGCATAGAGATCTTCTTCTTCCATTTTGGATCGAGAAGATCGTCGAGGGTTTTGGGCACGTCCGCCGCCTTTACCAGCTCGGTGTTGTAGAGAACGCTGATCGGCGGGATTCGCCAGGCCGTCAGAAGCGCGTCTTTGTCCTTGAACTGATCCGGGAACTTCTCGGACGAAGGGGGAAGGTACTTGCCGAAGATGCCTTCTTCTCTCAGAAGAAATTGCGACCCCTGCGTCCCATCGACCACGTCGAAGCCGACTCTGCCGGCTCGCCATTCGTTCAAGGCTCGATCCAAAACTTTGGTCGCCGATCCCCGCCAGTACTCGACCTTTATTCCGTACTTTCTCTCAAAACCATTGTGAAGCGCGGCCATCCCTTGGGGTACGACGATACCATAGACGACTACTTTCCCCTCTTTCTTGGCGGCGGCAATATTCGGAGCCTGTGCCGGAGCGTTGTTGGCCGCGTATAAGAAGCCCAGGAAAGCCAGCAGGGCGAATGTCGCTCTCGGTCGACTGGAAAAAACGCTCATGCTCACCTCATCGGCAGGATGATCAAGATATTTGAGCTTAAAAGTTTTTCCTGCGTCGTGGATCTTTAGATCAAAATCAAATTTCTGTCAAGCGAGCGTTGGGTTGTTCGATCCTCCGGGATGCGCGGGCAATTTTTGAATGTCGATGGATAAGCTCCCGTCGAGTTTCTGCTCCGTGGGGGAGGGGGCTCGGATCTTCAATCCTGCCGGGCCGGTGGAGACCGATTTTATTTTGTTTCGAGAAACGAGAGAGGCGGTTTAAGTATTGGTGGCGATTGCGCCAAGCCTTGCCGCTCGGTCGTGCCGGTGGTAGAAGAGGTAAAGTTGCTAGGCACGGAGGAAAGCGATGGCGATAAGGCTGTATGATGCAATTCCGTCGTCCAACTGTGATAGGGTAAAGATCGTTTTGAACGAGAAGGGTCTCGCCTACGAAACCGTCAGGGTCGACCTGCGGAAGGGAGAGCAGAAGAAACCCGAGTTTCTTAGGCTCAACCCCTATGGGAAGGTGCCTGTGATCGTCGATGACGGGAAGGTGCTCTTCGAGTCGTGCATCATCAACGAATACCTGGATGAAAAATACCCTAACCCCCTTTTGATGCCGAAAGATCCCTACGCGAGGGGACGAGTTCGCGTGCTCATCGATTACGGTCTGAATTACATCCATTCTCCATATTGGGCGCTTCGCGGCGAGATGATCAAGAAAGAAGGAGAGCGCGATCGCGCGGTAGTGGAGGAGACGCGTCGGACATTGAGAGATCTACTGGAGTACCTCGAGGCCGAGATCGGGGACAAGCCTTACTTCATGGGTGATATTAGCCTCTTGGATATTGCTCTGGTCCCACGGTTCTTCCGCATGGAATCCTACGGCGCGCTCCCGACGCCTTCTTTGCCTCGCCTGGGAGCCTGGTTACAGAGGATGAAGGAGCGCCCGTCGGTAAAGGCGACCTTGTAAAACTGTGTACACGGGTCGGAAAAAAGGGATAAGTCAATTTAGCCCGGACCGGATCTCTCACATCCGGGCTCTTTCTTTGTGGACGAAAGCAGAGAAGGGAGGAGCGAATATGATAACCCGATCGAGGAAAAATAGGCTGTGCCGAGGTTTGCCCATTATCGTGGGCTCAGGCCTCGTTCTTATGTCTTCTCTGGGCTTCGCGGCCAGCGATGTCGGCGGGAGACCGGAAAAGACCGAAATTGTGGTTGTCTATACCCAACCCAGCGGAGGTTTTACGCCGGTCTGGGTGGCCTACGAGGCGGGCCTCTTTAAGAAATATGGCCTTAACGTGAAGTTCCAACTGCTCAATCCCCAAGTTGCCGCGCAGGCTGTGGTCGCCGGCGAGGTTGACTTCTCAACGGCCGGCTCGGAGCTTATCAGCGCGCGCTTAAAGGGGGTGCCCGTCAAATACTTTGGCGGTACGCTACAGCAGCTTATATTTCAGATGTGGGGCGCGAAGGAGATCACTTCTATTCAGCAGCTCAGGGGAAAGACAGTTGCCGCTACCACTCCGAGGGCTGCCGTCGATGCCGCCACCCGCGAGACATTAAAGAAAAACGGCATCATTCCGGATAAGGACGTGAAAATCCTTTACGTTCAGACCGTTCCGGCAGTGCTTACGTCGGTTATCACCGGCAAGACCGCAGCAGGGACCCTGTCTGCGCCCAATACCCTTAAGGCGCGAGAGGCCGGCCTGAATCTTCTGGCTGATATCGCGAAGCTCAATATTCCCGGCATTCAGGTTACGTACAGCGCAACCGAGGATTACCTCAAACGCAATCCGAATACCACCTATGCTTTTTTGAAAGCGATTGCGGAAGGAGTGCTGCTGGCAAAAAGGGATCCTTCCGTCGCAAAGAAGGCGATTGCCAAATACGCGAAGATCGACGACCCGAAAATGCTTGATGGGACCTATGACACGTTTGCGCCTTATTGGGATAACAGCCTGGCCGTCAGGGCGGATGTGATCCAGGCTCAATTTGATTATCTTGATGAAAAAGAATTCCCCGGTGCAAGGAATACGGACCCGAGAGAATTTTTCGATAACTCCTTTGCCGAGAACCTTGAGAGATCGGGCTTTTTCCAGAAGATTGGGTTCGTGAAATAAGGAAATCTCCACAATTGCGATAGTCGCTACCGGCTCTCAAATGATTTCGGCGGATTCAAGGAGTGATCATGAAATCTCCCTTGTCTCGTCAGTTTTTCAGTCCTTCTTAACGGGCCCGTTGCCAGAGGCCGGCTTTTTCGGCGGCCGTACGAGCATGATCAGTATAGCCGAGACCAAAAGGGCGATGGCGAAAAAGGTAAAGGAAATGAAGTAGCTGCCGGTGGCGTCGAAAAGAAAACCGAAGAAAGGCGCTCCGCTGGCGGCGAAAACTTGAGTGAGAAATGTGCCCATGCCCCGGACTGTGCCGAGGGAAAGCCGCCCGTAGTAGTTGGCCCAGATAACCTCCCGCAGCACAAAACTCCCTCCCAGCCCGATGCCGTAAAGGAAAAAGCCCGCGTACACGTATAAAAGCTGCCTGGAATTGATAGCGAGCGTCAGCCCCAGGGCTTGAATCAGGAATTGGACCACAGCCGCCTTTCGAATATCGACGCGCTCGGCGAGAAGACCCCACAAGAGCGTGAAAACAAGCTGGCTCAATGCGATCACGCTCATAAAGGTAGCGGCCATAATGGGGGGATAGCCGATGTCGGTGACGAAAGCGAATACGTGGAGATTCAGGCCTCCGATGCCCACGCTGGCAATCCCGAAGGTAATGACAAGAAGCCAGAAGGCCTGCGTGCGCAGTGCTTCGGCTCGGCTCCACATCACATCGGCCGCCAGGGCCTGACGTTGAGTTGCCGAGAGTCTGGCCTCTCTTCCCGGGGATATGCCTGTTTGGCGAGGAATGGGTGCCCCGTCGGGATGAAGGCCCATGTCCTCAGGGCACGTTCGGATAAAGGCGATGGCGGGCCCCACCGCCAGCACAAGGGCGAGAATCCCGAAGACAGCCCAGGTTTGGCGCCATCCCACCCAAACGAAAAGTGAGGCGGCAAAGAGAGGCATGCTTACTTTAGCTATCCCCGTCCCCAGGTTGGCAATGGCAATAGCCCTGCCGCGTTTGCGGATAAACCATCGGGAGATGATCACATTGACGACCAGGGAACCCATCAAGGTGTCTCCCACAGTGACCAAGCTGCAGCGCAGTAGAAAGAACTGCCAGAATTCTTGAACCTGGCTCAAGAGGAGATAGCCGGCGCTAGCTACCACTGCGCCGATGGTTATAAGCCAACGACCATCGTGACGATCGATCAAAGGTCCGATGAGATGCGCGATCACGGCACTGACGAGAATCTCACCCGTTCGGAGAAGCGAGAATACTCCCCGCGAGACGCCTAAATCCTCCGTGATGGGCTTGAGGAAAACGCTTAGGGTGCTGGAGAGGGAAAAGGCGGAGGCGATTTGGGTGACGACTCCAACCCCGACAATATACCAGCCATAGAAAAAGGGCCTCTTCTGCTCATAGCTGGACTTACCCTGCGATTGCACGCTTCAACCCCCGATCCTCCTGCAAGAGTTTCCTGCTTATCAAGGATCTGTTGTGAAGTAAAAGGCGGGCCGCTCGCATTAGCACGTCCTGCATCCTTTTTCTCTGCCCTTGACGCCCGGCAACCATTTCGAATAACTTTGAGCCGCTTACTGATGAGAGGTTGAGCGTCTATGAGTCC
>MGSI01000027.1:573-1205 GCA_001798455.1 Deltaproteobacteria bacterium RIFCSPLOWO2_02_FULL_57_26 | reverse complement strand
GATCGTCTTTTACCAGAAGGAATTCTCGGAGGGGGGCCGGACGTTTGAAGAAGCAGTGGAGAAGGCGTTGGATCAAATGTTATCTTCCCCGGAGAGTTTTCTCGCGCTTGGGATCATCGGCGCGGTCGGCACGGCGCTGGGGGGTTATGTCGCAGGCCGGCTTGCCCAGGCCCACGAGGTAAAGCACGGAGCGCTTGTCGGCCTTGTGTCGCTTATTCTTGGCGTTTTGCAGACGAGCGTGACAGGGCAGCCGATTCCACTTCCTTACTGGTACGAGCTTTTGGCCTACATCATCGCCGTCCCGGCCGGCGCCCTGGGAGGTTACTTCGCCCGGAGAGAGATGCCGTCGAGGTTGAGCGCGTGAGTGAAATTCGAGGGCATAAGTTACTTCACGGGGTAGACCGGAGGTCCCCTCTTTCGTAAGGTCCGCCGTCTTCTCTACGAGAAGTTCTCACAGTATGAGGAAGAAGCGGCTTTGGACGAATGCGAGTCTGTGATCGTCGAGGTCACGCGCCGGCGGTGCTTTAGCTGGGGCCTTTAAGCGAGCTAGAGCAGGCGCGAGGAATCAGGGGCCGGGTAAAGGATTCTTTCCCCTTGTGGTTTGGCGAAGGGTGGAAGCCGGTGCTCCTCGC
>MGSI01000027.1:0-550 GCA_001798455.1 Deltaproteobacteria bacterium RIFCSPLOWO2_02_FULL_57_26 | reverse complement strand
CGCAGCGATCCTCCAGGATGTGCCGGACTGCCCACCCCCTTACCAGGAACGCGTCGGCGAGCAGTTGGCGGTGACAGCGCCACGGCACGGCCTCCGCGCACATCACCGCGATCCGGTTTTTCTCGGCCAGCGACTCGAGCTCCCGCATAATCTCTCCAAAAGCCGGTGTCAGCATGAAGTCGGCGTAAGCCCGAAAGGCGCCGGTCTTCCAGCCCGTGTTCGGCGAGTCGGGCGAAGGTTTGCGGAAACCGCCGAGGTCTCCCCGCCAGGTGTAACCGATGCCTTCCCTCGTGAGGGAATCTGTGAGAGTCTCCCGGGCGAAATGGGGGAATCTCTTCGAGGTCGGCCAGCGCCGGACGTCCACCAGGAGATCGATGCTATGAGCCTGCAAAAGCTCGACAAAGACTTGGATCGTTCTGGTCGAATGGCCGACCGTATGGATCGTGCGCGGATTCCGGCAACTCACAAATGCCTCCGCCTTTCACCGGCACAAACGATAGCTCAAAATGTGACGATCGAAAAGGCAGGTGGCGTCACTTTAGCCCCAAGC
>MGSI01000026.1 GCA_001798455.1 Deltaproteobacteria bacterium RIFCSPLOWO2_02_FULL_57_26 | reverse complement strand
ATCTGCCCTTGCCCTTCGTGCGGCGATCTCCCAAAGTGCGTCGGTTGATCCCTAATTTCCGCGAAGTGGAGAGGGAGTATTACCGACGGACAAAAATTTTTCCCATTATGCATTGCGTGGCGCTAAGAGAAGATATCTACCAGAGTTACCCCTGGGTGGCGCAGAGTCTTTATAAGGCCTTCTGTGAGGCCAAGAGGTACTGCCAAGTGTCCATGTATGAATTTTCCGCACTCAAATATATGCTCGCCTGGTCAATAGCGGAAATGGAAGAGGAAATGGAGATCTTCGGGGAGAATCTCTGGCCCTACGGTTTAGAGGCCAACTGGCATGGCCTGGAAACCCTCGTTGATTATGCCCATGAGCAAGGGCTGATCAAGGAGAAGGTCGATGTAAGAGACCTCTTTGCGCCCAACACCCTGGAGGATTTCAAGATTTAGTCGCAAGTCCAGTTGGTCGAAAGCCCAGGGTACCAGAAGCGGTGTGATCATTTGGGGGCGATGGGGACCATTGCGATTTGAGATGGCGCCGGAGCAAAGATGCCCGAAGGGTTGATGACCTCAGCTATACCGGCACACACATAAAGAAGACTTAGAATCAAAGAGTATTATTCTCAAAAGGGGGTTTGACTATGGCAGCAGAAGAACTGAGGTGTTTGAGGTCGACGCTTGAGGCGTTGAAAAAGGAAGGTCTGGTGCTGGAAACGGACCGGGAGGTCAATCCAAAACTCGAAATGACGGCCATCCAGAAGCTTCTGGATGGAGGTCCGCCGATCATTTTCAACAAGGTCAAAGGCTATTCCAACGCGCGTTTAGCTACGAATGTCATGGGCTCGGATAAAGTGATCGCAAAGATGTTCGGATTGAAGGACAGAAAAACGTTGAAGTTCAAAATTCACGACAGCATCCTTCAACCTATCCCGCCCAAGATCGTCGATAAGGCGCCCTGTCAAGAAGTGGTGATCGACAAAAATATCGATGTCTGGCCGGTTATTCCCATGATACAACACACGCCGACGGATCCGGGAAGAACTTTAGGAGGAGGCAAAACCGTAGCCTCACCCAAACAGTTCTGGGGTGGATGGCATATCAGTTACAACCGGATGAATTTCCGGGAGGACCTCGGCTGGAGGGATCACTCCACTTTTCAGATATCCCCTGGGTCGCATACTGATCAGATCGCAACGAAATACTATAAGAAAGAACCGATCCCCTTTACCATCAATATGGGCATTCCGCCGGCAGCAACCATGATGGCTGGGGCAGGGTTTATGTACACTATCCTCCCAAGGGGGTGTGATGAACTGGGGATTGCCGGCGCCATCCAAGGGTTTCCGTTGGAGATGGTAAAGTGCAAGACCATCGATGCGTATGCTATCGCCGAGGCGGAGTATGTAATCGAAGGGTACCTGGACACAACCAAAAAGGTTTGGGAAAGTCCCTTGGCCGAGAAAGACCAGAAACAGGGAGTTTATCCCTTTCACCCCGAATGGTCCGGCTATATGGGCAAAGCCTATCGAACGTACCAATTTAATGTGACGGCGATCACCCATCGAAAAGACAGGCCGATCTACGACCCTCTGATCGTGCACGGATATGATAACCACAACATCGATGTGATCTGCCGTGAAGCCTGTTTCTTTGAATTGGCCGAGAGGATCAGCCCCGGTTTCTGCGTTGATACCCACATCCCTATGTGTATCCCGGATTGGGGGGGTGTGATCTTTCAAGTGAAAAAAAGAAGAGTTAGAGATGAGGGGTATCCGAAAAACTTACTGGCTGCGGCTCTTTCCTGCTCTCTCGGTGCGCGCTTTGCCATGGTCGTCGATCCGGACATCAACATCTACTCGACGGATGACCTGCTATGGGCTTTAGCAACTCGAGTCGATGCTAAAGAGGGCATTACCGTTGTTGCACCGGGAGGCATGGGGCAAACGTTCCAACCGGCGGAGCGGAGTTCTGCCGGTGAAAGGGAATGGACCCAGTCCAATATCAAGTTTTCAGGAGCTATCGGCATCGATGCCACAGTACCCTACCAGTATACGGATGCGTTTTTGCGCGCCAGTTATCCGATCGATGTGGTGAATCTGAAGGATTGGTTCACGGCCGAGCAAATTGAAAAGGCCAAGTCCTTCCAGGAGCCATATGCGAAATGGTTTGCTGAATCGGGAATTTGATTGAGACTCCACTCGAGATGATTTGCTCCCTCGCGATGACAGGCCAGAACGGTCATCGCGAGGGACAGAACATGAGAGAATGAGCTTGAATCTCATCCATTTTGAAAAGGATGAGATTGCCAGCCCCGCCAAAGGGAAACGAAGCCCCACAACGCTGATAAGAAAATCCTCTAATCGACGGACTGGTTTATGAAAGAAAAAATAAAATTGCTCAAGGATTGCCGGGTTCTCGATTTCACTAATGAAACGGCTTTCCTGTGCGGGAAAATCTTGGGCGATTTAGGCGCTGATGTAATCAAAGTGGAGAAACCAGGAGGAGATGAGTCCAGGAATCTGGGATCTTTTTATAAGGACATACCCGATCCCGAGAAGAATCTGTATTGGCTGTCTTACAACCACAACAAGAGAGGGATTACCTTAGACATTGAGACAGAGACCGGAAAGGACATTTTACTAAAACTGGTTGAGAAAACCGATATTTTCCTCGAAACCTTTCCGCCGGGTCATCTCAAGAGATTAGGCCTGGATTATACGAGCCTCAGTAAACTCGACCCGAAATTGATTATGACGTCGGTTACTCCTTTTGGTCAGTCCGGACCTTATAAGGATTATCGGGGGTCGGATTTAGTCTTTACAGCGATGAGCGGTTTCATGTCGGTTTTGGGGGATCCGGATAAGCCACCGGTGCGGCCTACGCTTCCCCAATCCTATATGTGGATCGGGATGCATGCGGCGGAGGGGACGCTGATGGCTTACTATCATCGGGGGATGACAGGTGAAGGTCAACATGTGGATGTCTCGGCACAAGCGGGCGTGACCTGGGCGCTATCCATTGCTCCTTCTTTCTTTGACCTCAACAGAGAGCTCCCTACGAGAGCGGGTAGTTTTATCACCGGAAGAAGCATCACCGGGGCAAAACTCCGGGCTGTCTATCCCTGTAAAGACGGTTACCTGTCCTACATCATCTATGGTGGCCCGGCCGGAATTAGAACGAATAAGCGACTGGTCGAATGGATGGACAGCAAGAGCATGGCTCCCGATTACTTGAAGAATAAGGACTGGAACAAATTTGATATTGCCACAGTGACTCAGGAGGAGGTCGATCAGCTTGAAGAGCCCTATGCCAATTTTTTTAGGACCGTGACGAAAGAGGAGTTTTTCCAGTACGTCCTTGAGCATGACATGCTTGGTTATCCCGTGGCTACGGCCAAAGAGTTACTGGAAGATGAGCAACTCAAAGCGCGCGGGTTATGGCATGAGGTCAAACACGAGGAGTTGGGAACAACGATTACCTATCCAGATTTTTCTACCAAATTTTCTTCCATCGCTTGTGGTTTTTGGCGTCGCGCTCCCCTGATTGGAGAGCACAATGAAGAAGTCTACGGTGAAATTGGATTGAACAAGAGCGACGTTCTCAGTCTGAAGAAGGCCAACGTTATTTGAAAATTATCAGAAGGGATAATGCTTAAGCTTTGCGCGCTGCGCTTTGCGATTTTTGACGACAATGGAGACAACCAGGCAGGTATTTGAGGGAATCAATGTCGTAGAGTTTGCTGCGATTGCGGCCGGACCCGTCATCGGGAAACATCTGGCAGACCACGGCGCTCGGGTAGTGCACGTCGAGTCTCACGAGAGACCGGACGGATTCAGGGTAAATTATCCACCTTATAAGGACAACAAGCCCGGAATAAATCGTTCGGGAGCCTTCGGCATCTGCAACAATAATAAGTACGGCGTGACGATAAACTTGAAAACACGAGAAGGGATTGAGCTCGCCAAAAAGCTTATCGCGTGGGCCGATCTCATCGTGGAAAATTTCACGCCCGGAACGCTGAAGAAGTTAGGACTCGGGTATGAAGAGATGGTAGAAGTGAATCCCGACATCATCTTGCTCAGCACATGTAATCAAGGCCAGAGCGGGCCCCACGCCCTCCACCCGGGTTTCGGCTCACACTTATCCTCACTGTGCGGGTTTACCTATATGACCGGATATCCGGATAGACTCCCGTACATACTCTATGGTCCCTATGTGGACCACATAGGGGTTGGATACGGCGTGATCGCAGCGGTCGCGGCCTTGGAGCATCGACGAAGAACAGGGGAAGGACAATTCATCGATCTGGCCCAATACGAAGCCGGCGTTCAATTTATGATTCCGGCTCTGCTGGATTACAGTATTAATCATCGAGTGGTTGAACGAGACGGAAATCGCCATTCCTTTGCGGCTCCGCATAATACCTATCCCTGCAAAGGTGATGACCGCTGGTGCGTCATCAGCATATTTAATGACCAGGAGTGGAAAGATCTCTGCCAGTGTATGGGCCGGGATGAACTGATCTTAGATCCAAGGTTCAAGACGATACCGGCACGAAAAAAACATGAGGATGAAGTGGAAAGAGAAGTTGCGAAATGGACGTCTCAACTCACGGCAGAAGAGGTATTTAAAAAGCTGCAAGAAAATGGGGTGAAGGCGGGGATCGTCCAAACGATAGCGGATCTTTTTGCTGATCCTCAACTGAAGCATAGAGGTTTTTGGGCGCCCGTAGATCATCCCGAGATCGGGAGGTGCCATGCCGAAGGACCGCCCTTCGCCCTTTCAAAGACTCCTTTCAAAATTGATCGGCCTGCTCCGATGATCGGCGAGCACAACGAACTTGTTTTCAAAGAGTTTTTAGCTGCCGGAAAAGAAGAAAATGATTAAACTTACCCTTTCGCCTTTTTAATTACTACCGACGTTTCCCGCCTGCGCAACAAACACGAGGGCGTAAGCTGTTGCGGTCGGTATATGTGCCGCACATCAGCCTGCCGTTGGATGCCTACAGTGAGCCGTGACGATCAAGCGGTGAAGCGATCCTGCGATTAGAGGTAAACGTCGTTACAGTGCAAAGACGCCACCTCAGCAAACCGCCGGCGTGTAGTAGACGCAGACAAGCGGGCACCGCGTCGCCGCACTGGCCGCCTTCCTGACAATCGGACTCATTAATTTATTGTTTTCTTATTATGGGGAAAATGCCTTAATCGCGTTTGAATTTCCTAAGCATTAAACGTCATAAGGCACTAATTTTATGAGCCATTTTTCTTTTCAGAATGGTGGCCCTTGGCACTTTTCTTGCGGTTTTCACCGGACGCCCATCAGCTTTCATCGAAAAGCAGAGAAGAGAAGCCCACATGGTAAACCACCGCCCTAGCCAGATCGAGCTGTTTTCCTCCGTCTGTCGGCTCATGCGGTTTCGCTTTACGCATCTCTGGAGGGACTTATCGAGGTCGTCTTCGGGATTCGACGCGGCTAATCGGGCAGCAATTATGGGCAAGGAGACCTTTTATGATCGTACCCGAGTTTGAATACCTCTCGCCGCAAAGCGTGCAAGAGGCGTGTGCCCTGCTGATACAATATGGCGCCAACGCCAAAGTGCTGGCCGGTGGTAGCGACTTGCTGGTCAAGATGAAAGACGGCCTGATGAAACCGGCGTACCTCGTCTCGCTGAAGAACTTGGATAGTCTGAAGGCGATTCGCTATCAGAAAGGCGCGGGCGTTATTATCGGGGCGCGAGCGACTCACAATGAGGTGATGAACAACGACATTCTCCAAGCAAAATACCGCTCCGTCTGCGAGGCGGCGCACAGCATGGCGGCCGACCAGATTAGAAACGTGGGCACCATCGGTGGCAATCTCGTAAACGCCGTTCCCTCGGCCGATTTACCGCCTATCCTCATAGCGCTGGACAGTCAGGCGCGGATTGTAGGAACGAGCGGGAGCGAACCATTCCACTGGAGGATTTCTTTCTCGGACCAGGCAAGACTGCGCTTGAGAGCGGAGAGATCCTCGCGGAAATCATCATTCCAGATCAGTCAACGACCGGCAGCAACTACATCAAGTTCGGGCTGCGTCGGGCAGGAGCGCTGGCCGTGGCCGGCGTTGCCAGTAGCATTACGGTCAGCGATGGTACCTGCCAAGACGTTCGCATCGTCCTCGGCGCAGTGGCGCCGACACCGATGCGAGCGCGTCAGGCCGAGCAAGTCCTGCGCGGTAAGAAGATTAGCCAGGAACTCATCGATGAAGCCGGGAGAGTCGCCGCGGTCGAATCAAAACCTATCAATGATATCCGGGGCAGCATCGAGTATCGGCGCAACCTCGTCAACGTACTGACAAAACGCTCGCTGAAGGCGGCCATCGAAAAGGGCCACGTTTAGGCTTGCAGGAGGTATATTTGTGGTAACGGCCATCAAGAAGGGTAACCTTCACGTAGTGAGGTTGGTAGTCAACGGCGAAGAACATGCAGCGCTCGTTAAGTCTAATACGACTCTGCTCGATCTGCTGCGCGAGGAGTTCGACTACACGGGAACCAAAAAAGGGTGCGAACTAGGCGACTGCGGCGCCTGCACGGTCCTGATGGACGGCAAGACGGTCAACTCCTGCCTCGTCCTGGCGGTTGAAGCCAATGGCCACACTGTCACGACCATTGAAGGCCTCGAACGAAACGGCGAGCTGGACCGGCTGCAGGAGGAGTTTATCAACCAGGCTGCCGTCCAATGCGGCTACTGCTCGCCGGGGATGATTCTTTCGGCCAAGGCGCTGCTGGTGCGCAACCCTCATCCCAGCGAGCGCGAAGTGCGCGAGGCTATTGGCGGAAATCTTTGCCGCTGCACCGGCTACGTCAGGATTGTCAAGGCGATACTGGCTGCCGCAGAGGCTAACAGTTAGCGAGGACGGTGAACCATGAGTGAAACATCTACCAAAGACTTTTCAGTAATCGGCAAAAGTGTCCCCAAAATCGACGCCCGCGACAAGGTGACCGGCCGGGCCAAATACGCGGGTGACTTAAAGGTGCCCGGGATGCTCATCGGAAAAATCCTGCGCAGTCCCCACGCCCATGCGCGGATTCTCAATATCAACACCTCCAAGGCGATGGAACTGCCGGGAGTTGCGGCGGTCATTACAGCAAGGGACGTTCCATCAACCTTTTACGGCATTTCCCCGGCCCGCTACGACGAGACCATACTCGCCATCGAGAAAGTGCTTCAAGTCGGTGACAAAGTTGCCGCCGTGGCGGCAGTGGACGAGGAGACCGCTGTCAAAGCGCTCGCTTTGATCGATGTCGAATACGAGGTGCTGCCAGCGGTTCTCGACCCTCTCAGGGCGATGGATGAAGGTCAACCTCAAGTACACCCGCAGTACGAGCGCAACATCAGTGTAGAAATTCACCAAGACTTCGGCGATGTGGAAAAGGCTTTCCGGGAGAGCTACGTCGTCCGGACCGATTGCTTTCAGGGGAATCGGGCCACCCACGTTCCCATGGAGCCTCACGCCGCCATCAGCAAGTGGGAGAACGGCAAGCTCACCATCTGGTCCAGCAGCCAATCGCCTCATTACTTTCAGTACCATATCTCCCGCGTGTTCGGCCTGAAGATGGGCGACGTGCGCGTGATCAAGGCCTTCGTTGGCGGTGGCTTCGGCGGGAAGCTGGAGCCTTCCGCGGCCGAGTACGTCAGCGCCGCGCTGGCTATGAAAACCGGCCGCCCGGTAAAGATCGTTTTTGACCGCAAAGAAGTGTTTTTTCATAACCGCGGACGGCACGCCCAGCACATCGAGTTAACCACCGGCGTTACCAAAGAGGGCAAAATTTTGGGCGTGCATGCCAAATTCATCATCGACGGTGGATCGTACACAAGTCTCGGCATCGCATCGGCCTATTATGCGGGAGCAATGCTGCCGCTTATCTACGACTTTGATCACTTTAAGTTCGATGGCCTCCGCGTGCACACGAACCTGCCCTCGTGCGCCGCGCAACGGGGTCACGGCGCGCCGCAGCCGCGCTTCGCATTCGAGAGCCAACTGGACATGATCGCCAAAGAGCTGGGCATGGATCCTATCGAAATACGCAAGGTGAACGCGCGCCAGCCCAATACCACGACGCTCAACGATCTAAAGGTCAACTCCTGTGAGTTCACGGCCTGTTTGGACAAAGCCACGGAGATTTCCGACTGGGCAGGGAAAAAGGGCAAGCTCCCACCCGGACAGGGCATCGGCATTGGTTGCGGCGGCTTCATCACAGGCGCCGGTTACCCCATCTATCGTACTCGATTGCCCCACGCTTCTGCCGTCATCAAGATTAGCGAGCAGGGAGATACCGCGACGCTCTATATCGGAGCGGTGGATATTGGCCAAGGATCCGACACGATTCTAGCGCAGATGGCGGCCGAAGCCGTGGGCATCAACTACGAGGATGTGCGAATTGTATCGGCCGACACCGAGACGACGCCTCACGATTTCGGCGCGTATGCCAGCCGCCAAACGCTCATGTCCGGCCACGCAGTCAAGCAGGCCGGCGACGAGATTCGGCGTCAGATCATTGAACTGGCGGCCGACTTGCTCGAAGCCAATGCAGCGGATGTGGACATCGATCGGCGCGTCGTCTTCGTTAAGGGTAGTCCGGAAAAAACGCTGACTTTCGAGAACGTCGCTAACGAGTTCTTTATCCGTAAAGGACCATTGGTGGGGAAAGGCAGTTACGCCCCGCCGAAGCTGGGAGGCAAGTTCAAGGGAGCGGCTGTCGGTACCTCCCCCGCGTACAGCTTTGCCGCCCAAATCAGCCAGGTGGAGGTCGACGAGGAAACCGGCCAGGTGATGGTCACCAAAGTGTGGGATGTGCACGACTGCGGCACGGTGATCAATCCGAGCCTCTTGCACGGGCAGGTCGAGGGCGCTTTATTCATGGGTATGGGCGAAGCGATGTACGAGCAAGTCGTCTTCGACGACAAGGGCAAACCGCTCAACGCCAATTTGGGCGAATACCGCGTGCCAACAGCCTTGGACGTGCCCGAAGTGATCTCAGAACTGGTGGACAGCTATGAGCCGGCCGGTCCATGGGGAGTCAAAGAGGTAGGCGAAGGCGCCACGCTTCCCACTATGGGCTCCTATGCCAACGCTATTTACGACGCCATCGGCGTCCGCCTCTATGATTTGCCCCTCACCCCCGAGAAGGTTTGGAGAGCTATTCAAGACAGGAAAAAGCTATTATAGAGAAAGGCTCAAGAAAAAACTAAAAGCCGAACATAACGCCGCCGCCTGTTCCCCGTTGTGAGTTAACCAAGCCACCGACGGCTTGGGCTATAGTTTCTTATTTCCCCTTGAGAAGGTCCCGATTGATGGTATGATCTCTCCTAAACCTTCATTTGCTCTTACCCTGTCCTCACTGCTCGGCAGGTTCGATCAAGAAGGAGCTCGATTTTTAGTTTTTTTCCGCGATCCATTTGCTTGAGTCAGTTGATATGGCGGATGAGAAGGCACAGGCATTCGAAGAAACCAAATGGTGGATCGACCGCGGTCCGGTCAAGGAGCGCGAAAAGCCGGCCGAGCCGGCCAAGGGCATCATCGAGAAGTGGGCCTACGAGCTGCTCAGGAACTACAATCAAGACCAAGCCGCCAAAAACCTGGTCGACATCAATCCGAAAATACTCAAGGAACTCGCCGTCGCGCCCGGTGAGTGGGGCTACTTTTCGCTGGATGTGGGTAAGTATCCGACTGAGAGGCTTGCGCGCATCAAAGGCGGGCTTCCCCTTCCTGCCGGCACCCGCGGGATTGTGATCGACGCCGGCTATTCCGTCAGAGTGGTGATTACGGCTGAACCGATCGGGGAGCGCTATGTGGATATCAATTTCACCGAGGCGCCTTCCCTCGATT
>MGSI01000025.1 GCA_001798455.1 Deltaproteobacteria bacterium RIFCSPLOWO2_02_FULL_57_26 | reverse complement strand
TCCTGCCCTGTGATCATGCGAAACAACGTCGTCTTACCGGCGCCGTTCGGACCGATCACGCCGACAATGCCGCCGGGAGGCAGCGCGAAGGTCATGTCCTCGACCAGCAGGTGATCGCCGTACGCTTTGCTGACCCCTTCCGCTTCGATCACGAGGTTGCCCAGGCGCGGCCCCGGTGGAATGTGAATCTCCAAATCTTCCCGCCGCTTTTCTGATTCCTGTTGCAGCAGGGCCTCGTAGGAATTTATGCGCGCCTTGCCCTTCGCGCGACGCGCTTTCGGCGACATGCGAATCCATTCGAGTTCGCGCTGCAGCGTCTTCTGCTTTTCACTTTCAGACTTTTCCTGGCGCCGCAGACGCTCCTGTTTCTGTTCCAGCCATGACGTGTAATTTCCTTTGTAAGGAATGCCCTCGCCCCGATCCAGTTCCAGAATCCAACCCGCGACGTTGTCCAGGAAATATCTATCGTGGGTCACCGCGATGATCGTTCCCGGATAACTCTGCAGGTGATGTTCGAGCCACGCGACCGACTCTGCATCGAGGTGATTCGTGGGCTCGTCAAGCAGAAGAATGTCGGGCTTTTGCAAGAGCAACCGACACAACGCAACTCGGCGACGTTCGCCACCGGACAGCACCTTTACCTGCGTGTCCGGCGGCGGACACCGCAGCGCATCCATGGCCATCTCCAAACGCGCATCAAGATCCCAGGCATCCTGATGATCCAGTTTCTCCTGCGCCTCACCCTGCCGTTCAAGCAGCGCGTTCATTTGGTCGTCGGACATCGCTTCGCCGAACTTGGCGTTGATCGCTTCAAACTCTTTCAGCAGATCGACAGTCTCCTGCACGGCCTCTTCCACGATCTCGCGCACCGTTCGCGCATCGTCTATCAACGGCTCCTGCTCCAGATAGCCGACCGTATAGCCCGGCGAGATAACGGCCTCGCCGTTAAACTCCTTGTCCACGCCCGCCAGTATGCGCAGCAGCGACGATTTGCCCGATCCATTGAGACCGATCACGCCGATTTTGGCGCCATGAAAATAGGAAAGATAGATGTCTTTTAGAACGGCCTTCTTGTCGTAGTATTTGCTGACGCCGACCATCGAATAGATAACTTTGTTTGGTTCAGTGCTCATAAATTGAAATCGTGTACCTCGTGATTGAATTTGTTAACGCTAGCCTGTCAGGTTGGATTGTGCAAGAAAGGGAGCAGTCTGGCTGTAAAACGACCGCTCGCCCCACGGGCGCGTACGTACGGAGGGTCAAGAGATTGCTGTTCGTTTTGAGTCATAGAGTCCAGATTCAGGCCTGATCCCGAATATACTATCATATCTTGGGGAAAAGCAGATGAACAATACCGAAGCAGAAAATCATATGGAACCGGGCAGATATCGTAGTCAAATAGTCATGCCTGGCACCGATTTGGCACCTTGGATTCTGAAGAGAAAGCAGTCGTATCAGGAACGGGCGAGAACCGTACCGGTGTCGTCGACGGAGGCGTAAGTGCGGTTATGTCATGAGCCCTTGAGGCTCGCAGGTTGATTGCGACACGCTTCTGGAATATCCTCACGCCGCAAAGAAGTCGAACTATCACTAGCCAACCCGCGAGTGGAGGGACATATGGATTGGGATCGAGTGGTCAAGGTGACTTGCCACACCAACTGCGCATACCAGAAGCCGTGTATCCTCAACTGCTATGTCAAAGACGGGGTCATCATCCGCCTGGAGCAGAGTAGCGCCCATCCTCCTTCCAAGGATCCCGATCTGCCCGATTGGAACCCGCGCGGGTGCCAGAAGGGACTGATCTCGGCGCTGCGCACCTACGATGCATGCCGTATCCTCTATCCTTTCAAGCGGGTTGGTGAGCGGGGAGAAGGCAAGTGGCAACGGGTCAGCTGGGATGAAGCCCTAAACGAGATCGCCGACACCTTGATCCAGGTCCTTTCTACCGAAGGGGTGGATACCATTGTGCGCCTTCGCGGCAGCGGGACTCTGGGCAGCGAGTCCGTGGGGTTTGAGGCCCTGATGGGCGCCTTGGGAGTTCCCTATGACTCCATCCAGACCGACACGGGCGACGAGCACATGGGCGCTGCTCTGGTTTTTGGACAGCCTTTCGTGGGGGGATCGGTGGACAACTGGTGGTACGCCGACCTGGTCTTGATATGGGGCGGAAACCCCGCCTATACAAACATCTCCAACTACCACCTGCTGACAGAGGCCCGCTACAACGGCACCCGGATGGTCTGCATCACCCCGGACTACAACCCCTCGGCTATCCACGCCGATCTGTGGATTCCCGTAAATGTGGGAACCGATACGGCCCTCGCACTGGCCATGGCCCAGGTAATCGTCGATGAACGGCTTTACCGGGAGGATTTCCTGCAGGAGCAGACTGATCTTCCCCTTTTGGTGCGGATGGACACCCGGAAGTTCTTGCGGGAAGGAGACTTCAAACGCGGTGGACGGGACGACATTTATTTCTTCTGGGACAGCAGGTCTGACCAACTTACGGAAGCGCCCCGTTTGAGCCTGCGCCTTGGCAACGCCGTGCCCGCCATGGAGGGGACTTACACGGTTATGACGTCCGACGGGCCCGTTCAGGTCCAACCCGTGTTCGAGCGGTTGAAGACCCATCTCCAGGATTACACGCCGGAGAAGGTCTCCAGCATTACCGGCGTTTCGCCCTCGGTGATCCGAACCCTGGCGCGTGACATCGCCCGAGCCAGAACCGTGACCAACGTGAGCACCTACAACTGGGGAAAGTTTTACCACGGCCATGAGATCGAGCGGGCCATCATTCTTCTGTTCGCCCTTTGCGGGCACATGGGAAAAAAGGGCGCGGTGTACAACGCCTATACCGGCAATGCCGCCGATAGCCTGGCAGGCGGGCAGATTCCGGGAGTGCTCGTGCTCCGGGCGTCGGCCTCTGCGGATCCCCGTTACGCCCAGTGGAAGTCCCAGGGCTATACCGATGAGATGATCATGATGGAGTACGCTTGGGAGGCCGTGGCCCAGGAGCGGGTGATGCCGAGCTGTGTCTTCCACTATTTCCATAGTGGACTTCTCGAGCTGAGCCAGCAACACAACAGTTGGGACCCGTCGCTGAAGCGCCCGCTGGCCGCGTATGTTAAAGAGGCCATGGACAAAGGGTGGCATAAGGTCCGCCCGGCGCCGGACAAGGCCCCGAGTGTCGCCATCCAATTCGGGGGCAGCTTCTTGAGGCGGTGCAAGGGGACGGAGCAGATTTTGAAAACCCTGCTCCCCAAGCTCAAGCTCCTGGTAACGGCGGATATCCGCTGGACCGCTACTGCCCTTTACTCCGACTATGTGCTGCCCGCCGCGGGCTGGTACGAGAAGTTTAGCTTTTACGGGCCGCAGAAGGTCGACTACCCGTACGGGTTCGTGGTCAACAAGGCGGTGGAGCCCGTGGGCGAAAGCAAAGGAGAATGGGAGATCGCCTGCCTTCTGGCCAGGAAGATCGAGGAGCGGGCCCAGGCCCGAGGAGTCTTGAGCTTTACTGATCCGGCCGGCAACTCCAGGCGCCTGGACAACCTGTACGATCGGGTGACCAGCAATGGCGTCTACACCGAGGACGACGAGGAAGGGGTGACACGGGACTATTACCTAAACACGACCAATGTGGAACAAATGTCGTGGGAGGAGGCAAAGGAAAAGGGCCTGGTGGCCGCCACCGGGCTTGGCTTGACCACTCGCGGTATTGGCAATGCGTGCGACGTGACCCCGGGGGAGCCCCTCGTGCCCTTGACCTGGCATATCGAGAGAAAGGAGCCCTATCCCACCCAGACACGGCGCATGCAATTCTATACCGATCATGACTGGTATCTGGAGTTCGGCGAAGAATTGCCGGTGCAGAAAGATGACCCCAGGGCCGGGGGGGACTATCCTCTCAGGATCACTGGCGGCCACGCCCGTTGGAGCATCCATTCCAGCCAAGTGGACGACCCTATACTGCTGAGGCTCCAGCGGGGGGAGCCATTGATCTTCGTCTCTAGTGAGGACGCGGGCAGCCGGGGCATTGAAGACGGAGACCGCATAGAAGCCTATAACGACCTGACCTCATTCCAGGCCGCGGCAGCGGTCTCGCCTGCGGTAAGGACAGGACAACTGATCATCTACCACGCCTGGGAGAATTTCCAGTTCCGAGGGTGGAAGCACTTCAAAGGAGTGATGCCCTCCCCATTAAACCCGCTGGAGCTGGCCGGAGGTTATTACCATCTTCAGTCCAGCTCAGACTCCTTTCACCCGGGATTCAGCGACCGGGACACTCGTGCAGAGGTAAGAAAAGTGAGACAGTGAAGCTCATTGCTTCTACACCTTTGGCCAAGCGAGGGCCTCGGGCCGGCTGACCAGGCCGCCGGTGCCTTTTGATTTGTTGGATTAGTTCTCGTGACTCAGGGCTATTCATAGATGGTCATCAGAAAAGTAGCCCTTCCCATCTTCCAGACTTTCACGGGCATTGACAGCACTATCTCCCAGGGGTACTTTGTTTTTTTCACCCTGAATCCACCCTAATTATTGAGTAAGGAGGTCTTATGGTAATGAAGCTGGACGACGCAAGAAAAATCATAGATGCGGGGCTGGCCAAGGCGAAGGAGATAGGAGTGAATATTTCCATTGTGGTGGTTAACGAGGAGGCACATGTGATTTCCCTTTCGCGCATGGACGGGGCAGGTTTTCTTACCCCGGACATCGCCTTGGGAAAGGCGGGGGCTGCGGCAGCTTTTAAGCGCAGTTCGGCCGAGATTCAAACTGCTGCGGAGAACCGGCAGACCTTCTTTTCCGGAATCTCCATCCTGGCGCATGGGCGTTTCCTCGCGGGTATGGGAGGCCTTCCGATCCTGAAGGACAAGCAAATCCTTGGGGCGGTCGGTGTCAGTGGGGCCAAGCCCGAACAGGACCAGGAGATTGCCCAGGTCGGTATCAATGCCCTTTAGTTTGTGAGGGTTAGCTTGAAGGTCACTGTTCACCAGTTGGGTTAGAAATCAGAGAAGTAAAAAGAAACTGATTCATTAGACATCGGAAAAGTAGCATGTCACCTTTTCTCTGGAGACCATCAAGAAGGCTACCCCGAAAGCGGCCGCTGCAGATCCGACCGTCTTCATTGACACGAGCCTCGCGGAGCAGCTGATGAAGGAGGGCTATTTCAAATAATCAGTTCGTTTCGAAATCGACTAACAAGGAGGTGGCAAACGAATAAGGAGGTTCACCGGTGGCTCTAAGACACCATGCTTCACCCGAGCGCGTATGGTCCCGCTCATAAGACCTCCGCTTCCTCTGCTGGTTATGGAAACCCGATAAGTCCAAGTATATAGCGGCAGCGATCCGTGTCAAATCAAAAAAAGAGCCACACCGATAAAACCAAGTTGCCTCCAGTCGGAAAAATCTCACTCCCACTCAATCGTAGCTGGCGGTTTACTGGTGACGTCAAGGAAAACCGCATCGACACCCGGCAATTTAATTATATCCTCCGCGATGCGCCGCAATACACCCTTTGGAAGCCTCGCAAAGTCAGCCGTCATGCCATCTTCTGAATTTACAGGACGAAGAATTATGGTCTCACCGCCGGCAAAGGAAATCGGAACCAGCACCACCGGAAACTGCCATACGTTCTCCGTGAGATTGTTCTCTTCCATCCTCGATCTCACGATAAAGTCGGCTTCTCGAACTAACTGTAGACGTTCCGAATTAAGTTCGGCGCGCTTGACGGAAGCCGCCGCAAGGCTAGTCACATTTCCAGCAACGAAGGTAATAACCCTGTTTGTCTTCGCAAGCACATTACATGCCTTTGTGCTTATAAATTGAAGCGTCCCGTAGTCAAACAGGCCTCGGCGATCATGCAGGGCTAGCACGCGCCTGTAAGTTCGGGCATCACCTTGGACCCCCACACTCTTGATGGGCAACAGGACCCCTTCATAGTTTCGATCGGCTATTAATGTAGCTAACGCCTTGCCGGCTGGCTGGGCTTTCGCCCTGCTCCGACTGCAGAGGCATCTTATCGCCAAGCCCGGACCGGGGAATGGCCACCCGTTGGTCAATTTAGAGCTGAGACCCAGACGCTTGCCTAGCTCTCTCACTTCATCTTTATAAAATTCAACAAGCGGCTCAATCACACGGCCTTTTCGGATCAAATCTATAATTTCAGGGCAGCGATTGTGGTGCGTTTTTATCACAGCCGCCAGGCCTCTTGTTCCGCCGGACTCGATGGTATCAGGATAAATGGTACCTTGTCCGAGCAGCCAATGCTTTTCGTCAATTTGAAACTTTCGCATCGCATCCGACTGCACTTCGACAAAGAGGCGGCCTATGATTTTCCGCTTCTCTTCCGGATCAATGACTCCTCTCAGCTCAGCAAGAAACAACCTGGATTTGTCAATGATCTGCAATCTATCGGCCAACCCCAAGGCAGATAAATTGGCGCGCAAATCCTCTGTTTCACCTTTGCGCATTAATCCGGTATCAACGTGAAGACCCAAAATACGCTTTTTGGGAAGCGCTTTGGCGCAAAGAGCAAAGGCTACTGTTGAATCCACCCCGCCGCTAACGAGAAAAAAGACGGATTTCTTACCGACCCTGGCGCGAATGTTCCTGACGAGCGGCTTGATTTGATCCGTTGCATCTTCCCTTACTTTGAGGCCGCAGATTGAGGAAACAAAACGTCTGAGGATTTGTTCCCCATACTGCGTATGAACGACTTCGGGGTGGAATTGCACTCCGTAATAACCCTTGGCAGTGCCACCGAACGCGGCGATACGACATTGTTCCGTCGATGCCAAGGTCAGCAATCCGCGTGGGAGTTCAGTTACCGTATCTGTATGGCTCATCCATACAGTCTGTTCCTGAGGCAATCTTGTAAATAGGCTGTTCTTGGAAGCAACGGAAAGCTTCGCAGGGCCATACTCGCTCCTACCTTTTTCGACCTTTGCCCCTAGCATTTGAGCCAGTAATTGATGGCCATAGCAGATTCCTAGGATGGGTACTTTGAGCTGAAGAACCTCTTGGCTGATCTTAGGTGCACCCTCCTCATACACACTCTGTGGACCCCCAGACAATATGATGCCGGCATGGCCACCAAGGGTCTGCGCTCGTGTTTCGGGCCTGTAAATCCGTGAATGAATACCCAGTCTGTGCAGTCGCCGCCCGATTAAATGACAGTACTGACCTCCGAGATCTATGATTGCGATGGAATTTTTCATTCCTGTCCTGTGTTGCCCAGGTTTAATTAGCTTCGACAGTAAAAGAGCACAAACGCCTGGAAGATGTTGCTATCACGTAACAAGCTGAAAGACATCCCGGTATGGAGAACCGAAGTCGAGGATGAGGATCATTCCGCTCTGTAGTTAGGGGCTTCCTTGGTAATGAAGACATCGTGAACGTGGCCTTCTCTGAGCCCCGCCGCGGTCACCCGGATGAAGCGCGCCTTCGAGCGCAACTCACGGATGGTCCGGCAGCCGAGGTAGCCCATCCCTGCGCGCAGGCCCCCGATGAGCTGATGGACGTTGAAAGCCAGCGATCCTTTATAAGGCACCTGGCCCTCGATCCCTTCAGGAACGAGCTTCATCTTGTCCTCTACATCACCTTGGCCGTACCGGTCCCTGCTGCCCTCCCCCATAGCACCCAAGGAGCCCATACCGCGATACACTTTATAAGTCCTTCCCTGATAGAGGATAGTCTCGCCGGGGCTCTCCTCGGTGCCGGCGAAAAGGCTCCCGATCATCAGCGAATGGGCGCCGGCGGCAAGCGCTTTTGTGATATCGCCCGAATACTTGATACCGCCATCGGAGATGATAGAGACGTTGTGCCGCTCGGCCGCTTTGGCACAGCTTGCAATGGCTGTAAGCTGGGGAACACCTACCCCTGAAACCACACGCGTGGTGCAGATCGACCCGGGACCCACTCCTACCTTGACCGCGTTGACGCCCGCGTCGATCAGGGCCAGGGTTCCTTCCTCCGTCGCCACATTCCCGGCCGCGATATCCAAATCCGAAGAGCGACGGCGCAGTCGCCTGACCACGTCCAAAACATTTCTGGAATGGCCGTGGGCTGTATCCACGGCGATCATGTCCACTCCAGCCCTGACCAGCGCGTCCACGCGCTCGTCGCAGTCGGGTCCCACCCCCACCGCCGCACCTACCCGCAGCCTGCCCTTCTCGTCCTTGCAGGCGAAGGGATGCTGGATCTTTTTCTCTATGTCTTTGACGGTAATCAGCCCCTTGAGATGATAACGCTCGTCGATAACCAATAGCTTCTCGATCCGATGGCGCTGGAGGATCTCTTTGGCTTCATCGAGATCCACACCCGGCCGGGCGGTCACGAGGTTTTCCTTGGTCATAACCTCCGCCACCGGCCGATCCAGCCTTTTCTCGAAACGCAGGTCCCGATTGGTCAGAATTCCCACCAAACGCCCGTCCTGGGTTACCGGCAGACCCGAGATGCCATACTTCTGCATGATCTCTTTCGCCTCGGCGATCTTCTGCTCCGGACGCACCGTAATCGGGTCCGCAATCATCCCGCTTTCAAATTTCTTGACTTTCTCGACCTCCGCGGCCTGGGCCGCCACCGACATGTTGCGGTGGATCACTCCCAGACCTCCCTCTTGCGCTATTGCGATGGCGGTGCGCCACTCGGTCACCGTGTCCATCGCCGCGCTGAGGAGCGGGATATTGAGTCCGATGCGCTCCGTCAAACGAGTCGCGACGTCAGTATCCCGGGGGAGAATGGACGATTCAGCCGGCACCAGAAGTACGTCGTCAAACGTTAAACCCAAGGGTAAGATTTCCTGATCCAACATGGCTTGCCTCCCGAAAAAGGAAACAAAAAACCCAGACCGAGGCCT
>MGSI01000024.1 GCA_001798455.1 Deltaproteobacteria bacterium RIFCSPLOWO2_02_FULL_57_26 | reverse complement strand
GAGGATGGCTGCCAGAAGAAAGATCAACAGAACGGCGTAGCGGAACTGGTGGATCAAGATGCGGTGGTCGAGAAGCCCGACGCGCGTTAGGAAATAGGCGACCACGGGCAGCTCGAAGGTGACGCCGAAGGCGAGCAGCAGGCGGGAGGCGAAAGAGAGGTACTCGCCGATCCGGATGGCGGGGCGGACGCCAAGGGCCTGGTAGCGCTTGAGCAGAAAACCGAAACCTACTTGAAAGACGACGGTGTAGCAGAAGGCCGCCCCCAAGAGGAAAAGCACAGTGCCGAAAAAGACGAAGCCGCGGGCGTAGCGCTTTTCATGCTCGTAGAGACCCGGCGCGATGAACTGCCAGGACTCCCGGAGGATGATCGGGAAGGCGAGGAAGACGGCGGCGATCAGGCCGACCTTCATCTTGGTGAAAAATGCCTCCGGAACACCGGTGCCGATGAGGGTCAAGCCGGAGGCTTGGAGCCGCAGCAACGGCGCGGTCAGGAAGGCGAAGATTTCCTCGGCGAACGCAAAGCAAACTGCAAAGGCTGCGAGAATCGTTATTATGGATTTGATCAGACGGGAGCGGAGCTCTTCCAGGTGGGCGGTGAAGGGCATTCGGGCATCTTCGGGGCGCCCTTTACCTGGATTTTTGCTCACTCTCTTCTGCGGGGGGAGGTGACGCGGCTATGGAAGGTTCCTCGCTGGCCGGAGATTGGTTAGAGGACTCATCGATCTCCCGTTCCACTTGCCGGAACTCTTCTTTCAATTCGTCCGTGGCGCGGCGAAACTCCGAAAGCCCCTTTCCCAGGGCCCGGGCGATTTCGGGAAGCCTTCGCGGCCCTAAAACGATAAGGGCCAGGGCTAAGATCAGGATCAGTTCCGGCATGCCGATGCCGAACATCGCTTGCCTCCGTTGGTAAGCTATTCCATTTCTGGCTAGTAAGCAAGCGGAGCTGCCTGAAGCCTGTACTTCGGAGGGCATCTGCGCCTGATCGTGGCGCATGCTATCGCGGTCAGGTGCAAAGCCGGCTTTACTTTCGCCGTCCGGGGATGGTAGATAAATAGATTAGTTATGCCCCGGCCTGGAGTGGTGATCGATCGGGATTATCTTAAGCATGATCCGGGGCCTTTTCATCCGGAAAGGCCGGAGCGTCTGAAGATTCTCCTGGATCTCGCTGGAGAACTCGATATAGAGGGTTTCCAGCTCCTTCCCCCCCGGCCCGCTGCGAGAGAAGAGATCGAGACCTGCCATAGCAGCGACTATATTGCGCTTGTCCAGGCGACCTCGAAGGTCAATCGTTATGCTTTGGACGGAGACACGGTGACGTCCCGAGATTCGTTTGGTGTCGGTTTGTTGGCTGTCGGAGGGTTTCTTCGGCTCCTGGATGCGATAGCGTGCGGCGATCTCGACAATGGCTTTGCCTTGGTGCGCCCGCCTGGCCATCACGCCCTTAAGGATCGAGGGATGGGCTTTTGTCTCTTCAATACGGCGGCCATCGGGGCGCGCTACGTCAAACGGCGGTATGGGGCGAAGAAAATCTTCATCATCGACTGGGATGTTCACCATGGGAACGGGACGCAGGCGGCATTTTATCATGACTCCTCGGTGCTCTATATGTCTACCCATCAATATCCATACTACCCAGGCACCGGCGCCATCGATGAGGTGGGGGAGGGTGCGGGTGAAGGCTTTACGGTCAACGTTCCCCTTCCGCCCGGTTGCGGCGATGGTGAGTATCTGCGGCTCTTTAAGGAAATCGTGCTTCCCATCGGTTCCAAGTATAGGCCCGATTGGATTCTCGTCTCCGCGGGGTTCGACCCGCACCAACGGGACCCTCTCGGGGGGATGAATGTGACAGAGCGTGGATTTGCGACCATGGCTGCGACCTTGCTTGAGCTCGCGGCGGAGCACGCGAGCGGGAAGATCGCTTTTTTACTCGAAGGGGGATATGATCTCGCCGCGTTGAAGAGTTCCGTGGCCGGTGTGCTCGAGCAAATGAGAGCCGGAGGAAACGGCGACGCGCCTGCCGACGACGGCGGGGAGTTCATCGAGCCGCTCATTCGGAAAGTCCTCCGGGTTCAAGAGCCGTACTGGTAAAAAAGCAAGGTATTGACGGTCCGCAGCCGCTGGTTTATTTTTTACGTTCTTCGGCACTGAGATCGGACAGGAAGAGAATGGAGCAGCGCAGGGTAGTCGTGACCGGCCTGGGCCTGGTTACCCCTCTGGGGACCGGGTTGCAGAAAAACTGGGAGGCCGTCATCGCGGGCCGGTCGGGAATCACAGCGATCACCCGTTTTACCGGGCTGGAGTTTTTTCCCACCCGCATCGCTGGTCAGGTCCCGGATTTTCGCGCGGAGGATTTCATCGAGCCCAAAGAGATCAAAAAGATGGATCTCTTCATCCAGTACAGCGTGGCCGCAGCCGGGATGGCGCTTCAGGACAGTGGTTTCAAGATCGACTCGACAGATGCCGAGCGCGTCGGGGTGATCATCGGAGTGGGTCTGGGCGGCATCGAGACCATCGAGTACTATAACCGCGCTCTCTTGGAAGGCGGTCCGCGAAAGGTATCGCCCTTTTTTATTCCTAAAGTGATCTCTAACTTAGCTCCGGGTCAAATCGCTATACGGTGCGGCGCAAAAGGGGTGAACTGGACACCCGCGTCCGCCTGCGCCTCAGGCAACCATGCCATCGGCGAGGCCTTCCATCTGATCCGGCGCGGACTCCAAGATGCCGTCATCGCCGGAGGCGCGGAGGCCGCCATCACGCCACTCGGGGTGAGCGGGTTCAGCGCTATGAGGGCCCTTTCTACGCGCAACGATGAGCCGGAGCGGGCGAGTCGGCCTTTTGACAAGGATCGAGACGGCTTTGTCATGGCGGAAGGTTCTGGCGTGATGATTCTCGAGGAGAGGGAGCGGGCGTTAAGAAGAGGGGCGAAGATTTACGCCGAGATCATTGGCTACGGAGCTAACGGAGACGCTTACCATATGACCGCGCCCTCGCCCGAGGGTGAAGGCGCCGCCCGTTGTATGGCGCTGGCCATCCGTGACGCTGGCGTACCGGCGCAGGCCGTGGACTATATCAACGCCCATGGGACGTCCACCGAATATAACGACATCAATGAGACCCTGGCGATCAAAAAAGTCTTTGGCGAGCAGGCTTATAAGATCCCCGTGAGTTCGACCAAGTCGATGACGGGCCATCTGTTGGGGGCGGCTGGAGCGGTGGAGGGAATCTACTCCGTGCTTGCCCTGCAGGAGGGGATCATTCCGCCGACCATTAATTACGAGAACCCGGATCCTCGTTGTGATTTAGATTACGTACCGAATCAGGCACGCAGAGCCACAATCCGGGTCGCGCTTTCCAACTCTTTTGGTTTTGGCGGGACCAACGCCTGCGTCATCTTCAGGAGGGCTGAGTGAGGCAATCGCAACTGAGGAGCGTCGTTCTCGGCACCGGCTCTGAGCTTCCCCCGAAAATTGTGACCAATTCGGCTTTGGAACAGCTCGTCGATACCTCGGACGAGTGGATTACCACGCGCACCGGGATTAAGGAGCGGCGGATTCTTGAGGACGGCAAGGGAAGCGCCGACATGGCCTATCACGCTTCGATTCGGGCGCTCCAAGACGCGGGGATGGAAGCGAAGGACCTGGAGGCGATCGTTGTGGGGACGGTTACCCCCGATTATCCCTTTCCCAGCTCTGCCTGCGTTCTTGAGCACATGCTGGGCGCCCGGGATGTATTCTCGTTCGATGTCAATGCCGCCTGTTCCGGATTTCTCAATGCCCTGGCCGTTGCCGACTCTTTCATTCAGACCGGCAAGATTCGCAGCGCGCTTGTCGTGGGATCGGACGCCTTGAGCCGCCTGCTCAACTGGCAGGACCGCGCGACCTGCATCTTGTTCGGGGATGGAGCGGGCGCTGTGGTTCTGGGGGTGTCGAATGACGGAGGCCGGGGGGTCCTAAGCACGCGGCTGCGCACGGACGGTTCCTACGCCAAGACGCTCTATGTTCCCGCGGGCGGGTCTCTCAAGCCTGCCAGCGTCGAGACCGTGCAGCGCAACGAGCACACCATCACCATGAACGGCAAAGAGGTTTTCAAGGTCGCGGTGCGCTCAATGGAAGAAATCAGCCGGGAGGCCCTGGATGAGGCCGGAGTGACGATCAATCAGGTCTCGCTGGTCATCCCACATCAGGCGAATCGGAGGATCATCACGGCGTTGGCCGAGCGCTTGGGTCTGCCTCTGGAGAAAGTGGTGGTGAATGTGGACAAATACGGGAACACCTCGGCGGCGTCGGTTCCGGTCGCCTTGGATGAGGCGCGGCGAGAAGGTCGTATTCGCTCCGGAGATATCGTGCTTCTGAACGCTTTCGGCGCGGGCTTCGCCTGGGGCGCCGCGGTAATCAAGTTCTAACCAATCCATAACTGCGAAATCGAGCCTCTGTTTTCCGGCCTTCAAACCATATCGTACTGCCCGCGTATTTCAGAAGTCCTTTTGCCGGCGCTCTTTTTGGCGTTTCTGCTCGGCCACGAATTGTCCGACTACCGCGCCGGCTCAGGCCTGTCAAGGGGTCTTTATTGGGTTTGGGTGACCTGCTCCTCGATCTTGTCTCTGAGATGGCTGAGTTTAGGGGTCAATTCGACCGGATAGGGTCTCGGGTTGCAGATGGCCCTGGTCTTCTCGTCGAGCCGGCTAATTTCCTGCAGGAAGCGATCCCTGATCTCCTTGAGCGATGGGCGGGGCCCGACGGGCTTGCCGTGCTCCATGACTTTTTGCAGCAGAGCCTCGGAGCCTGCGACCTCTTCGTTGCGCAGCCCGATCATGTCCCGTTCCAGCTGACCCCGGCCGTCAGCGAAGCGAAAGACCTGCTTTTTTCCCGGGACAGTTGCCTTACCCGTGCTTAGCTTCAACACGGGGCGGCCGTTGTATTCGACCAGCTTGTAGGCCATGTCGAACCACGGGGCATCGGCCGAGACTCCCATTTTCGTCCCTACCCCGTAGCTGTCGTAGGGGGCATTTGCTTCCGAAAGCGAGGCCAGATCGTATTCGTCCAATCCGCCGCTGCCGAAGATTTTGACATCAGACAGCCCCGCCTCATCCAGGATCTTGCGGACCTCGCGGGCCAGGGAAGCGAGGTCGCCGCTGTCGATGCGGACCCCGCGCAGGCGCCCTCCTCTCGCCGCCATCTCGCGCGCCACCTCCACGGCGCTGCGGGCGCCCGCCAGCGTGTCGTAGGTGTCGATGAGCAGAGTCGAGTTGTCAGGGAAACTGGCAACGAAGCTTCGAAAAGCGTCGATCTCGCGCTCGAAGCTGCACACAAACGAATGCGCCATAGTGCCGACAATGGGAATACCGTATCGCTGGCCCGCCAAAACGTTGCTCGTGGCGCTAAAGCCGGCCAGGAAGCTACAGCGGGCGACCTTCAGGCCCGCGTCGATTCCGTGAGTGCGGCGCAACGAGAAATCCACCAAAGCGCGGCCTCGCGCCGCGTGGACGCAGCGGGCGGCCTTGCTGGCGATCAGGGTTTGGAGATTGATCTGATTGATGATGAAGGTCTCGACGATCTGGGCCTCAACGATGGGGGCGGTGATCTCGAGAATCGGTTCCTCCTTGAATAAGAGGCGTCCTTCGGGAATCGCCCACATCTCCCCCCTAAAGCGCAGGCCTTTGAGGAAGTCGAGAAACTCGTCGGCGAAGAGCCGACACGAGTGGAGGTAGTCCAGGGACCCGCCGTCAAAGGCAAAATCGACCAGATAGCGCAGCACGTCTTCCAGGCCGGCACAGACGAAATAGCCTCGGTGCGGGGGGTAGTTGCGGATGAAGAGACTGAAGGTCGCCGGCTCGAGTTTGCGGCTCTGGAAATAGCTCTGGGCCATGGTCAACTGGTATAGGTCGGTTAGCAGGGCGAGGTTGTTGGCGTGATTCACGGAGACTCCTTGGTGCGAGATGTCGCCGCCTACTTTAGTGTAGAAACGACACTAAGTAAAGCGGATTTTGGGCGTGCAGGACTATTGATTTTACGGGCCTGATTTGTTAAGCGTTTGTAGATCGTTGCGCGTAAGCGATAAGGACAGGAGGCAGATTGATGTTCAGGGACAAGATCGAGCTTAAAGATTTCGAAAAAATGGATCAAGAATACCAGGACCTTTTGAGGCGCGTTCTGGCTATTCAAGCGGATTGTGAAATCGGCGGACCCCATCTCTACGTGGAGATGATTTTGCCGACGGCACCGACCAAGCTCGACCAACTGATCGTTGCCAGGACGGCTGCCGAGGAGATTGACCACTATCGCAAGATAGCGCGCCTCGCCGGCGATATCGGTGCCGACGTCTCTTACGTGCTCAGTCGCCCGAATCAGGAACGTTATGTGGAGGCCTTTCGGGGCAGGATCACGACCTGGGAAGATTTCGCGGTATTCGGCTTCCTCATCGATCGTATTGGCAGGTACCAGCTAGAGGAGTTTATGGGCTGCAGCTACGCGCCGCTGGAGCGAATCCTCCCGGAGGTCATGAGAGAGGAAGAAGGTCACATCGATTTTGGAACTACCAAGACAGCCGAGCTAGCTGCCAAAGGCGGAGATTCAAAGGCGAAGGTCCAGAAGGCCCTCGATTGCTGGTATGTCAAGGCGCTTGACATGTTTGGCCGCTCGGATTCGTACCGCTCTGAGCGGTATCGGCATTGGGGTTTAAAGCGCCGGACCAATGCCCAAGCCAGAGACGAATACATCAAGGAAGTGAACCCTCTGATCGAGAAGATGGGTCTTCAAGTCCCCGATCCAAACAAGGGCCGGCTGTATTATTAGGAGAAACAGTTATGCCGCAAGCACCAAACAACGAGGCGTTGGACGAGCATCTCAAAGATGTCGTTCAGGCGCTTCACGGTGCCATCAATTGGGCGATGCCGCACATGAACGACCCGAAAATCGTGGATAAGGCGATCCAGGACTGCAAAGAGATACTGGATGTCGTGATGGAGGGGAAGGTCTCCGACTGGCTGAAATAGACCGGCCTGCCGGTCCATCAGCGTGTTCGCTGAATAGTTGCTGAAGGAAGCCGTTCTCGAAAGGCGCACTCATCGCTGGGGCGCCCTTGTTATCATCGGACTTTTTTGTGATCGCTGCCTAACGAGGCTGGAACATTGAACGTCATCATCTGCGCCAAGGTTATTCCGGCTAGTTCGGTTATCATAGAGATCGATCCTGCCACTAAATGCATGGTGCGCAAGGGTATCCCCCATGAGCTGGACCCTGCGGCTGCCAGCGCCCTCGAGGAGGGGCTGCGCCTCACGGAAAAGCACGGCGGCGAAGTGAAGGTTGTGACCATGGGTATCAATGATGCCACCATCGGCATTCGGAACGCCTTGGCCATGGGTGCGACTTCTGCGATTCACATTTTGGATGATACCCTCGCCGGCTCCGATACGCTGGGCACTGCCAAGGTGCTTGCAGCAGCCATTAAGAAAGGGCCCTTTGACCTGGTGATCTGCGCTGCCGAAAGCAGTGACAGCTATTCCGGAATCGTTCCAGGACAAATCGCTCAGCTGTTGAGGATTGCTCCCCTCACCTTCGCTAAAGAGATCGCCGTTGAGGGCAACAAGATCACTATCAAGCGGCAAAGCGAGAGCGGCTACGACGTCGTCGAGGCCGAGTTACCGGCGCTGGTCACGGTTACCAGCGGCATCAACGAGCCCCGCTATCCCCAGCTCAAGGGCATCATGGCTGCCAAGAAAAAAGAAATTAAGAAGTATACCGCTGGAGATTTAGGTCTTGGACCGGACCAGGTCGGCGGGGCCGGCGCTAGAGAAAAGGTGTTGAGTGTTGGAAGACCGCCTGCCCGTCAGGCTGGCAAGGTCATTACGGACGAAGGGGATGGCGGAAAGCAGATTGCGGATTTTCTCGCCGAGTTAAAAGTTATCTAAACAATGAGGTAATTTTCAATTTTAAATGTTTAATTTTGAATTATCGACCTGAAACTAAAAATTCAGAATTAAAAATTCAAAATTCATAATTCAAGATATGGCTGTTCTCATTTGGGTCTATGCCGAGGTGATCGAGGAGAAGGTTACTCCGACCACTCTGGAGATGCTGTCAAAGGCGGCTGAGGTGGGGACGGCCGAGGCTATCCTGCTCGGACCCGCCCCGGGCGATGCCGTCCAGACACTTGCCAACCACGGCGCCAGCAAGGTGTATCGATCGGACGATCCGGTTTTTCGCGATTACTTGACGCTTCCCGCCGTAGAGACCATCGCGGGACTGATACAGAAATATCGCCCTGCCGTGATGCTCTTTGCCTCGAGCTATGCCGGTCGGGACCTGGCCGCCGCGCTGAGCGTGGTGCTTGACTCGGGCGCGATCACCGACGTTGGCGATTTTGCCTTGAAAGGTAGTTCGGTCGAGGCCACGATCCCGGCCCTAGGAGGCAGCTATCTCAACGTGAGTACGCTGGACAGCCCCGGAACGAATATATTGCTGGTCCGACAGAAGTCGTTTGAGGCAATACCACGTAATCAAACGGCCATCGTCGAAGAGGTCGTGCCGCCTTCTGATCCGGCCATCCATAAAGTCCGCGTGGCCGAACGGGTAACGGTCCAGCAAGAAGGACCGCAGCTTGAAGGGGCCAACGTGATCGTCGCCGGCGGGCGAGGTCTGAAGGCGGCGGAACATTTTGACGTGCTGCGGCAGTTAGCCGAGATGCTCGGCGGCGCCATCGGGGCGACACGGGCGGTGGTGGACGCTGGCTGGGTTCCTTATTCCCTGCAGATCGGCCAGACGGGAAAGACTGTTAAGCCGAAACTCTACATCGCCTGCGGCATTTCGGGCGCGGTCCAACACTTGGCCGGGATGAAGGGCTCGAAGATGATC
>MGSI01000023.1:8880-10031 GCA_001798455.1 Deltaproteobacteria bacterium RIFCSPLOWO2_02_FULL_57_26 | reverse complement strand
GCCAAAGGACAAGGGGGCCATCACCGTGTCGATCATATCAACACCGGCCAGGATGGCCATAAGGTGGCACATGCTTGATTCCCCGCCCATGTCGTGCGAGTGGAGGACGACCGGAAGCTTACCCTTTGCTCGCTCTTTTATGCCCTTAATTATCCTGTATGCATCAAAGGGCATAATGATGCCTGTGGCATCCTTAAGGCACAGCCAGTCCGCCTCGAACTCCAGAAGTTGTTCGGCATACTCCATCCACTTTTCAAAGCTATGGACCGGGCTGACAGTGTAGTTCACCTCCACGTGGGCTTCTCCGCCGAACTCCTTGACCGCTTTGGCCGCTACCTGGATGTTCCTGAAGTCGTTGATGGCCTCAAAGACACGAAAAACATTTATGCCGTTTGCTACGGCCCTCTCCACAAACTTATAAACAATTTTATCTGTATAAGGCCTGTAAGCCAGTAAGTGTTGTCCACGGAGAAGCATCTGTAGTCTGGTGTTGGGCATGACCGCCCGTATCCTTCTCAGCCTTTCCCATGGGTCTTCCTTCAGGTATCTCATACAGACGTCGAAGGTGGCGCCTCCCCAAACCTCCACAGCATAGAAGCCACATTTATCCAGAGCCGCGCACAGGGGTAGGAGATCGTCGGTGGAAACCCTTGTCGCGAGCTTACACTGCTGCCCGTCCCTTGGGGTCAGGTCGGTAATCTTAACCCTCCTACTCCCGACAGGCTCTCTGAGCAGCGTCTTTATACCCTCAGCCAGTTGGTCTAAGATCTCCTGCGAGCTCATGGGACACCTCCGTCCTCAGTCTGAACGCTAGATCAGTTACGGTATTGTGGAATTTGTAACACTATCTGGATTCTCCGAACAGTCGCCTGCAACAGTTTACCATCATTGCCTGCCGCCTACCGCCTCCTGCGTGCGCCTGCCGCACTCCCTCGAGCTCTTCGAGCGTGCGCGGCCGGTCCTCTGTGAAAAGGCGCGATAGAGCGTGGTCGGCGAGAAGCCTACCTCCGGCCTAATGCCTGTTGCCTGGCGCCTTCTACTCTCTCTGTCAGCGAACCCAGGAAAGGGCAAGAACGAGGGCGGTACCGGCGAACATGCCAATGAGACTGCTCCTCGTCAGTAAAGCCACAACGATAGCCGCAACAAGAGCG
>MGSI01000023.1:0-8872 GCA_001798455.1 Deltaproteobacteria bacterium RIFCSPLOWO2_02_FULL_57_26 | reverse complement strand
GAGCGAAAGACCGCTGGGGAGCCGCTTCGGTTTCGAATCGCGCTCTGGAAAGAAAAAGGCTGACGGAGATGACGCTTACCACGAGGGAGTAAGAAAGGTAGCGCAGGTAGCGGTCGAGGGCCGCCGGAAAACTTCGGCCCGGCATGAGGAGCTGCGGCGCCACCCGGCTCAGGTAGGTCACAAGCCCCATCCCGACCACGATCAAGACGCGCGTTGCATCCATCTCTCAACACCCCAGATGCACGTCGCCACGACGAGCGACGTCACTAACCAGCCCCACTCCGGGCTCAAGACCGCGGTGGGAACCGCGACAAAAAGACTGATGAGGCAAACGAGCCGTAAGAACCACTCCCGTATCTCGAGCGCAAAAATGCAGGCAAAGTAGCCGGGCAGAACGAACCGCAGCCCCTCATTGAAGGCCGGGGGCACAGCCAGCGCGGCCCAATAGCCGAACGCGGTCCCGGCCACCCAGACCACAAAGCACGTGGTCGAGACGCCGAAATAGTAGTCGAGATATTTCCCCTCCTCATTTAAAATCTCCGCCTGGACGGGTGAGTCCGGGGAGCTTTTCTCCTTTTGCACATGAAGGTGCGTGAGGATGAAGCTGCTCGGGCTCACCAAGTGCGCGGCAAGGAAAAGGCGCATTCCCTTGGCCCAGCGAAAGTAAGGAGCAAGGGTCGCGCTCATCGGCAAAAACCGGATGTTGATGAGAAATGTCGTGAGCAGGATCTGAAGCGCGGGCTTCCCCGCGCCCAGTGGCTCGAGGGCGGCAAACTGCGACGGCCCGCCATAGACGAGGGCCGACATCAACACGATTTCACCCCAGTGAAGCCCGTGGGCCTTCGCGGCCACCCCCATTGCGAACGCGATCGGAATGAAGGCGAACCATACGGGAATGGCGGTTTTTACGCCAGCGCGGAAGTGAACCGAAAAAGTCATTTACCGTTTCGCTTAACCGACTAAGCGGAAAATAGCAACGAGCTTGCTTTTCTCACGCCTTTCTTTTAGAAGTGCGACATTTGCAATCATAGCACAGTCGTGAAACCCAAGTGCCGAACCAGACCAAAGTCGATTGGCCGACCGCGCTGATCGCCGCCGCCTCCAACCTGCTCCCGTCTATGGTGGTGGCCACCCTCGGCATTGCCCTTCCCGAGGTCAGGCAGACTCTCGTCCTCTCCGAATTGGAGGCGGGAAGCCTGTTCTCGGCTATTTTTGTCGTCGCCGCGGTCGCGAGCGCTTTTGCCGGAAGGCTCACGGATAAAATTGGAAGAAAGGCCGTACTGGTGACAGGGATCAGCCTCGTGTCCCTGGGATTCGCGCTGGCAGGCCTGAGCCGGGTCTATCCCGTGACGCTGCTGCTCCTCGCGCTCACCGGGCTCGGCTACGGCTTTACCACCCCATCGCTGTACGCTCTCATGTCCGACCTCGTTCCCACAAGAAGGGGCCTGGGGGCAAGCCTGGTTACCGTCGCCTACGCGATTGGCGGCTCTCTGGGCTCGGTCATCTCGAGCTCCATCATTGCCCGGGCCGGCTGGCGCGCCGCCTTTCTCACAGTGGGCGGCTTCGGCATAGCGATTACCGGCCTGGAGATGGTTCGAATTCGGACAGTTGCTAAAAAATACAGCGCGTATGTCGGGCTTTCGTTCCGCAAAGCACTCAACCGAAGCATCCTCGTACTCGCCCTGGCGGAATTTTTCGGCGGCTCGGTATTCTGGAGCTCGGCTTCGTGGACCCCCACGGTCTTGAGAACCGCCAAGGAACTGAGCCTTGGGGAAACCGGTTTGGTGATGGGGGTGTGGGCACTGACTCCGATGGTCGGTGCCCTGCTGTTGGGAAACCTTTCCGACAAGGTAGGGCGTAAGGTGGTGATTCTGTGGAGCGCGTTTCCGGGCGCCATCCTCGCCTTTGTCGTTTATTACTGGCTTGCCTCTTTCGGCTCTCTGGCGATCGGTCTGGGACTTTACGGGTTCGTCAAGGCCACGGCCCCCACTCTGATCGTTCCGCTGGCACAAGAGGCCGCCGCAGCCGAAAACGCCGGAACCGCAAGCGGTGTCGTCATGTCCATGCATTATGTCGCGGCCGTCATCGCCCCGCTCGTCGCCGCCCAGCTCATCGCCACCACCGGAGATATGATTCTCACGATGATCCTGACCTCCAGCCTGCCCCTGCTGATCTTCGGCAGTTTGATCGCCACGATCAAGGAAAAGCCCGCTGCCAAGCGCTAGGTGAGAGAGTTGAATTTGCTTTGGCCTTGTGCAAACCTGAAATCACCTATGGAAGAGAGGGCTAAAAATCTTCTGCGCGAACTCCCGTCGGTCGATCGTCTTCTCAAACATCCCAAGAGCGAGCCCTTATTGACGCGCTTCAACCGCGATTACGTAACCGAGAAGTGCAGAGAGGTCCTCGACGAGCTGCGGCAAAGCATTCGGCTGGGAAAGCCACTGGACGACGGCGAACTCGACGATGAGCGGATTCTAGGCCGGATCGAAAAACAGATCGACAGAAACCAGCAGCCGGGCCTCATGCGGGTCATCAACGCCACCGGCACGGTGCTGCACACCAATCTGGGCCGTGCGCTCCTCCCCCAAGCAGCGATCGAGGCCGTCCGCCAGGCGGGCATGCATCCGGTCAACCTCGAATACGATCTCGACCAAGGCAAGCGAGGCAAACGCGAGGAGTCCATCGAGAGGCTCCTTCTGGACCTTACCGGTGCCGAGGCCGCCACCGTGGTCAACAACAACGCCGCGGCGGTCCTGCTGGGGCTCAATACCGCAGCGACGGGAAAGGAGGTTGTCGTCTCGCGCGGCGAGCTGATCGAGATCGGGGGCTCCTTTCGGATTCCGGAGATCATGGCGAAGAGCGGTGCCGTCCTCAAAGAAGTCGGCAGCACCAATCGGACCCATCCCGAGGACTATGAAAAGGCCATCGGCAAGAAAACCGCCCTGCTCCTCAAAGTCCACACGAGCAACTACAAAATCGTCGGGTTTGTCGCCGAGGTGGGTTTGGCCGAGCTGGTTGCAATCGGAAGAAGACACAAGATCCCGGTCATGGAAGATCTGGGTAGCGGCGCGCTCATCGATCTCAGCCGATATGGCCTGCCCAAGGAGCCGCTGGTGGCCGAGCGCGTCAGGCTCGGCGCCGATATCATCACCTTCAGCGGCGATAAGGTGCTCGGCGGGCCGCAGGCGGGGCTCGTCGTCGGAAAAAAAAGCTGGATCGCGCAGATGAACAAGAATCCGCTCAAACGGGCTTTGCGCTGCGGCAAGCTCACCTTGGCGGCCCTGGAGGCGACGCTCGCCCTCTACCAACAGTCGGCCGACGTGGCCGAGGAGGTCCCGACTCTAAAAGCCTTTACCCGTCCCCTCCAAGAGATCGAGGAAATCGGACGGCGGGCTCTTCCCGGGCTCGAGAAAGCGCTCGGCGAGGGGTTTCAACTGAGCCTGGAAGATTCCACGGCGCAGATCGGCAGCGGCGCGCTCCCGACCGAGGAGATTCCGAGCAAGGTGATCGCGATTCGCCACCGGAGCCTCGGGCCCGAGCGCATCGCCGAGAAATTTCGTCGCGCACGGCCTCCGATCCTGGGGCGGATCAGAGAGGATCGCTTCCTGCTCGATCTTAGGACCATTTTTAATCCCAACGATCTGATCCCAAAGTTCGAAGACGAAGCGCATGCTTCAC
Organism: Deltaproteobacteria bacterium RIFCSPLOWO2_02_FULL_57_26; assembly: GCA_001798455.1. Classification (GTDB taxonomy): domain Bacteria; phylum Desulfobacterota; class Binatia; order UBA9968; family UBA9968; genus 2-12-FULL-57-22. The sequence continues at coordinate 5,194 of MGSI01000023.1, read as the reverse complement.
CCTGACCTTTCAATAGTCGTCGTGGCTCCGGCGAACCGGGGAGGCGGACGCGACCAGACGGGAAGCTGTGCTTTTGTTCTTGGCGTCAGCCTGGCGCAGACGCAGCACCTCGATAAGTTTGTACAGGTACATACCCGCAATCATCGCCACGACGAAGATCACGGCCGGCAAGTTGCCTGACACAAGCGAGGTCAGCGCCGGCCCGGGGCAGAAGCCAGCGAGGCCCCAACCGACACCGAAGAGGGCAGCTCCTCCCACTAGGCGCGCATCGATGTCCGTGCGGGTCGGAAGCGAAAATGTCGGCGAGAACAGTGGTGAGGGACGATTACGGATGACACGATATAGGACAGAGTGCACCGCAATTGCGCCGATCATCACAATGGCAAGGCTCGGATCCCAGCTACCGGCGAAGTCCAGAAAGCCGATCACTTTGGCAGGCTGGGTCATGCCACCGATCCCGAGGCCCACAGCGAAGACCCCTCCCGAGACGAACGAAATGAGCAGTGCCTTCATAGGCCGCCTCCGAGCAGGTGATTCACAATGTAGACCGCGGCTGCACCCGTCGCTATGAAGGTCACGGTGGCGACAATCGAGCGCATCGAGAGCCGGCTGATGCCGCAGACGCCGTGCCCACTCGTACAGCCGCTGCCGAGACGCGCACCGAAGCCGACCAGAAGGCCAGCAAAAGCGAAGGCGTTCCCGGACCGAACAACACCGATCTCGAACCCCTGGGGAGAGAGTAGCTTGAGTATAAGACCGCCCGCGACCAGGCCAGCGACGAAGGTAGCCCGCCAGAGTGTGTCACTCTTTGTCGGGCTCAGCAGGCCAGCAACAATGCCGCTGATCCCGGCAATCTTCCCGTTGAAGAGGAGCATTGCCGAGGCACTTATGCCGATAAGGATTCCCCCAATCAGGGATGCGATAGGTGTGAAGTTTTCCATGTCTTCACCTCCAAACTCTCTTCGCGCTGCTGAGGAATGGTCTCTTTCTTCCTTGCCCTAGCTGATTTAAAATTCCATACGTCAACAGGGAGGAAATGTCCATCCCTGCCCACAGGCCAGCCTCAGGTTGAGATAACACGTCGTCATCGGATAGTGCCCATCTCTGTCTACTCCATTCCACAATCCCCAACTCACTCCTTGACAAGACACTCTGTCAGTTATAGGGATGCGCTTAAGGACCGGTGAACCGTCCGGAGGATGTGAAGGGCCTTGCGGGGACTATAGCACGCGCCGATATTACGTGGGGTTGTTGCACCTCACTCTTGATAGGGAGGAGTTAATATGCACACGTATCGATGGTTGCTGTCCACTGTAGGAGTCTTGGGTCTCTGCTGTCTGATTGTTGGGCCAGCGCTTGCGCAGCAGGCGGCGTCGACCTACGAAGTCTGGGCTGCGGATCAAAACGGTAACACCATCTACGTCCTCGATCCAGAGGGCAAGGTTCTCCGCACCGTGGATGGTGCCGCCCTGGGCGATGCCAAACGTCCGCATATGCTCTGGGGTGTCCCCAAGGATGCGTACGTCTATAGCGCCAATACGGCATCCAATTCGGTCTCGGTGCTGAGCAGCCAAGACGGCACTGTCAAAGCGGTCATTGCTGGGGTCGGCAAGGCGCCGCATGCGGCACAACCGAATCCTGTCCATCCAGCGCGCATCTACGTCTCAAACATTGGTCCACAGGCAGCCGGCCCTGATGGCAAACCCGATCGCGGCGAGACAATTGCCGAGGTGGTGCGCACGGGGGCTGCGAAGTGGGAGGTCTCGCGCTTTCTGGACTTGAAAACAGCCTCCGCACTGGCAGACAAGGACCGCTTCCCCAGCCGCCGTCCGGTCTGTGCTGGCTTTTCGAAAGACGGCCGTCATATGCTGGTGACGCTCTTTAACGGCGGGCTGGCAGTGGTGGATCTGCAGGCGTGGAATGTGGTCAAGGCATGGGGCAAGGATGAGATTGCCCAGTATGGGTGCGGGTTTGTCACCTCGCCTAGCGGGGATGAGCTCTACGTCACGGCGGGAGACCAGCAGTCATCGTGGCTGTACGTGTTTGACACTGTGGGAGAACCAAAGCTTGTCGCCTCCCACAACCTGTCGAAGTATGGCCAGGATGCGCACGGCTTGGCTGTTGATCCGAGGGGCACGGCGCTCTGGGTTGTGCACCGCGTCAGCAGCAATGTCACGGTCCATCCGCTCGCCTCCATCCGCCAGGCAGACCACCAGGTCAGCGTGATCGATTTCGTTGGCAAGACGCCTGATCTCGTAGTCTTTGCTCCGGATTACCGCCGGGCGTACGTCTCGCTGCGGGGACCAAAACCAGCCCCGACTATCCCCCATGCAACGGTGGGCGAGACGCCTGGGGTCGGGGTCGTTGATGTGGCCAATCGCAAGTTGCTCAACGTTGTGAAGTTAGGTGATCAGGAAGCCGCAGATTTTCATGGGATCTTCATCCCTGCCTCGCAGCGGTGATGCGCCAGCCATGAGATGGCGGTCTCCCCGTCCTGTGGAGCCGCCGCCAGTTGGATTCCAGAGGGAGACCGTAGAACCTGCGGCGAGGTAGGACCATACGGCGGCACAGCCATGATCTCCGCGCCATCGGATACCGAGGCAGTGACAAAAGAAATCACTTTTGACCCTTCCTACAGTCAGCTGATTTAAAAGACTCCACCTCGTCCTACTGTAATCCGTGCATTTTTCTGCTAGCATTCTGCCAGGAATGCCTTACATCATCGGCACCGCCGGACATATCGACCACGGAAAGACAAGCCTCATCAAAGCGCTCACGGGAATCGACACCGACCGGCTCAAGGAGGAAAAAGAAAGGGGCATCTCGATCGACCTGGGCTTCGCCCATCTAGAACTTGCCGACGGAACCCAGGCTGGCATCGTGGATGTCCCCGGCCACGAGCGGTTCATTCGCAACATGCTCGCCGGAGCGCACGGCATCGACCTCGTTCTTTTCACCGTCGCGGCCGACGACGGGGTCATGCCCCAGACCGAAGAGCACCTCGACATCGTTCACCTGCTGGGGGTTAAGCTCGCCATCTTCCTGATCACCAAGGCCGATCTGGTCTCCCCTTCACGGCTCGCGGAAGTCGAGGAGGAGATCAAAATTCTCACTCTGGGCACTTCGCTGGAGGAGGCCCCGATCATCCCGTTTTCGGCCGTTACCGGACAGGGGCTCGAGGCGCTACGGCAGCAGATTTCCCGCATGCTCCACGCATACGAGAAGCCCGCCCCCGGAGGCTACTTTCGCCTCCCGGTCGACCGCGCCTTCGTCCTTCAGGGACACGGCGTGGTGGTGACCGGGACGGCGCTCAGCGGAGAGATCAAAGTCGGCGATCGCGTGCGCTGCCTTCCCGGCGGACAGACCTTTCGAGTTCGAAGCCTCCAGGTGCACAACCGGCCCGTCGAGGTCGCCGGCTGGGGACAGCGCATCGCCCTCAATCTGACCGGCCAGGAAACAGCCGCGATCGAGCGTGGACAGGTGATCTGTCATGAAAAACTGACCCTGACCTCGGATCGGTTCGACGCGCTCCTCGAGGTACGCCCCGCGGCCGGCAAAGGGATCAAGAATCACCAGCGGGTCAGGATCCATCTCGGCACGGCCGAGCGGATGGCGAAACTCATCCTTTTAGGCGCGAAAGACAAGGTGGAGGCCAAAGAAACCACCTACTGCCAGATCACTCCCACGCAGCCCATGCTGCTCATGCGCGGGGACCATTTCATCGTGAGAGACGAGACGGCGCAGCGCACGCTCGGCGGCGGCATTGTCATCCATCCCTGGGCCAAAAAACACAAGCGGTCAGAGACCGACCTCCAAAAGAGACTGGAAGGACTCCACACCGTCGACGTGCCCGCGCTGACCGAACGGTTTATCAACGAGAGCGAGGACTTTGCGCTTCCCTATGACCCAATTCAGCAATTCCTGAACCTGAGAGAGGAAGAGGTCAAGAGGGCCTTGAAACAGATGACAACCCTTCGTGCCGTCAGCTCGGAAGGTGAAAAGCTCTACACGACCGAGACGAAGTGGGAAAGACTCAAGGAAAATATGCAGCGGGCCTTGCACGCATTCCATCAGGACCATCCCCTCGCTCCCGGCATGGATATGGAAGAGCTGAGAGTCAAGCTTCCCTACTCCACCAGCCCCCGGCCCTTTCGCGCGCTGGTCGACCTGCTAACCGAAGAACGGGCCCTCGCCCGTGATGGTAATCTGCTCAGTCTGCCCGGACACCAGGTCCGCCCCGGCGAAGACGTGCGGCGGCTGATGGAGCGAATCCGGCGGCTGCTCGAGGCTAACGGGCTCGCCCCACCGGATCTCAGACAGATCGAAAAAGAGCTCGGCGTGGAGCGGGCAAAGCTCGCCGAAGTCGTTCGGGTGATGGAGCGCGACCACGCGATTGTCCGGGTGGCCGCGGACCTCTATTTTCTGCGCGATCGCGTTGACAAAGTGAAGGGCCTTCTATATAAGTACTTCGCCGAAAACAGCGAGATCACCGCGGCGACTTTCCGCGATCTGTTAGGCTCAAGTCGCAAGTACACGATTGCCCTTCTTGAATACTTCGACCGCGAAGGGGTAACGGTCAGAATCGGAGACGCGCGGCGACTGAAAACTCCGCTGTCTTTAGGAAGGCAAGGCATTCCGCGCTAAACCGAGCGCCGGCTGAGTGTCGTCTCCGCGCTGTTTCGGGCATCCAACATCACTGAGGATCTGCGGATGAAACTACTGAGACGGAAGGCGCTACGCCTGACGCAGCACGTGAAGGCCTCCGGCTGAGCTGCCAAGCTCGGCCCGGCCGAGCTCGTGCAAGTCTTGCACGGCCTTCCTAAATTCGACGACGCAGACTTGATTGTCGGAATTGAAACCGCCGACGATGCCGGAGTATTTCGCCTGCGTCCAGATCTGGCCGTGGTTAACACCGTGGACTTTTTCCCTCCGATCGTGGACGACCCCTACACCTTCGGGCAAGTCGCGGCAGCCAATGCCATGAGCGACATCTACGCCATGGGCGCGGAGCCGAAGACCGCGCTCAACATCGTCTGCTTCCCGAAAGGCAAGATGGACATTCAGGTCCTGGGCGAAATTCTGAAAGGCGGGGCGGAGAAGGTGCGAGAGGCAGGGGCGGTGGTCGTCGGCGGCCACAGCATCATCGACGAGGAGATCAAATATGGGATGGCTATCACGGGAGTGATCCATCCCG
>MGSI01000022.1 GCA_001798455.1 Deltaproteobacteria bacterium RIFCSPLOWO2_02_FULL_57_26 | reverse complement strand
CACGCCACATCGCCGTTACGGTCCACGACGGCGACCGAAACGGGTCTCCCTCCATCCTCGGAAGCTGCCTTGAGGATGGCCGTCACTCCAACCTGGGCCTCTTTCAGGGTCAAAACTTCCATGGTCAACTGCTCACCCTTGCCGATGGAGGTTCAGACGCGGGAGGGATTTCTGGGGCATACCTTCCTAAAATATAGAAAAGCTTCGCGCTAAGGCTATGCTGGCCGCATGCCTTAGCCACCCCGAGAACGAGTCTAAAACGGTCTTAAATTACTTCAGGTGCTTGCTGACCAGTTTGGTCATCTCGAACATCGTCACCTGCTTTTTGCCGCCGAAAACCACCTTCAGGTTTTCATCGGCGTTGATCATGGTTCTCTTCTTCTTGTCCTGAAGCCCGTTACGCTTGATGTAAGCCCAGAGCTTCTTCGTCACCTGAGTGCGGGGAAGCGCTTTGCTGCCGACAACCGCGCTCAACGCAGTGTCTGGCTGCATGGGTTTCATAAATGCCGGATTCGGTTTCCGTTTTGTTGCGGCCATAGTTTCCTCCTTGGAGTAGGAATTTAATTAGTCTGAGCTTATACCAAACACTGGGCTCTTTTACTAGCTTTTTTTCCTTTTGTTTTGCCGTAGCTCTTCTGTCGCCGCCCTATCCCACACGAGGTCGGTGTCGGCCCAGTGCGCGACGACTCCATAATCCGACTCCGCTCTCTCCGGGGAGACATAGCCTTGGCGCACATCTTCCAGGACCTTTTCGGCCGGGCGCGCATAAGGATCGCCCATGCCTCCGCCCCCCGGCCTCTCGATCCGCAATTGATCACTTTCCTGTAGGCGAAAGTCGCCGAAGCGGGAGGGGAGCCTTTTCTCCTCCGGGGCGCCGGGATTGATGATACAGGCTCCCTTGCCACCCTCTTTCCCTCCCTCGGCCCCCCAGGGCTCGACGACGTGTTTGTCGGTTCGCATCGAGAAGCGGACCTCTCCCTGGAGAATCCGGTAGCCCCGGCCGAAGCCCAAGCCGCCGCGCCACGTTCCCGCGCCGCCCGAGTCGCGGATGATTTCGAACCGCTCCACCCGCGTAGGGAATTCGGATTCGATGATCTCCACCGCAGCGGTTTTGCAGTTGCTCAGATGAAAAGCAGTCGCGGATACGCCATCTTTTCCCCAGCGGGCGCCGGTGCCGCCGCTGAAAATTTCATAATGGACATAAGGTCGGCCGCCCGCGGTGCTGTTTCCGCCCAGCACGATCGCCGCGCTGCCGGAGCCTCCGGCGATTCGTTTTTCCGGCACAAATCGGCCCATGGCTTTGAGAATCGCCTCTACGACCACGAGCGCCGTGGGCATGTAGGTGTTGACGGCGGCGGGGAAGCGGGGATCAACCACGCTGCCTTCGCGAAAGGTCGCCTCGACCACCCGCGCCAGTCCCTGGTTGATGGGTAGATAGGGGTCGACCAGGCATATGAGGCAATAGGTGCAGCAGGCCCGGACCAGCGGCGGGCGAATGTTGGCCGGGCCTTTGGTTTGGTCGCTCGATTGGCTGAAGTCGAAGCGGATCCGCTCGCCTTCCTTTTCGACCGCCACGTGAATGCGAATGGGCCGCTCCAGCTCGATACCGTCGTGATCGACGAAGCTCTCTCCCTCCGAGCGGCCGTCGGGCCATGAGGCGATCGCCTTGCGCACTCGGTTCTCGGTATAGGAGGAAAGCAGCTCGGTGGAAGCGATTACCGTCTCCTTGCCATAGCGCTCCATGAGCTCGGCAACTCTTCTCTCCCCCAGGCGCCCTGAGCCCACCTGGCCGCGGATATCCCCGAGGACTACCTCCGGCGTGCGGCTATTCGCTGTAAGGATCGCTTCGATCTCTTTTACGGGTCTATGTCGCGAGACAAATTTCACCGGTGGCAGGTGGAGGCCTTCTTGAAAGATCTCCCGGGCCTGACCGGAGCCGCTTCCAGGGACGGTCCCGCCGATGTCGCTTTTGTGGGCCATGCTGGCGGCGAACCCGACCCGCTCCCCGCGATAAAAGACCGGCGTCAGCACGCCCATGTCGGAAGCATGCGGACTACCGCCCAGATAAGGGTGGTTGATGATGAAAGCGTCTCCTTCGTGAATTTCACCTGCCCCATAGTGTCGGAGGACCGCTTCGGCGCAGGCGGGGAAGGCTCCCATGTGCAGCGGCAGCACGACGTGCTGGGCGACGACCTCGCCCCGGGTGTTGAGGATGGCGCAGCTAGCGTCCTGGGATTCGCGGATGATGGTGGAATAGCCCGTGCGGAAAAGCGAGTTTTGCATCTCCTGGACGATGCCCGCCAGGCGCGCGTAAATCACTTGGAGGGTGATGGGGTCAACATCAACCATAATATTTTTTATTTTTCAGTTCTTAGTTTTTAGTTACTGCTCCCCGTAACTTAAAACTCAAAATTCATAACCCGAAACTTAAAACTCCCTGGCTTTTGACGTGCCGGCCTTATCGATCCGGAGTTCCCCGTTGTGCCGCTCGATCACCACGCCGTATAGCTTCTCCGCCTTCTCCTGAGAGACGTACCCGTTCAGGACATCGCTCAAGACTTTCTGCGGGTCACGCTCCAGGGGGTTCCCCAAACCGCCGCCGCCCGGGGTCTCCAGCCGGACCACATCGCCGGGATAGAGAGTGTGATCTGAATAGCGGGAGGGGAGCACTCTCTCTTTTTCGGTATTCGGGTTCAGGGTGCACTTGCCGGTTCTGCCGGGGAAGCCTCCCTGGATTCCCTTCGGGGCTACCGAGTGTTTGGTGGAGCGCAGGGAGAAGCGCGCCTCGTGGTCGAGGATCTCGTATTCACGCACGAAGCCCAGACCTCCCCGGAAGGTTCCCGCGCCCCCGGAGTCGGGAATCAGCTCGAATCGCCTCAGGCGCGCTGAGAACTCCGATTCGATGATCTCAACCGGGGCAATCCTGGCATTGGATTGGTTCACGTTGGTGCCGGAGACGCCGTCCTTACCGGTGCGGCCGCCGGAGCCTCCGCCGAAGATTTCATACTGCACATAGCTCTTGCCGGTTTTGTTGCTTCGCCCGCCGATGATGATCGAGCGGCTGCTGCAGCCGTCGGCCACCTTCTTGGTGGGCGTGAGCTGGCTAAAGGCTTCGAAGAGCGCTTCGACGAGCGCGTGAACCGTGGGGTTATAGGTGTTGACCGGAGCGGGAAAAAGCGGATCAAGCGCGCTGCCCTCTCGGACTTTTACCTCGATGACCCGAGCCAGGCCCTGGTTGATGGCCAGGGCGGGATCGACCAGGGCCGTGACGCAGTAGGAGCAGGCAGCCCTCACTACCGTCGGGCGAATATTGGCCGGCCCCTTGGTCTGGTCGGCCGTGCCGCCAAAATCGAAGAGCAACCGATCCCCTTTTTTTTCAAGGCGCACATGGATTCGCACCGGCTTGTCCAGCTCAATCCCGTCGCTGTCGACAAACCGCTCGCCCTCTCCGACGCCGTCGGGCCAACAGGCGATCTCACGCCGCACCTTGGTCTCCGTCAAGGCGAAGAGGTGGGGGTAAGAGGCGAGGACCGTTTCTTTACCGTAGCGGTCCATCATCTCTTGAAACCGCCGCTCGCCGAGGCGGTCGGCGCCTACCTGCCCGCGCATATCGCCGACAACCAGCTCCGGTGTGCGGCTGTTGGCACCGATGATCGCCTCGATGTCCCGGCTGGGCTCGAAGCGGGAGATGTACTTGAGCGGCGGCAGATGCAGCCCCTCTTGAAAGATCTCGCGAGCTTGGCTCCAACAGCTTCCCGGCACCGGCCCGCCGATGTCGCTTTTGTGGGCCATGCTGGCGGCAAAACCGACCCATTCCCCGCGATAGAAGATCGGCGTCAGCACCGCCATGTCCGGCGCATGGGGGCTGCCCCCCAGATAGGGATGGTTGGTGATAAAGGCATCGCCTTCCTCAATCTCGGAGGCTGCATAGTGTCGAAGGACTCCCGCAGCGCAGGCGGGGAAGGCTCCCATGTGGAGCGGCAGGACCACGTGCTGGGCGACGACCTCGCCCCGGGTGTTGAGGATGGCGCAGCTAGCGTCCTGGGATTCGCGGATAATGGTAGAAAAGCCCGTGCGGAAGAGCGAGTTTTGCATCTCCTGGACGATGCCCGCCAAGCGAGCATGAATGACTTGAAGAGTGATGGGATCAATTACCATAATTGTTAATTTTGGATTCTTAATTTTTAATTGGCTTCTGACAATTCAAAATTTTATTTGGCTTTAACCATCATATTCCGGTAGCTATCTACAAACGCCTCCTGTTCCGGATGGATCACCGTTGTCGTGTCCATCTGTTCGATCACCGCGGGGCCGCTCACTGCGTGACCCGGCTCGAGCAGTTCCCTGCTGTAAATCTGACAATCCAGCAGCCCGTGCTCCTGACCGAAAAATATCTTTCTCTCTCCGGTTCGGGCAGCCTCAACCTTTCTTCCCGAAGCCGCAGCCGGAGAGAGCCGGGCCTGCGGCACCAGGCCGAGAGACACCAGGCGCAAGCTCACCAGCTCCACGGGCTCCGTCTCCGCCTTGTGGCCGTGGGCCTGCTCATGCTGGCTATCGAATCTTTGGCGCAGGAGGTCCAAGTCCTCTGGTTTTAGCGGTGGAGAGGGCGAGGGCACCGTCAGCTCGTAGCCCTGGCCCGCGTAGCGCAGATCGACGGACGCCTCGATCTCCATCTCGCTCTCGTTAAAGCCCTCAGCCCGTAGCTCCTGCCGGGCCTGCTCGATGAGTTGGGAAAAGAGCCGGTTGATCTCATTGGGATCCAGCCCCTTTAGCGGCGCGAGCTTGGAGCGGACATAGTCGTGCTTGACGTCGGACATGAGGAGCCCGAGGGCGGAGGTGACACCCGGAGCGAATGGGATGAGCAGCGAGGGGATGCCCAGGTCGAGTACGATTTTACCCGCATGCATCGGTCCGCCCCCGCCGAACGCGACCAGGGTGAAATCGCGAATGTCGTAGCCGCGTTGGGAGGAGACCGCCTTGATCGCCTCCTCCATCTTGACATTGATGATTTTCAAAATTCCGTCGGCGGCCTCCAATAAATTCAAGCCCAAGGGACGCGCGATTTTTTCTTCCAACAGCCTTTCGGCCTTAGGCTTATTCAGTTTCATTCGACCGCCGAGAAATTTGTCGGGGTGGAGCACCCCGAGGACCAAATTGGCGTCGGTGATCGTGACCTGCATGCCCCCATGATCATAGCAAATCGGTCCCGGGTCGGCGCCCGCGCTGTCCGGGCCGACCTGGACACCCCCGACGGCATCGACGCGCGCGATGGTGCCGCCGCCGGCGCTGACCGTATGGATGTCGAGCATCGGAAGGCTGATCGGGCGCTGATTGATTCTTCCCTGAGTGGTGATCACGGGCGTCCCTTTGTGGATCAGCGCCACGTCGCAGCTCGTTCCGCCCATATCGAAGGTGATGATATTTTTCAGGTCGACGCGCTGGCTGATTCCCAGCGAAGCCATGACCCCGCCCGCGGGGCCGGAGAGGACCGTGGCGACGGGTTTTCTCGCCGCGCGCTGAAAAGTGGACACCCCCCCGTTGGACTGCATGATGTAAAGCTTGGGTGTGGTCACCCCAATTTCCCGGAGCCGTCCTTCGAGAAGGCCCAGGTAGCGGCCGACCACGGGCGCGATGTAACCGTTAATCACAGTGGTGCTCATGCGGTAGAACTCGCGGATCTGCGGTAAGACCTCACAGGAAAGCGAAAGATTGGCTTCGGGAAACTCCTTCGTGACGATCTCCTTCATCCTGATCTCGTGGTCGGGATTGAGGAAGGAGAAGAGAAAGCAGACGGCGATGGATTCTACACCCTTTTTCTTTAGCCTGCGCACGGCTTGGAGCGAGGACTCCACGTCAATCGGTTTGAGAACTTCGCCGCGGAAATCGACCCGCTCCGGTATCTCTTCGGTATAGTAAGGGGGCGCCAGCAGCCGAGGTTTCTCAAAAAAGAGATCGTAGGTCGCCGGGCCGTAGCCGCGGGTCTGCTCCATGACCTCATAGATGCCGCGAAACCCCTCGGTGACGAGGAGCCCGGTCTTAGCTCCCTTTTCTTCGAGCAGCGTGTTCGTTCCCACCGTCGTGCCATGGGAGAAAAAGCTGATATCGGCGGCTTTCACCCCTTGGTCGAGCAGGTCTTTGACGCCGTTGAGGACCGCCTGGAAAGGCTCTTTGGGCGTGGAAGGAACTTTGGTGATGGTGATCTCGCCGCTCTCTTCGTTGAAGAAAACGAAGTCCGAGAAAGTTCCTCCGGTATCGACGGTGACGCGGTACTTAGCCATGGTGTTTTGGCTGTAGCATTATTTCTTTTAGGGTTCAATGACGCTCGACGGCACAGAGAAATTGCTTGACCCGGACTTCGCTTCGAATTATCGTTCTTTGAGAAGGTAAATATGCATGCGTATCGAGAGCTTGTTCACCGTTGCATCGACTGTGGCCGCATACGCTCACGCTTATCTCGCTACCCAGCAATTGCACGGCACTTTCCCGAGAGCGTTCTAAAATCCTGTAGTGACCAACCTCCCTACTACTGTCATTACATGGCCTGGTGCCTTGGGACGTGGCTAACCGAAATCTACCCGGAGAATATGGAACGGATGCTCTCGGCAGCTTCGCTCATCGACAATTGGCAGCAAGAGTTTCGACAGCACCAAAACAGCTGCGATTTCAGTAAGTATTGGAGCCTCCTCTGGCAAATGCAGGTGGCGGACTTTTTCAAGACACGTGGGGCACGCCTTTCATGGAACCCGGCGGGGCCAGACCTGTCTGTAGAAGATCTCGAAGGACAATTCTTCGTAGAGTGCTATGCCTATCAGAAGTCTTACCCTATTGAGGAGTTCATCCATGAAGTCCTACGCTGTGTTGATGAACGAATTCGTGTTGAGCATCGGGCATACCTGCCCTTTAGCCTTCCAAAGAACGGCACTACCGCAGGGTTTCTCGATGAGTTATTTCAGTCCTTCCTCAAACCTGGCTCCGTCGACCAGGCTCTCCAGGCTGCTGCCCGGTGCTGGCCCCATCTCTTCCCTGTTCCTTCCGGAGCAGAGAACTTCTTCGTATACATCGAGGGTCCTAGCGATGCTTATCAGCCCGGAGTTCTGCCTAACTATACAGGTGATCCGCCGAGCTACCTACAAGACTGTATCTCCAAGGCGATTGGAAACAAACAGGACAAAAACAAACTTGCTACACATCGACCGAACCTTCTTGCAGTCAACTGTCTTCTTAGTGACGAGTTCTTTATGGCGGAGCAGCGGCAGAAAGAGCTAAGTGAGAGAATACCTGAGCCAGACCTCGGGTCGAATCTGGACGCTGCGTTGTTCACGAGCACTGGTGTCGATAAACCGCTCTCGGAAGTGAACATTTGTTCTCGAAGTGAGATACATCCTGTCGTTGCGTGGCTGCAACGCAACGGACTCATAGAATCCGAGGCGGCACGAAAAACAAGAGAAACTCATTCTCATACGCCAGATCGGTGACATGGAGTTAGGGTTAGTGTCAGACTTGCGTAAGTTGAATAATTGTATTAAGGGCTGCTCATGCCCCGTCATCCTCGTATTCATGCCCCAGGACTACTCTTCCATATAATAGCTCGGGGTAATAATGGGCAGAAGGTGTTTCTGGAGAACGCCGATTACGAAGCGTTTTTGAACTGCCTTCGCCAGGTCCGCGATCGTTATCCCTATTATCTTTATGCCTATGCTCTCATGCCCAACCATCTCCATTTGCTGATGGAAGTTATCGATGTGCCCACTGCTCGCATCATGCAATCGTTGCTAACAGGGTATGTTCGTGGGTTTAACCGGACGTACGGGCGTAGGGGGCATTTGTTCCAAGGTAGGTATAAGGCGATAGTGTGTGACCGGGACAGTTATCTGTTGGAGTTAGTCCGGTACATTCATTTGAATCCGGTTCGAGCGGGGCTCGTAAGACGGCCTGGGGAGTGGAAGTGGAGTGGTCATGGTGAATATTTGGGGAAGCAAAAAAGAGGGCTGATTAATCCGGGCCCGGTGATGGGAGAGTTAAGGAGACCAGCGCGCTACGAAGCGTTTGTGCGGGATGGAATAAAAGAAGGATACCGTGCGGAATGGCATCCTGGTGATCATGAACCGTTTCTAGGAGCTGAGGGATTCTTGAGGAGGATAGTGAAGACGGAGGAGAGGATAGGTCCGCGCCGCCCCGTGGCTATGGAAGCTCTTTGCAAGCAGATTGCGAAAGAGGCGGGATTCAGCCCGGACGCGTTGCGGGGAAGAGGGCGGAGTGCACCGTTGGTAGCAGCCAGGCATCGGTTTATGCGAAGAGCTGTTTTAGAAGAAGGATATGGATCAGTAAAGGTGGCCACATTTTTGGGATGCCATGCTTCGAACGTTAGCCGGGCTCTACAAGAAGTGCCGTCTGGAACTTAAGCAAGTTACGCAAGTCTGACACCACATTTCATCGGTAAACATGCTGCTTGATGCGATTGTTGCGGTCATAACGAACGGTGACAAGGTGCTCCTGATCCAAAGGGCGCCCCCTGTGCGGGGTGCGGGGTATTGGGCGCCGGTTAGCGGGGAAGTCGAGCCCGGAGAGAGCCAGGAGGCGGCGGTAGTTCGGGAGGCGATGGAAGAGGTCGGGTTGGTGGTACGGCCGCTCCGCAAGGTGTGGGAAAATATCTCATCGCGTGGAACTTTTAGACTGCACTGGTGGCTCGCTGAATACGTCGCCGGCGAATTGATGCTTGACAAGAGGGAGGTAAGCGAGGCCCGCTGGCTAACGCCCGACGAGATCTGCGGACTGGAAGAGACCTTTGAGGGGGACCGCGAGTTCTTTCAGAACATGCTCCCGTTGTTGGAGAGAGAGAACGGCGACGGCTGAGAGCAAAATCGGAGAGAATTTTATTGCGGAGGCCTCACGAGCGTGGTAGGATTTGAAGTATGAGCGGGCTTGAAGCCGTCAAAAAGATCGTTGCCCCGTTTCTCGCGCATGGGATTTGCAAGGACGAGGCCGAGGCGTTGAAGATGCTGGCTGAGGACTACGTTCAGAGGCAAGTGCGGCGATATGAAGAGCGGGCCGAACATTTTCGTTCCTTCTACCGGACCTCAGTGGAACAATTCGCTGAGCAGGTTGAGGCTCTCTGCGAGGGTTCTGGACGGATTTCTGCGTTGGCCGGTCTGGACAGGCGACAGCAGATAGTTCGGGCGGAAGACGATTTAGAAGAATGGCAGGCCGCGGAGCAGTTCCTCGCCCGCTGGCACGCGGTGGAGACAGACTTGCAGAATGCTTCCACTCCTTGAAGCCATTCTCCGTGCTTCCCCTTAGACCAAAACTTTCCAAATCTCTCGAATTTTCCTCATCACTATCATGACGCCAACGGTAACATTGTTGCGTCCTCGCTGACGGGAGATCCAATTACAGACTTGATCGAGTGCTAGGCGCGCTCTAGAGATTGTTGCATTTGACTCGAGTGTCCAGCTTGATCGTCTCTCTCTACGGGTGTATAGGAGGCTTGGGATTGACGCTGGGTCGGGGCACACTTTCGGCTACACAGTAGAGAACCATGTATTACGGGGCTAGAGGAATCGTCGGGCTGGTCAAGCCGACGTACCGTCCCGGGTCGATGGAGAGCTTTATCAAGCTCATGCCTGAAGGGGTAGGTTTTATCCCGCTTCATGTCGGCGTCAGGGCCGGAACCGAGCAGGAGTTCCAGGAGGCTTTGGCCATTGCTGAGAGGAAGGTCGCCAAGCTCGCCGAGCTGGGAGCAGACATCGTGGTCATCATGGGCGCGCCTCCGACCATGGTTCGCGGATACGGCTTTGACACAGACCTTGTAGCCCAGCTCCAGGAAAAGCACCGCGTCCCCGTTCTCACCGCCACGATTGCCCAAGTCGAGGCCTTCAGGGTCTTGGGGATCAAACGGCTGGTCGGGATCACCTATTTCAAGGACGACCTCAACCGCCGGTTTGCCAAATTTTTTGTGGACGGCGGGTTTGAGGTGGCGGCGATGAGAGGACTTGACGTCCCCTTTAAGGACGCGGGAAAGATCCCTTCCGAAGAGATCTACGCCTTTGCGAAGAAAGTTTTCGTCGACGCCGGCGGCGCAGATGGGATCTATCTGCTCGGGGCTGGGTGGCACAATCTTCCCGTCATCGAGCCTTTGGAGCGGGATCTCCAGACTACCGTCGTCTCCAGCATCCCGGCGCAGGTGTGGGCCACGCAGAAGCGGCTTCACCTGTGCGCGCCCGTGAAGGGTTACGGCCGGCTACTGGAGGAGATGCCCTAGACAATTGCAAATTGCGGATTGCGAATTTCGAATTGAAAAAAATCTGAGATCTGCAATTTGAAATTTGAGATTTCGAGCGGAGCGAGGATATGCGCGTTGTCATTCATGGATTGACCAAAGAGTTCATGACCGGGCAGGGTAAGATCCGTGCCCTGGCCGGGGTGGACTTGGAAGTCCGGGACAGGGAATTTTTCGGCGTGATCGGGCCCACCGGGTGTGGGAAGACCACTCTTCTTCATATCATCGCCGGCCTAGAAAAGCCGACCGCGGGCTCGGTCGAATTCGTCGGGGAAAAGCGGACTAAGGCGATGGTCTCGATGGTTTTTCAGGACGCTGCCTTGCTGCCATGGCGGACCGTCGACCGCAACGTCCCTTTAGGGCCGGAGTTTCGCGGGGAGCCGAAGCCGGTCTACCGGAGGGTGGCCCAATTTTTCCTCGAGATGGTCCGGCTCCTGGACTTCGGCTCGGCCCATCCGAACGAGCTCTCGGGCGGGATGAAGCAGAAGGTGGCGCTCGCCCGCGCGCTGGCGAACGATCCGGAAGTCGTCCTGATGGATGAGCCCTTCGCCAACCTCGATGCGCAGACGCGCCTGCTCTTGCGCGAGGAGCTTCTGCAGATCTGGGAGAAAGATAAGAAAACCCTCATCCTCGTCACCCACAATATCGAGGAGGCTGTGATGCTGTGTGATCGAATCGCGGTCATGAGCGCCGCACCCGGCGTGGTCCGGAGCGTGATCGCCGTGGACGTGCGCCGGCCGCGGACCATCAAAAGCATGTCGGATCCCGATTTTGTTCGCTGCCTAGAGAAGATCTGGGGCCTTTTGCGCTATGAAGTCGATAAAGCGATGCGGGAAAACCACCCCTCGGGCTCGACCCCTTCTCAGGAAGAGCAGACCCGAAAGAATTACTTCGGTTGGTGGTGAGAACGGCGCGCTTGATTCCACACATAGCGGGCCACCGCCAGATCTTCGTCGGCGATGCCGTTGGACTGAAAGAGGATCTTCTTAGGACGAGGTTGAGGCGCGCCTTCGGCAACGATCTTCTCCAAAGGAATCACATCCTCCCAGCGAACTATTCCCGCCTGACAAGCAGCGATCAAGTCGCCGCTATCGTTTTGCGCGGTTGGGAGATCATCCGTGACCACGAGTTCCATCCGCCGGATGAGATCGCCTGAGACTTCATGTTTTACCGCTTGGTTTGCCCCCATTGAGATGACTAAGACTTCGTCCCTGATTCTGCTGCCGTCGATCAGAGGAGTGGAAGAATCTGTCGCCACCACAACGATATCCGATTCCGCTTCGATCTCCTCGGGAGACGAAGATTCCTTGAACTTCACGGACAGTCGTTTGCCCATCTCGCGGATGAAATCTTTTCTCTGCCTCGGATTGCGACCGAAGACCAGAACCTGCTTGATCTGGCAGGAGTGTACAATCGCCTCAACCTGGAAGGTCGCCTGCCATCCTGGACCGATGATCCCCAGCACCCTGGCCTCCGGGGGCGCGAGGTATTTTGCCGCCACGCCGCTTGCCGCTCCCGTGCGCAGGCTGCTTAGGTAGGTAGCGATCATGATAGCCTGGATCGCTCCTGAGCGCCCGCTGTAAAGCGTAATGGTATTTGTTGGCATCATGTAGGCCCTCAGGCAGATGAGATCCCAGCCAGCGTGCCAGGCGGCCATCAAGTTGAGCTGTTTCCGGCTGCTCTTGATCCTGCGGCGGGGCAGGCCCTGTACCTTGCCGGCCGCCCGGTCTCGAAAGATTCCCTCGACGACCCGGATGGCGCGGGGCATGTCGATCAGCCGGCGGGTCAGTCGCTCGCTGAGTATGAGCGCCATGACGTCCCTACGCCTGAGGGGTATGGGGAAGGATCACCTGGAAAGAGGAGCCCTTGCCCGGTTGGCTGCGGACTTGGATCTCTCCCTTGATGAGCTCAAGGTATTTCTTGACGATCGTCAGCCCCAGGCCGACTCCCTGGGCGGTGTCAGTGGAGCGGACCTGATGATATCCTTCGAAAATCTTCGGCAGCTCTTCGGGCGCGATGCCTCGGCCGGTGTCCTCCACCACCAGCGCGACGGATCCGGAGGCTGGCCGGTTCTCGATCCGGATGCGCACTTCTCCTTTAGCGGTGTACTTGAAGGCGTTCACGATCAGGTTGCA
>MGSI01000021.1 GCA_001798455.1 Deltaproteobacteria bacterium RIFCSPLOWO2_02_FULL_57_26 | reverse complement strand
TCGCTGACCTTCTCCATGACGGCATCACCAAGGTGTCCCAGACGCTTCTGCAGACGCCCCTTGTCGATAGTGAGAAGCTGAGCCAAATTGACCATGGAGCGCCGCTTGAGCCCGCCTTCACCCGCAGGCAGGACCACGGTCACGGGGAATTCTTTTATGGTGGAGGTTATCGCGGCTACGATCGTGGTGGAGGCATAAATATTTCCCGTGTCGTTTTGGATTACCAGGGCCGGCCGACTACCCTTCTGCTCGCTGCCGCGCCCGGGATTGAAATTGACAATCCACACCTCGCCTCTGCGCGGCGTTAATCCCTTCATTTCAGAATCTCTCTAAAGGCTGGCAAATGCCGCTCAGCCGTTTCCCGGTCCTCTTCTGCCATGGCTCGGTATCCCTCTGCCAGCTTGTCATGGAGCTGCTTACGTCTCCACAAACGCAGTGCCTCCTGAACCACGCGACTCCGGGGTTTCTTAGTTCGCCGGCTCATCTCATCGAGCGTTTCCACCAAATCCTGATCTACACTGACCGTAAGCTTTACTTTCTGGGCCATATTCTCCTCCCGAATCTCCTACCAAAAGTATGAATAAATTTACCACCTCCAGCGGATCGGGGCAAGCGTAAAAAAAGGCCCGGGGGCGCGAAACCCGCGGGCGTTTTGAATTTTAAATCCGGCGGCGACCCACTTTTCTGTTAAGTTTGCAGGACCATTCGTGCCAATTCCACCACTGGCTAATAAAAGCTAGCGCAGCCGTCCTGACTTTCCCCTCCAGGGTCGCCCTCTTTTATAAAAGTCGATAACCCTTGTTAAGGGAACCGCCAGGAAGGGTACTGCCATGAGCGCGGATACAGGGCGGATACAGGCTGACGGTTGACAAAACACTTTTTCTATAATAATCAAAAAACCTAATCTAGGTGACTTCAGATTCTCCCAATTCAGATCTTCCAGCGCGAGAGCAGGAGATTGAGAGATTAGCCCAAGAAATTGGTCGTCTCATCCAGAGCGCTGAACCGCAAAGACGGGAAGATCTAAAAGAACTGGCCTACACCCTGATCCGCGAGGAAATGATCCAGGCGGGCGCGGGGGAGCCAGGGCAAGAGGGAGCGGCTCCCGGTCCCTTCAATCCTCTAGGGGCCGGTGTCCTCATCTTCGGGGTGGGGGCAGGGCTCTCTTTTATCTTTGGCCCGGTGGGGTTGGTTCTGATGCTCGGCGGATTGATCTTCGTGGTATGGGGCGCCGCGATAAGCTGGCTCAAGCGATAGCGTACGACGATGGCGAAAGACGAGCGAAAGGAAACGGCAAAGCGCGGCATCTGGTCGCGCAGGGATTTTTTTACGCGCCTCGGCTGGAGTTGTTTTGGGATCTTTAGCGGGTTCAGCCTTCTCGGTTTCCTCCGCTCCGCCTTCCCGCGAGTTCTCTTCCAGCCTCCGTCCACGTTCAAGGCGGGACTCCCTTCGGATTACGTCATCGGCGAGGTAAGCGAGAAATACAAGCAGGAGTTTCGCGTCTGGATTGTTCGGGAAGAAAGCGGCATCTATGCGGTTTTCGCGAAGTGTACCCATCTTGGCTGTACACCGCGCTGGCTGCCGGTGGAAAACAAGTTTAAGTGCGCGTGTCACGGCAGCGGCTTTTTCAAGGACGGTCTCAACTTCGAGGGGCCCGCGCCCCGTCCGCTCGATCGCTTCAAGATCAGCTTGAATCAGGAAGGACAGCTCGTCGTGGACAAGAGCAAGGTATTTAAAATGGGTCCGGGGGTCGATCCTGACGAGCAGCACCCGGACACCATCCTGAAGGTGTGACGAGAAAGGCTTACGATGAAGAAGTGGGAAGAGATCAAGAGAGATATCACGGAGAATCAGGTCTGGAAGGCGATCTTTCGCCATGGCTACGAGGATACGCCGCGCAACCGCGTCCTCATGGTTACGGCCAATGTCTGGCTGCATCTCCATCCGGCCAAAGTGCGCCGGCACGGTGTGCGCATGCGTTTTACCTGGTGCATGGGAGGCCTGACCTTCCTCATGTTCCTGGTCACCGTGGTCACGGGCATCTATCTCATGTTCTACTACCGCCCGGTGGCTGAGTACGCCTACGCGGACATGAAGTACCTGGAGTTCGACATGCCCTTCGGCATGCTGATGCGCAACATGCACCGCTGGTCGGCCCACACTATGGTGGTTTTTGTCTGGCTCCACATGTTTCGGGTCTTTCTCACGGGGTCCTACAAGCCGCCCCGCGAGTTTAACTGGATCGTCGGAGTGCTCCTGTTGGTTCTGACCCTCCTCTTGAGTTTCACGGGGTATCTGCTGCCGTGGGATCAGCTCTCTATCTGGGCGGTGACCGTGGGCTCCAACATGGCGCGGGCAACTCCACTCTTGGGACACGAAGGGCCCTTTGCCGACCTGGTCGGCGCCAACCCGATCTACGATGCCCGGGCGTTTCTCTTCGGGGGCGGTGAAATCGGACCTCACACCTTATTGCGGTTCTATATCCTCCATTGCATCTTCATCCCGATGGTTGCGAGTCTTTTGATGGCCATTCACTTCTGGCGCATTCGCCGAGACAGTTTCTCGGGACCGCCGCTCTAAGACAGGTTCAAAGGTTAAGGGGTCAAAATGTCAAAAAGTTCGAACCGTTCAACCGCTTCCCTTCGACGGGCTCAGGGCGGTGAGCAAAGTCGAACCGCGCTCCGTTCAAACTGTTTGAACGTTTTGAACGTCTTGAACGGCCAACGGACAACTTCGAAGGGTGTGTGATGGCTGGAATCGCTCAGGAGAAACGAAAATCGCCCGTTGTGGACGACAAGGTCCACACGTGGCCGCATTTGGTGCGCGTCGAGTTCCTCGTTGGGATTTTCGTCATGCTCGTGCTCATCCTTTGGTCCCTTCTAGTCGACGCCCCTCTGGAAGAGCCGGCCAATCCGACCCGAACCCCCAACCCGTCTAAGGCGCCGTGGTATTTTCTCGGCCTGCAGGAGATGCTGGTCTATTTTGACCCGTGGCATGCGGGCGTGGTGCTGCCCAGTCTCATCATCGTGGGTCTCATGATGATCCCCTTTATCGATATCAACCCCAAAGGAAATGGTTATTACACCTTCAAAGAAAGAAAATACGAGATCCTGACCTTCTTTTTCGGATTCCATGTGCTCTGGGTGAGCATGATCATTATCGGGACCTTTTTTCGCGGTCCGGGATGGAACCTTTTCTGGCCTTGGCAGCACTGGGATCCCCATAAGGTCGTGGCATTGACCAACGTAGACTTGCCTTACGTCCTGGGGTTCAGGGACTATTTTTGGTCTTCAGTCTGTGGTGGGGTGGTGGTGTTCGGGTACTTTGTGGTCAGTCTTGCGGCTTTTTATCTCTGGATTTTGCGCGTCAAGGGGAAGGATTTTTTAGAGCGGTGGGGCATGGTTCGCTTTCTCATCACGGCCTTACTTTTTGTCACGATGCTTTCCCTTCCCGCCAAGATGTTTCTCCGGCTCGCCTTCAACGTCAAGTATGTCTGGGTCACGCCCTGGTTTAACATCTGATGTTCTACGCGTCAAAAATTCTCCAGGCGGTCGGGATCGCGGATGTCGGGTATGCGCTCTTCGTCGGCATCGTGCAGCGCGTCACCATGGCCGAAGAGATTGTGCTCACGCTGATCGGGGTTGGAGTCTTTTCTCTGGGACGCGCGCTGGAAAAAAAGCTGGCTTAAAGGGGCAAGCATGGCGGTCAGAGGCTTTGACGAGGCTGAGGAAAAAAAGTCGTACGGCAGCGTTTTTCTGCTCGGGAGCGTCCTGCTGGTAGTCCTGACCCTATGGGCTTTCTGGGACGATAACTTCACGCGGCGGCCGTGGAAACAGTTCCAGGCTGAGTTCTACCGGCTTGACTATCGCAAGGCCGAGCAGGCTTACGAAGAAGAGGACAAAAAGCTCCGCGCCGATCCCGCCTATCAGGAGCTGGTCAAGAAGCTCGCGGAAGAGCGCGCCAGCCTGCGTGGGGGCGAATTGGCCAAGAAACTCAAGGTCCTGCGCCGTGACGAGACCAAAGCCGACGTCCGTTTCACTGAACTGGATCAGGAGGTGAAGTTCATCAAGAGCGAGCTCGAAGAGGCCTGGTACGAGTACGATCATGCCGTGCAGCAGGGCCGGGGCGCGAAGCCGTACGAAGATAGGATTCGGGAGCTGGAGCGGGAAAAGGCCGGGCTAGATCCTCAGCTCGAGAAGGCCCGTCAGGAGAGGGAACAGATCAAAGAAGAGATCAAGAAAGTCAACTCGGGCATCAAGGATTTGGAAACCCAGATCGCGAAGCTCACCGCGGAGCGGGACAAGTGGGTCAAGGCGATGGAGAACGCGACGCTCAACGCGGGCCCCATTTCTTTTTATAAGATCCCCAAGATTCATCAGGTGGTTCTCGAGGAGTTTGACCGGAATAACTTCGACCAGCCCGTGGCCCGGGTGGATCGATGCCAGACCTGCCACATGGCGATCAACCGCGCGGGCTTTGAAAACGAGCCCCAGCCTTTTCGCACGCATCCCCGCCGCGAGGTTCTGTTAGCCGATAACGCCCATCCGCCCGACAAGGTTGGCTGTGCCCCGTGTCACGAAGGTCAGGGAGCGGCCGTGAACAGCGCGCGCCAGGCCCATGGCGAAATTCCCTACTGGGAGCATCCGCTGCTGCGCGGAGCCAAGGTGCAATCGAGCTGCGCTTCCTGCCATCTCGATGTTCAGCGCCTGGAAGATGCGCCGCTTTTGGCCGAGGGCCAGAGAATCTTTGAACAGATGGGGTGCACGGGCTGTCACCTGGCCCAAGGCTACGAGGACGTCCCCAAGGTCGGCCCAAGCCTGAGGAGGATCCGCGCCAAGGTGGATCCAGGCTGGATGGTCCGCTGGATTCAGAACCCTCATAGTGTTCGCCCGCGCACGCGCATGCCGAACTTTTCCTTGAAAGAGGATGAAGCCGTTGCGATCGCCTCCTTTCTTTGGTCGATATCCAAGGAGGAGGGAGAGAAGTGGCTTCAAGAGCAACCCCTGCCGGCCAGCTTCCGCGAGGGTGATAAGAGCCTGGTCGCGAAAGGCAAGGATCTCGTGGAATCGATCGGGTGCAAGGGTTGTCACGGTTTTGCGGAGGGAGAGGTTTCGACGGTTCTGGGAAAAGAGAAGGAGCTTATCCCCAATCTCAAAAATATCGGCGAGAAGGTCGGACCGCGCTGGACCTACCACTGGCTAAAGAATCCCCGCAGTTTCTCGCCCGAGACCCGGATGCCCAGCCTGCGCCTGGCGGATGACGAAGCCATGACCGTGACCGCCTACCTGATGACGCTGGGGAAGCCTGCGGATGAGAAGCCTTCTCTAGAAAAACAGCTCCAGGACGCGAAGAACATTAAGCGGGGAGAGTCCTTGGTGCGCAAATACGGATGCTTCGGCTGCCATGACATCCCGGGGATGGAAAAGGAATCCCGCATCGGCGTGGAGCTCACCACCTTTGGGTCCAAGACCCTCGAAGAGCTATTTTTCGGCAACCGCACGGATATCCCCATAACCTGGGATGACTGGACCACCAACAAGCTCAAGGAGCCGCGCATCTACGCTACACCGCGAGTGGAGCAGGTGATGCCGCACTTTAACCTGACGGACGATGACATCAAGGCTCTGCGTATCTTGCTCGCTGGGTTCCGCGAGAGAAAGGTGCCTTCCCGCTACCGCGCGGACCAGAGTCAAAGGGCAGTCCAGGTGGTCGAGGGCCGGCGCCTCATGCATCAATACAACTGCATCGGGTGTCATGAGATCGAGAAACGGGGCGGGTTTATCGGTAAATACTACGAGAACCCGGCGCTCGCTCCACCCCCGCTCAACGGCGAGGGCGAGAAGGTCCAGTCCGGCTGGCTGTTCGGATTTTTGAAGCGGCCCATCCCGATTCGCCCATGGCTGAACTTGCGGATGCCTACTTTCGGCTTCACCGATGAGGAGGCTAATCGACTGGTCGCTTACTTCAACGGCCTGTCCAAGGTCGAGATCCCCTACGCCTATTTTGATGAGCGGAAGGTTCCCAAGGAGCATCTGGACGCGGCCCGCATCCTGGTTTCTAAAGATTTCTTTAACTGTTTCAGCTGCCATCAGCAGGGGGAGAGAAAGCCGGAGGGGCCTCCTGAGGGTTGGGCGCCGGACCTCAACCTGGCGAAAGACCGCCTCAATCCGGAATGGATTATCAAGTGGCTCCAGGATCCGCAAAAAGTTCAGCCCGGCACGAAAATGCCTTCGTTCTACCCCGGCGGGCCGGATAACATCCTTGGCGGCAAAGACGACAAGCAGATCGAGGCGCTGAGAAACTATATCGTGATGCTGGGAAGAAAGGGACCTGCGGCTGCCGCATCGCGCTGAATGAATTAGTGTGCTGTACGTCTATTGGATCAGGCAATAAGGAGGTTTTATGAAAAGGAGCATTCTGTCAACGTTCTTAGTTACGGTCTTGCTGGTTGTTCCTCTATCGAGTTTGCTGGCTTACGAAGGTGGGGCGGTGAGCGACGGCGGGACCATTTCAGGTGTCGTCAAGTTTAAAGGGGCGGCCCCGGCGCCAAAGAAGCTGGACATCAACAAGGATAAAGAGGTCTGCGCCAAGACCGCCAAGAACGATCCTACCCTGTTGGTCTCAGGCGGGAATCTGGTCAATGCCGTAGTCTCTATCGCGGATATCAAGAAGGGTAAAAAGATGGAACCGCAAAAAGTCACCCTTGACCAGAACGGTTGTGAATACCATCCGCATGTCCTGGCCTTTGTAGCCGGCTCTTCCGTAGAGATTCTCAACCCGGACGGGATTCTCCACAACGTGCACAGCTACAGCAAGGCGAATAGCCCGTTCAATGTGGCCCAGCCTAAGTTCAAGAAGAGCCTCACCGTAAAGCTGGATAAGCCCGAGGTCGTAAGCGTAAAGTGCGATGTCCATGGCTGGATGAGCGGCTGGTTTTTCGTGGCGGACAATCCCTACTTTGGGGTGACCGATAATAGCGGGAGCTTTAAGCTCACGGATGTGCCTCCCGGCACCTACACGCTGGAGGTCTGGCATGAGACCCTGGGCAAGCAGAGCCAAAAGGTTACGGTCAAGCCGAAGGAGGAGGTGAAGATCACCTTCGAGATCGCCAAGAAGTAGGCCGGTCTCCTTCATCAATCGCCCCGGGTTTAGATGGCTGAACAGATCTGGTCGATAGGGCCTGTCCTGGTGCTCATCCTCATGGCCGAGTTTGTTAATGGCTGGACGGACGCTCCAAATGCCATCGCCACGGTCGTCTCAACCCGGGTCCTCTCTCCCTATCAAGCCCTGCTTATGGCCTCGGTCCTGAACATCTTAGGCGCCTTTTCTGGCACGGCGGTAGCTGCAACCATAGGCAAAGGGATAGTCGATCCATCAGTGATCAACACGACCACGGTGGGGGCGGCGATGATAGGCATCGTCCTGTGGAGCACGGCGGCCTACTATATGGGAGGTATTCCTACTAGCGAGAGTCATGCGTTGGTGGCAGGGTTGGCGGGTGCGGGATTAGCTACGGCTGGACCATCAGTTTTGTTATGGGAAGGATGGAGGAAAGTCTTCATAGGGCTCCTCTTCTCCACCTTCCTGGGATTTCTCGGGGGTCTGGGAATCATGTTGCTGCTCTACCGTATTTTTTATCATAGCCGCCCTGGCAGGCTCCGCATCTTTTTTGGGCGCATGCAGCTTGTCTCTGCCGCTTTCATGGCTTTTAGCCACGGAAGCAATGATGGTCAGAAATTCATCGGTGTCTTTACGTTGGCTCTGGTGCTCGGTGGCATCCTGCCAGAGTTCAACGTGCCTTTCTGGGTCATTTTGCTCTGTGCCGGAACCATGGGCATTGGAACGGCGTTGGGAGGCTGGAAGATTATCCGGACCATGGGTATCCGGCTGACCAAGTTAGAGCCCATCCACGGGTTTTCCGCCGAGACTGCTGCTGCCTTGGTCATTGAAGGCGCTTCGCGGCTTGGGATTCCCCTGAGCACCACTCATACTATTGGCACCTCAATTATAGGCGTGGGATCGATTCAGAGATTTTCTGCGGTACGATGGGGAGTCGCCAGCGAAATTGTGGCGGCTTGGGTGCTTACCTTCCCGATCTGTGGGTCTATCGCCTACGTGGTAGCTAAGATCATTTTTTACCTCTCCTGATCTATTTGCTCCGAACGCTGCTCTTAAAGAAGTTCCAGGCCCGATTCAGGTCAACCGGTGGAAGCGTCTCCGCCTGTCTTAGAGCCGATTCGCCGGCGGAGAGAGGGATCGGCGTCCCGAGTTGAAGCGCGCCGTAAAGGATGTCCGCGGCCTCCTCCAGATAGATCGCCATCATCACCGCTTCGGGAATCGTCCTTCCCACCGTCACCTGACCGTTGCCGCGAAGCAGAATGGCCGGCTTGTTTCCCAGCGTCAGGGCGACGTCTGCGCCGAGACCGGGCGTTGAGATGAGATCGGTCTTGGGGAAAACCGGGACGCCCCCCTGAAAGAAGCTCCCGTGGTTGTGAACCGCATCGATCCTTTTTTCCGTGACGGAGAAATAGTTGGCCTTGCGGGCGTGAAACCGGGCGACGGCGTTGACGTCGGATCTCGCCTTGTATATGGCCGCATGGAGGGAGGCTTCGAAAGGCGCGGCGATTTTCCCCTTGACGGTCCCGCCGTTCAGGTTGAGAAGCAGGAGGTCCTTCTCCCCGACCAAAGCCAGGCTCACCCTGGGGGTGATGAGGAAGAAGGCCGAATCTTGAACGCGCGCGCTCACGTGGCCGAAGCCATGCACCAGGCCCTGCTGGGAGAGGATCCGGCACGCGGTAATCAGGGTTTTTCTGAGCGGAGAAAGATTTTTCTTCATCGGACTCCTTTAGATTGCGGGGTATTTCCGCTATAGTAAGCGAATTTGCCCGGCCGGGGAAGAGAAGGGCTGTCTTTGAATCGCGGTCGGCGACTGAGGAGGTCAGAAC